>CALJVA010000092.1 GCA_937975135.1 uncultured Thermoactinomycetaceae bacterium | reverse complement strand
TCAATTGCCTCAGGCAAGGGACCGTGTACAGGAAAGACTGCCCAAGTAGCTGCGGGAATGGTCTTTTTCGCCCAATCATCAGGTAACTTTGGATCATTTTCATCAGCAGTTTTTTCTACACCAATAAAGTATGTGAACTCATCCAGATGTTGATCAAAATCCATACAGATCCCAAGCACTTTCTTTTTCCTTCCGATCGCATCCAACTTTGAAACCAATCCATTCTTGTTGGACTCTACCCAAAAAGCTCGAATGTCACGATGATTTTGTCCATTAATTGTTGATGTTCGTATTCCCTTCCCAACGACAGAGAAGGCCTCTGTCTTCACCAATTTGTATTCCATTTCTTGATCACCCCTGATTTGAATGTGAAAGGAGAGTCGTGGAAACGCCTTTAGCGGTCTACTATGTCGCTTTACTGCGGAAGGACTAACTCCATGAACATTGCGAAATGCTTTGGCAAAAGACTCTGGGGATTCATAGCCAAATTTTAAAGCCACATCGATAACTTTATTTTCAGAATGGAGAAGCTCCTGAGCCGCCATGGTTAATCGACGTCGACGGATATACTCGGCTACGGTGACCCCCGTTAGCATGTGAAACATACGCTGAAAATGGAACTTCGACATCTTGGCGACACCAGCAATTTCTTCGATTTGAAGTTCTGAGTCCAATCCCTCTTCAATATAGGCGATACTATCAATAAGTCGTTGTAGGTCTTTCATCTCGCCTCTCCTTTCCAATCTCTACGATATTATGAAAAGATATTTTAATCCTGTTTATTTGTGCTCCTTCAAGACAGATTGGTGAAGCTCCTCTTTTCAATAGGGATTAAAAAAATCTCCGATGGATCAACGATTGTCCAACGGAGATTTTTTGATGAATAACACTCATAAAACAGAGAGTATCCCTGGTCCCTCTCGCAAAATCCCCTTAACCCCTGTCGCTGCTTTAAAGTCCTCAATTCCTGGTTTCTTTTCCTTTTTCTCTTTGGAATTCTCTCCTCCTAGTGTTTGGGTAACCAAAGAACAACCGCTTAAGATGAGGGTAAGGATAAGCACTAGATGCACATTCTTCTTGAACATATTTTCACTCTTTCTATGGCATGAATATAAAAGGATTTTTATCTTTTCCCTAATGAGAGCAATAGGTTTCCCATACCGCCATACAAAGCTTCTATGATTCATACTCTATCTCTCTTCGTTTCTTCCTTAACTCCTGAAGCGCATCAAGGTACGAATTGGAAATCCGATTGCTTGTATCTTTATTTAAGTTGCCAATATAGTCATGGATTCCATCGGATCGATTCCGTAATAAGCGAAACATAGTAGTGTGAATGTTTTCCGCCTTCATTTGCTTTGTTCGCACTACATAATCCCATGCATTGGATAAGCGTCTTGATTCTAGACTTTTTAAATCATAGAGCTCCTCTGCAATCTTCCCTTTTTCTCGTAGCATTTCATCCCGGCGTTTATTTAGATCAGCAATTGTCAAAGAAGTCCATTCGTTCAACTCATTCATAAGTTGTCGGCGTTCTTTCCGTAACTGCTCTTCCAAGTCACTAGCAGACCGAGCACTTTTGTAGGTACCTCCTCCTGCTCTAGCTACTTCTTTGAGGGCCCGCTGCTCGGCATTGCTTACATCAAATCCGATGATATTCACAATCGCCTTCATCTCCGAAGTATGTAAGGCGCGAGCTTCTTTGACTGGGTCTCCGCCACACGTCTCTTCTCCGTCACTTACAATGTAGACAAGATTTTGTACCCCTTCACCGGAAGAGTGAGTAAGATCGCTTTTGGCATCTCGGATCGCTTTGGCCAAGGGAGTCCAACCTTGGGCATCAAAGCGGTTAAGGGCCGAAGAGAAACGACTTTCCTCATAGGTGGATAAAGGATAAACAGTTTCACTGCTTTGGCAGGATTCCTTCTTGCTCTTTCCCTCTTTATGGCCAAACACTCGCAGGGAAACTTGGGTACCCTCAGGCAACTCAGATACAAACCGCTGTATCGACTCCTTGGCTAACTCCATCTTGACTTGGCCACTCACCTTCTCCTTCATGCTTCCACTGGCATCGAGAAGGATCACCACATTTACTTGGCTACTCTCTCCCCCATCCGATTCTCCGTTTCCTCTCTTTGGCATCTTTCGATCCAAGGTATGGGTTACATCCAAGTTTTTCATTTCATCAATCAGGGGCTCATAATCTTCCGCCAAAAGATAGATTAATCGGTTATACACTTCTTCCCCAGTAAGATCTTCAGAAAATTTGTCCAGCTCTTTCCGTAGCTTTTCTTCATCGTATTGATCTCCAGCAAAGATCCCGGGGCCTTCACGTAACATCTCTTCCACTTCTGTCGCCGCTTTAAAGTCCTCAATCCCTGGCTTCTTTTTTCCTACATTCGCTTTAGAAACTTCTTCCCCCTGTGGTGTTGACAAAAGAGAACAACCACTTGAAACAAGTGTTAAAATAACTATAAATAACAAGGACTTTTTAAACATATGACCACACCTTTTTAAACCTTGGTTCCTTTAATTATCCTTGTTTACTTGATCCTTTTTAGGTAAATATACAATCTTTACAGCAAGAAAAAGGGTAAATATTTTCTTTTAAAAATTCTTCTTCAAAATTGGATATTATAAACATATGACAATAATTTTTAAATGTCAAGGAAAAATTGCTTAAATAGATCTTATGTGGGAATTTTAAATCAATAATAAAGAATGGCATAAAATTTTCCATTCTTAGATGGCTATACACCTTATATCATCAAGAAAATAATCAACTCCGATCATTTTTTTAAAAAGCCCTAAGAAAAAAGAAATGACCCATTGTCAGACATCGGGTCATTTCTCGAATTTGTGGCCACCTGTTTAGGCGGCAACTTCGCATCTCGGGTCGGGTGTTACTGCACCCGCTTTACGTATTTTATGCAAGGCTTCTTTTTATATCATAATTGATTGAATCAGATATGACAATCTCTGATCTGAACTGACTCGCACTTTGAAGCCCTAGAAGAAACAATAGTCAATTCCTCACATCTACTGCAAAACCCCTTACACTCTAGGCCGAAGAATGAGGAATATCGGGGGTTTCTTGGGCTTATTGGCCTTCAATAAGTCCAACCCTCCTCTTCCGCTTGCCCTCTGATTTCTTTTTGTCGGAGGAAAAAGCGATGTACAAATTTTTCTCTCGTTTTCGATTCCGCAGCTCATCCAGATGATCGCTAACAACGAAATATAAGAGCTCTAATCACAATGATTCTAATATGGTAGAATAGAGTAAAAGCATATAGATGCATTTAAGTACAGGGGTGCCGCTAGGCTGAGAGGGATTCATGCCCAACCCTTTGAACCTGATCTGGGTTATACCAGCGAAGGGAGTACGGACGGGATACTTGTTATTTCAAAGACCGCTCCCTTTTTGGGGAGGGGTCTTTTTCATTGGAATCCGTGATAAGAAGGGAATAAAATCTTAGGGCAGACCCCAAAGCTTCCGGTATGAGCGAGTCACTCAACCATCACTTCTATATTAAAGAAAAGAGGGAAGCAGATGAAATTAAAAGGAAAAGTTGCATTAGTAACCGGAGCCAGTCGTGGACTAGGGGCAGCGATTAGCCGTGCCTTTGCAGCAGAAGGGGCGGCCGTTGCTATCAACTATCGAAAAAGTAAAGAGGAAGCCGATCAAGTCGTGGCAGAAATCACCTCCGAAGGAGGCGAAGCCTTTGCAGTCCAAGCGGATATTCGGAACGAAGAAGCTGTACAAAACATGGTACGGCAAATTGAGCAAACCTTTGGTTCTGTAGATATCCTGGTCAACAACGCCTTGTATAACTACCAGTTTGATCCAGACAACCTGTCCAAAGCAGATACGCTCACTTGGCAGGAGATGCAAGATCAACTGGACGGAACACTTAAGGGGAGCTTTCATTGTGTTCAAGCTGTCATTGGAAAAATGAAGGAAAAACAATTTGGTCGGATTATCAATATTGGAACCAACCTTGTAAATCACCCTGTTGTCCCCTATCACGATTACACCGCAGCTAAGGCGGCTTTGATGGGCTTTACTCGCACCTTAGCTGCCGATCTTGGAGCCCATAATATTACGGTGAACACAGTGGCAGGAGGTCTTCTAGATACAACACGGGCCAGTGAAAAGACAACACCGGAAGTATTCGATCTGATCCGCTCTTCCACTCCCCTGCGCCGGGTCACTCGACCCGAGGATGTGGCTGGGGCTGTTCTCTTCTTCGCATCTGATTGGGCACGCCAGATAACAGGGCAGTATTTGATCGTTGATGGAGGATTGGTCATGTATTGATCCAGTATTTAGGATTATCCAGAATGGACAGAGGACACTCCTTCTAGATCTCCAAAATAAGAAATGACCCTCACCGGTAAGGTTTGGGTCATTTCTTATCTCAACTACAGTACACTCCCCTCTTTCAGTAACATCCACGTGAAAAAAGCTTCAGAAGCTTAGAATCAGATTTTCGGTAATCATAAAGGATTAATTTTATATTTCTCCTACATATATTATAATAGTTATCTACTACAAATTGTTTATATGAGGTGAAAAAAACACTGTCATCCCCTTAATATTGCATAATAACAAATATCCCCATCATAATAAAAATGAAAGATTTTTTTAATTTTAACGAGCTTTCTGCAAAATGGAGGATTATATTCCTTTATAAATAAAAATTATTGCATTTTTTCGCTATATATCGTACTTGACTTATAAACGAATTATTCTATATTATTGGACTTGCCCCGGTCAGGTGAATGTTATGTTTAATTAGAAAATAAGGAGTTGATATTTATGAATTATGTACGTCCACAAGTTCAATTCAATGAAAAAGTCCAGGTGAACGAAGCGATCAGTTGGAGTGTTGTCGCCCTTGCAGCCATCATTGCAATTGGTGGTTATGCTGCATACTGTACCTCAAAAGGCGGAAGCTTCTATGCAAGTATCAGCATTGACGAAAAGACTGTGCAAGTAGGCTGCGAAATGTAATCGCCCGTCCCCTGAACTTTATCACACACTGCGGCTCCCTTTAAGTGCAGTGTAACTTATATTGTAACATAAAACCCCAGACCGGGGTATTCCAATGATGTGAGGCAATAGTGAATGGGAAAGAAAAAAGTGCTTGAAATAGAAAATGTGACAAAATCATATGGTGATCACATTGTAGTAAAAAACCTTTCAATTACTCTATTTGAAGGGGAAATATTTGGATTATTAGGCCCCAACGGCTCTGGAAAAACCACTACGATTAAAAGCATGACCGGCCTCTTGACACCAGATGATGGGACAATCACTATTGATGGCCTTGATGTCACCAAACACACCATGAAGATAAAACACATGATCGGTGTTATGCCAGATGTAGATGAGTTAATGGAAGATTTGACAGCCTGGGAGTTTCTTCGCTTTATTGCCGCAATCCGGCAATTACCTATGACTAAAACGGATCAACAAATCGAAGAATGGTTACGACTCCTCGGCATTTGGGAAGACCGAAAGCGTCTGCTCCACTCTTTTTCTCATGGAATGCGAAAAAAAGTACAACTAGTGGCAACTCTACTGCATCAGCCACGCTTGCTCATCTTAGACGAACCAACAACTGGCTTGGATCCGGAAATGATCCATTTACTGAAACAGATACTGCAAGAAATCAAACAAAAAAAGATAGCAGTACTGTTATCCACTCATGACCTTTATTTTGCACAGCAAGTCTGTGATCGGGTCTGCCTGATTCAAAAAGGGATGGAACTGATCCAGGGAGAAGTGAAGTGGATACTAAAACAGTGTCAATCTACTTCCTTAGAGGAGAGTTACATTCAACTCACTCAATCTCAGGATAGGCAGGGACAAATTCATGCAATCTTGGATCATTGGTAAGATGATACTTACCACTTGGAAAAATCGCTGGTGGCAAATGACGAAACGTTCACCATTGGTCGGAATCATCCCACTATTGTTATTGCCAGGTGTAATCGCATCCGCTTGGTACGTTTATCATTCCACCTATGATACCTTTTTTGGAGAAGAACCCGATGAGGTAGTAGCAACTTTTCTTTTACAGCGTATGAGTTTAGTTACATTTCTTTTGATCGCTATGATTATGGGAATATTTTGGCAATGGGGAATTCGTAGCGGTTTGAAGAATCGTTTTTTAGAAACTCTTCCCGTTCATCCTTCAGCATGGATTGGAGGACAATTATTACCGATATCATTTTTAATGTTGCTCCTTATCTTGTCCGTCTTCTTACCAGTATTGTTGGTTTTGTTAAATGTCTTATCTCTACCACTTTATCAAAAGTTTGGAGCAATACTCTTGTATGCCGTGGTGTTGAGCTGTGCCATGCTTGTTGGAATGGTCTGGCAGCAAGTCATTCACCTGCTAGCAAGCTGGGTAGCAAAGGGGCGCACAGCTTCAGTGCAACGACTTTTTCATGGTGCATTCTTTCTGTCATCGCTTTTTGCAGGGTTATCATTGGGAATATGGTTCCTCCAGCGAGGGTGGGATATCTGGTCCGCACCACTTCCAGGGATCTTCTTTTCTAAAGCCGTTATCAGTTGGACAAAGAAGTCGGAAACATGGTTGCCTGAAGCGGGACTGTTGTTCGGATGGTTGATCGGATTACTTATGTTAGTGGGACTGCTCTTTTATCTCAATTCCAAGCAGCGGATCGATGATGCCAGTGAACGGGTATGGTTAAGCTCACTGTCATTTCCACGGCTGCAATTGTTTTGTATTGCCGCTTTAGAATGGAGAAGAGGTTTTCGGGATGCAGAGACCCACTTGTATACCGCTGTTTCTCTCTTCTTTCTCGCACTAGTCGGAGGGATACTGCGGTTGAGTGATTGGGACTTATACTTACCTCTATACGGAATGATCCTATTTTTCGGACTTCCATTTTTGTTATCCATCTACCCGCTGATATCCCGAGGAAGAGATGTTGGAGTTAAGGACGGATTTCGCTTGTTGCCCCTACCAACCCATATCTATATTAGCGGAAAAATGCTACCCCATCTCACCTTCTTGCCACTAATGGCATGGCTATTGCTAATAACATTTCAGTTCTTGTCCGGCCTTCCATTTCCAGGTTTAAGCGAATCTTTGTCCTTTTTCATGCATGCTGAGTTGTTTCTAGCCACCGCTTTTGTAGTTGGTACTGCATTGCCGATTGATGAAAGTAAATTCACAGGGAAATGGATGGTTAACTTAGTATTTGTCAGCATTTGTTTACCACTGTTTTACGGGACCGGTGTACTACAAGCCCGCTGGTCTGCCGAAGTATACGCAGCTGCAGTACTTGCATATGTGTTAGTCGCCTTTCTGGTTGCGTTTTTGTTGGAACGAGGGAGGGAACGTACATGATTCGTGATACCACGATTCCCGTCTGGCCTGAGCATGTTGAATTAACAAAAGATGCAATTCAGGATCATGTATTGGACATCCGGCACGAAATTAATGATGTGAGCTACGAAATCTTACAAGAAGTAGACGGACACCGTTCAATCATTGAAATCTGCAATCGCGTATGTAAAAAACATAATTGGCCTCCTGAACAAGTATTGCCAGACATTAGAGAGCTTGTGCTTCAGTTAAATGAACGCTACCTGATTAACGTTCGTCAGCAGCGTTCACTTAAAATCTGGTTACAGGAGCGCTGGATTACAGTATTGGTGTTTATGCGAATCTTGCAAGGTGCAGATTGGCAAACTCGACACCGTATCGATTTAGGAGCGGATAAGGGAATCGGGATAACAGCCATCGGCCGAATTGGAATGGCTGTTTTAAAAGCCCATGGATTACTAGGATTTTTTTTGGTTGCAATCACAAGCTTTTTACTCTTTGCGTTAGAAGTCAATGAATGGTTATGGCAGGGTATTTGTGTCGGCTTTTTTTATCTCTTAGGCAACATCCTGCATGAATGGGGGCACCATGTAAGTTATCAAAAAAGCAATGATGGTAGACGCCCCTCTTTTTTGGCAGTAAAACGGTTAGTACTGCAAATTGTACGTCGCCAGACTACTCCAGAAAACGAATGGAAGATAACCTTAGCAGGTCCTTTGTTACCTTTTGCAATGGCTTTGATCATCGCTGTGCTCGTATGGATGGGTTATTGGCCTGGCTCCGATTTATTTGGATGGGCAGTAGTAATTGTATTAGGAATTCACCCATTATCTTTAATTCCACCTGCGGAAGATGGTAAACGCCTAATGGAAGCAATCCGCGCACGTAAATTATTGGTTAAACAGGAGGGAGAATGATGAAAACAAGAACGAAAATCCTCTTTCTCTTCCGTCCCTTTTTGTTTGGATTTGTTGTATATAGTCTTTTGACCGGCTTAGGCTATCTCATCTTTGGTATATTATCAGATATGAATGGTTGGTCCTCCTTTGAACATTCCTTATTTGGTACCCTCATCTTTAATTATCAGGCACAGACAGATGGTTCACATCAGATGGCCTTTGGTCCCGGTATCCTTTTTATCGGATTACTAGGTGGTCTCCTCAACATGGGATTAGCTTGGCTATTAAACCGAAAAGAAAGCCATTTGGTTTAATGAAGTTCTAGTGACGAAACTCTTATAAAAACGACTACTAACCTCAAAGGATCCGTGGTCGTTTTTATCGTGTATAGATAAAGGAAAAAAAGGGAGTACTGGGCAACAGGTACGAAATGGCCCAAATACTCCCGAGTTGAGGCTGAAAACTTAAACCTATGAAAGACTTCATTTAAATCGGAGGGAAGCGATACCTTTTCCAATCCAATGCTTACCTCATATCTTGATCGGCATACGACGTGTAAAGAGCCGAATCAGCTTACCAGACAGGGCCGTTAATACCAATGAGCCGATGATAAATCCGTGCAATGGTAGATCCAGTTTATCGAAGGGGAGGATATAAGCGATATACCCGCGAACTTCGTCTCCCCACAACCAGCCACGGATGAGGATCATTGTATAGGATAAAACGATGGTACCTAGTCCGACCATAAATCCATAGCGTTGGAATGAAGAGGCAACCATCCAACCAAGCAAGTAGTAGAAGATGAGATTGAGCATAAAGACAAAAGTAGAAAGGAACCAGTTGCTATCCAAGTCAATTCCCGGTCCGTTAATGATGTGGGAAACAACATTTCCAATGCCTACCTTTCCATCATCCTCAATATCCACCTTAAAACTTGTTTCAAAAATAATCGGCAGGTTCAATAGTTTGACAACAAAAATCTCAATTGAAGTGATGAGCAACACAATCGTCGGGATTGCAATGGATAAGCCGGTCGCCGCCAAGAGACCCCCTATAAAAAAATCCTTCCGCGTCACCCCGTTTTCGACATAGAAAGATAAAAATGCATGGCCTACAATAATGCCGATGACTAGCATATATATGCCTGAGGATATATGCCCACTTAAGTAATAAACGTTGACTTCATCACCTTGATACGTTGCAAAGACAACTTTTATGAGATGAATAATAAAGGTAATACCAATAAACCATCCCGTCCAACCCATCTGTTCAATGAACAAATCCAGTCCAACTTTTCGCCCGATGGATTTCGTATTCACCTTACTCATCCTTCCCTGTTAAATGGATAAACAGATCTTGAAGTGCAACAGGTCCGACATCAAGCCCTGCTGCCAACGCTTCTTGTTTCTTCTCATCGCTCATTTTTCCATAAACCATCACCGACTTTGTATTCCCCAATTGCTGCTCACTCAGTTTTTTCATCCCCTGCACAAATTGATCGACTACACTGGCATCGCCGGTAATCGATGCTCCACGGGAAATAAACTCTTCATACTCTTCTTGTAAAATG
>CALJVA010000091.1 GCA_937975135.1 uncultured Thermoactinomycetaceae bacterium | reverse complement strand
GCCTACTATAAACAAAGAAGAAATTCTTGTACGTGTAAAACTTACGGGAATATGTGGCTCGGATATACCAAGGGTATTAGGTAATGCTGCACATTTTTATCCTATTATACTAGGGCATGAGTTTGCCGGTGAAGTTGTAGAAGTGGGAGATGATGTAAGAAATGTAAGGGTGGGGGATAGGATAGCAGGAGCACCTTTGCTACCATGTCATAGGTGTGTTGATTGCTTGAGGGGTCATTATTCTCAATGCAGGAATTATTCATTTATAGGTTCCCGCACCTTTGGAAGCTGGGCCGAGTATGTGAAGATGCCGGCCATCAATGCAGTAAAGCTTCCAGAGGAAGTAGATTTTGCAGAAGGAGCGTTTTTTGAGCCTGTTACGGTTGCTTTGCACGGACTTTTTGTTATGGATTTCAAGGGAGGCTATGATGTAGCGATTGTAGGGATGGGCACCATCGGTCTTTTAGTACTTCAATGTGCAAAAATATTGGGAGCTAAGCGAATATTTGCTTTCGATATAGACCCTGAAAAGCTGAATATCGCAAAAGAATACGGTGCTGATATTTGTATAAATACAGGTGATAAGAGTTTTAGGGAAGCAATTAGCGATTTTACCGGAGGACGGGGCTTTGAAATGGTGGTAGAAGCCGCAGGTGTTGAATTTACAGAAAAGCTATCTCTGGAAATTGCGGCGAACAAAGGCAGTGTGATGTTCATTGGTACACCTTCAAAGCCTATTACGCTGTATCCAAGGGAGTTTGAGTACATTAATCGTAAGGGGCATACAGTGAGAGGATCGTGGATGTCATATTCTGCGCCTTTTCCGGGCAGAGAGTGGGAGCTTGCTGCTTATTATTTTAAAAAAGGCTGGATTAAGGTAGAAAAGCTCATTGACAGAATAATACCTTTGAAGGATATTGCTAGTGCTTTTGCTGACTTGGAAATTCCTGGTAAGGTTAAAGGAAAAATATTACTAGAGGGATGAAATATGCCATTGGTTAATCCGCTTAAATTCATTAAAAAGGCACAGGAAAAGGGAGTAGCCATTGCTGCCTTTAATGTGCATAACCTGGAAACAATTCAAGCTGTTGTGGAGGCTGCAGCCGAGGAGAGAGCACCGGTCATAGTTCAAACCACGCCAGGCACTTTGAAACACGCAGGCATAGAGTACATATCTGCTTGTGTAAAGGTGGCGGCAGAGCTATACGATATTCCTATTGCACTTCATGTAGACCACTGCCCATCCTATAAAACAATTGTTCAGTGTATAAGAAACGGTTATACTTCGGTGATGATAGATGGTTCTGAACTTCCTTATGAAGAAAATGTAGCATTGGTTAAAAAGGTAGTAGAATTGGCTCACTCTGTTGGAGTTGCTGTTGAAGGAGAACTAGGGCGTATAGGTGGAGCCGAAGATGGTATGATTGTTGAAGAACGAGAGGCTACCTTCACAGTCCCCGAAGAAGCTAAAGCTTTTGTAGATGCTACCGGTGTTGATACTCTGGCTGTAGCAATTGGTACGGCCCACGGAATATATAAGTGGGAGCCTAAGTTGGATTTTAAACGGTTGAGCGATATCAGGAAATTAGTGGACATACCATTGGTGCTTCATGGTGCATCAGGGGTGGATGATGACAGCATAAAAAGGGCAATAGCGGGGGGTATCTGTAAGATTAACATAGCCACCGAGCTTAAAATACCAATGGCGAAGGCGATTCAGGAGGTATTCCGGGTGAAACCTGAAGAAAATGATCCAAGAAATTATATGGGTGCAGCAAAGGAGGCTGTCAAGGAAGTTGTGCGCAGAAAGATCCGGCTGTGTGGCTGCAATGCGTTGGCAGATGAGCTGGAGGGGTACAGGTGATTTTAACTGTTACCATGAATCCTGCGATTGATAAGGTATATGCGATAGATGATTTTCATGTACACGGAGTATTTAGGCCTAAAGCTATGACGGCAACGGCAGGTGGTAAGGGTCTTAATGTGGCAAGGGTTGCTAGGATTTTGGGGGAGCAGGTAATGGCTACTGGCTTAATTGGTGGTGCTACTGGCCAGTTTATTCATAGTCAGCTTCAAAATATCGGTATTATAAGTAGATTTGTACCGATAGAGGGTGAAACTCGGATATGTATAAATATTATGGACGAAAAGAATGTCACCTCCACAAAAATCCTGGAACCGGGGCCGATAGTATCTGAAAACGAATATAAAACTTTTTTGAAACGATTTGAGGAAATGGTAACAGAGTGCGATGTGGTGACGGCTTCAGGAAGTCTGCCAAGGGGCATGCCTGTAGATTTTTATAGAAGCCTTATTAGTATTGCCAATAAAAAGGGAAAAATGTTTATTTTGGATACCAGTGGGGAGTATTTTAAAGAAGGGATAAAAGAAGGGCCTTTTATGGTAAAACCCAACTAGCACGAATTTGCGCAGGTTATGGGGTGTGATTTTTCTACGAAAGAGGATTATGTATCTGCCTTGAAATTGTTGAAAAAAAGTGGTGTGGTTTTCCCTGTGATCTCCCTAGGAGATAAAGGGTGTGTAGTAGCTCTACCCAATGGGAAGGTGTATCATTTTTTTAGTTCTCCTATTAAAGTTGTTAATACAGTGGGCTCAGGGGATGCATTTGTGGCTGGTTGTGCTGTAGCGTTAAGTAGGGGAGCTGAACCCATTGAGGTTATAAGATTAGGGATGGCATGTGGTATGGCTAATACACAATTTTTTGAAACAGGGATGGTATCTATGGAATTGGTAACAAAGTTTTTAGAATGTATACAGATTGAGTTTTGGGGTGTAGTGAGTCAATAAAAAATTAGATAAAAGATTAATTGTAGAGTGTTGTATACATAAATACATTCACAAATTGCAGAAGGGGGAATTAACTATGCTCAAACAAAAATTTACCATTGCGCCAGACGGTGTAGATCCTGATAAGGTACCAAAGAAAACTCTTTGCACTGGGGAACAGATTCCTGCTATTGGCTTTGGGACATTTGGTTCTGATCATGCAACGGCGGAAGAGGTTGCTGAAGCTGTACGGGGTGCAATTTCAGTAGGATACAGAATGATTGACTGTGCTGCTGTATATGGAAATGAACATGCTATTGGAGAAGTACTTCAGGAGGTTATGCAGGCGGGTATAAAGCGTGAAGAACTCTGGATTACATCTAAACTTTGGAATGATATGCATGGAGAAGGCGATGTATTGATTGCATGTGCAAAAACTTTGAAGGATTTAAAACTCGAATATCTTGACCTTTATTTAGTGCATTGGCCTTTCCCAAATGCTCATCCACCGGGATGTGATGTAAATCATCGCGATCCAAATGCAAGGCCATACATTCATGAAGAGTTTATGAAGACTTGGCGGCAGATGGAGCGACTGGTCAAAGCAGGGCTGGTAAGGCACATTGGCACATCCAATATGACTATTCCTAAGCTTAAGCTTCTATTAAGAGATGCAGAAATAAAGCCCGTATGTAATGAGATGGAATTGCATCCTCATTTTCAGCAGCCGGAACTTTTCAAGTTTCTAATAGATAATGGGATTACGCCTATAGGTTTTTGTCCGCTAGGGTCACCAAATCGTCCCGAACGCGATAGGACGCCGGAAGATACTGTTGTTCTGGAAGACCCTGTTATAATCAAAATAGCTGAAAGACATAATGTTCATCCCGCTGCTATATGCCTTAAATGGGCTGTACAGCGTGGTCAAATACCCATTCCTTTCTCTACCAAGCGTCAGCATTATCTTAGCAACATTAAGAGCGTGGTTGAGGATCCACTGACTGAAGAGGAGATGAAGGAGATAGAGGCTATTGATAAGAACTGCCGCTTGATTAAAGGTCAGGTGTTTTTATGGGAAGGTGCAAAGGACTGGAGAGATCTGTGGGATGAAAATGGGGAGATTGCGACTTGAAGCTATAATTTAACCTCTGTAAAACTTAAAAACAAATAAATAAAGATGGGGGGATTTATATTTATGGAAAATGGGAAACTATTGAGAAAGGGCCTTTTGAGCCAACATGGGAATCATTAAGGCAGTATGAATGTCCTGATTGGTTCAGAGATGCAAAACTTGGAATCTGGGCTCATTGGGGACCACAATCGGTACCGATGTATGGAGATTGGTATGCCAGGAATATGTATGTTGAAGGGAGTGACCAGTATTATCATCACTGGAGGGTATACGGTCATCCCTCCAAGCATGGGTGGAAGGACGTGGTCAAGACGTGGAAAGCAGAAAATTTTGATCCCGAGGCTTTAATGGATTTATATGTAAAGGCGGGGGCAAAATATTTCTGTGCTCTGGCTGTACATCATGATAATTTCGACAACTGGAATTCAACGCATAACAGGTGGAATGCTGTCAATGTTGGACCAAAGAAGGATATTGTGGGAATGTTTAAGGAAGCGGCGCAGAAGCGTGGGCTTCCATTTGGGGTTACGGAACATCTTGGGGCCTCGTTTTCCTGGTGGGCGGTTAACAAGGGATGTGATAAATCAGGGCCTTATGCCGGAGTTCCTTACGATGGGAATGATCCGGAGTATGAGGATTTCTATCATCCCAACAAAGATGAATATGTCAAGCAGCAGGAATCGGGTTTGGTATGGTATACCGACAATCCCTGGTGGCACAAGCACTGGTTTGATAGGATAAAGGATTTAATTGATAAATACAAGCCCGACCTTCTTTATTCAGATGGTCCTCTACCCTTTGATAGATATGGACTAGGGATCGTCGCTCATCTCTATAATACCAGTATTAAAGAACATGGTGGTGTGAATCATGCAGTGTATACTCAAAAGGACACAAATCCCTTGGTTTATACGATAGGCGTTCTTGACATTGAGCGAAGTGTCCAGAAAGACAAGTTTCCATACCCATGGCAGACAGATACATGTGTAGGTGGATGGTTTTACGATGTAAGGCAGAAGTATAAGAGCGCCAAGCAGGTAATTGAAATGCTGGTTGATATTGTATCGAAGAACGGAAATCTGTTGATCAATTTTCCTTTACGTCCTGATGGAACTCTGGATGACGAATGTATTAGCATACTAAATAAGATGGCAGAATGGATTAAAATCAATGGTGAAGGAATATATGGCACGCGTCCATGGTATATTGCACAGGAAGGTAGTACGACTGTACAGCCTAAACATAGGTTTGATGAACCAGAGGTGGAATACACTCCTCAGGATTACCGTTTTACACAAAAGGGTAATTGTGTATATGCTTTTCAGCTAGGATGGCCTGAAGATGGTACTGCATTGATAAAAAGTTTTTCTGTAGGAGGGAGTGGCCCTCTGCTCCATGTGTTGAATATTGAAAAAGTTGAGCTATTGGGTTATGATGGTAAGATTAATTTTGAGCTTAAGAAAGAGGGCTTACTTTTGACAGGGCTACCTAAAAAGAGGCCTGTAGAATGTGCTCACTGTTTTAAAATTATTTGTAGATAGTGGTTGAAGTTGTAGTACGCTTAATGCAAATTAAATAAGGCTGTTCAAATTTTTGAGTAGGAATGAATGATTAAGCTCCTTTCTGGATATAATTGACAGAAATCAGAAAGGAGCGTTTGTTTTAAGAGATATAAACATTAAAAGGTTACAAGGACATGTTTAGGATATGGTTTGTGGGTCAGTCGGATAAGTCGACGCTAATTGCAAGTTAAAATGAAACACTTAATCTCTGTTAAAATTAATTGTCCATTTATGTTTTTCGATTAACTTTTAAAGCTTTATATATTCCCTCCCCTAGGGGAGGGAATGCCCTTTTACTAATTTCCCCACCCCTCAACCACTTCCCTAGAACTTTTCCCATTTAACACTCTCCTCGGATAATTATTTATCCATTCCTGTATCTTTAATATATCCTCTATGCTGTATTCACATATTGCGCTTCCCTTCGGTATAAACCGTCGTAGCTGTCCATTTACCTGTTCATTACTTCCTCTTTCCCATGCATGATAAGGATGACAATAATATACTTGTGTCCGTGGTAACCCACCTTCTTTTACACACGATCGCTCTAATCCCCTCCAGTCTAAAAACTCGCTCCCATTGTCCACCGTTATCGTTTTAAACTTTTCCCTAAAT
>CALJVA010000090.1 GCA_937975135.1 uncultured Thermoactinomycetaceae bacterium | reverse complement strand
GAGCTTCCCTCGAACAGGCCATCACCGACGGCATCCTCAAGGCGTGGAAATGGGTCAAAAAAGGATCTGGAAGGGTTCGAGCGGCTGTTTATGAAAGCCATCTTTGTCTTCGGAGTCGTCTCCATGACCCTGCTACTCATCCTCTGGGGCCTGTCGCGTATCTGACACCCAGCAGAATCAAAGCATATCGGCATTGCATTTCGTGACGAAATTCCCGGAATATGTGTTCATCGTACTCGTGTTCTTGATGCTAGGGTTTTATGGGAAAATCCATCCTTCCCATTCGTATACCTGATTTGCAACAAAAAGCTGCTGACAAAGTATGCTGGTCAGCAGCCTTAATTTCTATATTAACAACCGTTTATTATTTTGGTGAACAGGTAATTCCTTCACACTTTTTGCCATTATGCTTCGGTTCTATATAAGGAAAATCGTAATCAGGATACATCCATTGAAATTGTCCTGGTGCTTCTCCCGCCCACGATGGCACAACCCGAGCTGGTCCTTTATCTGGATATCCATCTTCAAATCGGCACCAAGGGTCTTCATATTTACCACTACAAATCATAGGGTAATCCCATTCATCATGAAAGTGAGTCCGAGAAACGGTAACTTTAAAGTCATCGAACTCTGCAGTATACGGTTCCCTTAAGTAAGAAGCGGCATAATAGTAGGTATCTGGGGTGGCTAACAACCAATAACCTGAGCCTAATCCAATAGTAGGTTCTTCATCGTCGTCCAAAAATGATGTATCTATATAGCCATAAGGCATATCGTTATACCAAAATGGAGATTCTGGATGTTCTGAATATGCTCCCTGTCCCCAAGCCGCATCGTCATAGTTGTAAAAACTTATATCTATCTCCATTCCACTTGGATCAAGACCTTCAAATGCATTTTCTGGCAAATACGCTTCAAATCCTCGATCCTCAAACCAAACAAATGTATGTTCAATATAACGAGCTGGATCTTCGGTGTATCCTTCCAAATAGTAGTCGATCCATGCCCCTGTCTTCCCATAGGTAGGTGCTATTTTATCTGCAGGAAAGTTGTGTACACCATCATGAGCAAGAACATATGAGGAACAACTAAATATAATCGCTACTAAGAGCAATATTGTCTTTTTGGCCATTACTTCACAGCTCCTTTCAACCAGTTTTCAGGAATACTTTTATAAAGTGCGGTACTTTGGTCATCTTTACTTGATTGTTTTAAGGCATGGATTTGCTTGTTATTAAGTAAATTGTCTAGAGTTCCAGCCTTTCCTTTAACTTTTAACCCATAAACAATGCGGGCGTCATTATTTGAAAGTTCTTTTAACTTTTTTTCAAGAGCTTTTCGTTTGGCAAGAGCATTGTTTCTTATCTCCATAGTTAATTCCTCTTTTTTTTCTTCATCTTTCAATATGTCTATTTGTCTCTTTATAACTGCTTTCAGACTGTGGTTAAACCTTTTTTCTGCCTCTATCATTGATTCATCCGGACCAATACTATATCCACCGACAGCAGTGTGGTTTCCAATGTCGATCAAGTAACTCCAGCCTTTAATCTCCAAATTATTGTTTTTTGCAAAATCGCTGATCTCCTTAACAGTTATTTTATTATTCAGAGTAATTTGGGCATATATTTCTTTGTTGTTGTCAACTTTACTAATCCATTTTTCGCCGTTACTTTTTGCTTGGTCTAACCCATTAGCAAGAAACGCTTCCACCTTTTCCATCTGTTTTTGCTTTGTAATTGCCTCAGTTTGATCAATATTAGTAAATGCAATAGCTGTACCAATGAGGGTTGCTCCCACGACAAAGGATAAAATCTTTCTTTTCATAATATCCTCCTCCTTCCGACTAAACTATTCTACACAAATATACAAAAATCCTCCTATACGGCCCTCTTTTTCAATAAAAACGTTGACGTAACCCTTATAACATGCACCAAATTCAAAAAATGTTTTCGTCCATAGTGAATGTCTATGATTTTACTCTCCACAAATATCAGAATGTGCATCAGTGGGTGAAGGAAATCATATTGGAGCTTGGACGATTTTTCCGGCAATTGTTTTGAGGTGGATAGTTCATCGCAGAATAGATGATTCTGCGATATAATTAGGGGAATTTCTTCGGAGAACCCGTCTTTTCAGACGGATATCCCTCAAAATTTTCATCGCAGATCAAGGGTAAAAGACAAGGTCCCATGACTGAGCCATGGGACCTTGTTTGTCCTCATCCAGAAGGTCAGATTACTGGAGCTGACAGATAGAGTTTTATTATTCATTCCGTTCAAACTCATCAGCCAAGGCTTTCAAGATCGCAGATTCCATTGTCTTACCCTCGTACATTTTGTTAATATTTTCTCGCCACTCCTTTGGATCGCTACTGAATTCGATGGTGTCAAAACAGAAGCGCCAATTTGTCGTAAACCTCAAAAGGGTAAAGTGACCGTTGTATCGTTCTTTTGCTACAGTTTCAGCCAACCGTAGAATCTCGTTTTGCACGGTTATTTCACTCCTTAAGATTGTCACAATGGAAACACCTCAATAAAGAGGATTGAAACTGATGAAGGAATATGCTGCGCTTGTTGGCTCAGAAAGTCAAAATAAAAACACCTCAATAAAGAGGATTGAAACCCGTACATGACCGCGAGAATCCCCATTTTCATCATTTTTGTCACAATCAGAACACCTCAATAAAGAGGATTGAAACTGGCTGACCGTTGATGATGTCAGCGAAGGGGAGCTTGGTCACAATGGAAACACCTCAATAAAGAGGATTGAAACCGGCCAGTCAGACAAAACAGTTAAGATAAGTATTGAAACGACATTAATAATCAGGTAAATCGGGTGGTTTCACTTCGGTGATGCGTGAGTTTCCCCAAACGTCGAATAAGGTTTAGGGCTGATACAG
>CALJVA010000089.1 GCA_937975135.1 uncultured Thermoactinomycetaceae bacterium | reverse complement strand
GGTATTGTGGTAGGCACGTTTTTCAATAGTGCCTCAACCTTCTTTCAGGTATTGATTGATCCCAACGAGTTTATGCAGGTTCAGGATAAGATGTTTGCCAGTTTTAATAATGTAAATGGGGAGCTTGTCTGGTGGGCACTGGCTATTGTGGGGGTCACCATGGTGATCGGTTGGCGAAAAGTAAACGAGCTGGATGTACTCTCCTTGGGAAGAGAGATAGCGATCAACCTAGGTGTCTCCTATGATCAGATTGTAAAACAAATGTTAATCCTCTCTACTGTATTGATTGCCGTATCCACCGCACTCGTAGGACCGGTTACTTTTTTTGGGCTAATCGTGGCAAACTTATCCTACCAACTGTTTCGGACATACAAACATACCATCCTTATTGTTGGCGCAGCACTGATTAGTATTGTCGCTCTTGTAGGAGGGCAATGGGTTGTAGAACGGGTCTTTACCTTCTCCACAACACTGAGTGTGATTATCAACTTTGCCGGAGGCGTTTATTTTATCTACCTCTTGCTAAAGGAGAGTCGATCAACATGATCCAGGTTCGCCAACTATCCAAGTTTTATGGGAAAAAGGCAGTTGTAGAAAAGGTGAGTGTTAATATACAGCGTGGTAAGATCACTTCTTTTATCGGCCCGAACGGGGCGGGGAAGTCCACGCTGCTATCTATGGTAAGTCGTCTCCTTGATGCAGATACAGGGGAGGTGATCATTGATAACCATAATATCCGCGATCTGAAAGCTAATGATATCTCCAAACGGGTGGCCATACTTAAACAGTCCAACTTCCTGCATGTCCGGCTAACGATCCGGGAGCTTGTTTCCTTTGGGCGGTTCCCTTATTCAAAAGGACATCTGAATGAGGAAGATCATAAGATGGTGGATCAGGCCATCGATTATATGAACCTCCGTGAGCTGGAGAACAGGTATCTTGATGAGCTCTCTGGGGGACAACGGCAACGCGCATTTATTGCGATGGTCATTGCACAGGATACGGATTATATTCTCCTTGATGAGCCCCTTAATAACCTGGATATGAAGCACTCTGTCCAGATAATGAAAATACTTAGAAAACTGGTGGATGAACTGGGTAAGACCGTGGTCATCGTGCTCCACGATATTAACTTTGCCTCGGTTTATTCGGACCATATTATCGCTCTGAAGGATGGACGGGTTGTAAAGGATGGACCCACCATGGAGATTATTAATACAGAATCACTAAAGGAAATATACGGGATGGACATTCCCATTAAGCAAATGGGTGATTGTCGGATCTGTGTCTATTTCAATTCATAAAAAAGATATAAAGGATGGTCAAGGATGAAAAAAATTTCTTTTGCTATTACAATGCTACTTTTAATGGCTCTTCTTACTGCCTGTGGAACTTCTGGCGATGCCGGGGAGAAAGAAAGTGATGCGGCGGATAAATTTCTGATTAAACATCAGTTGGGTGAAACATCTGTGGTCAAAAATCCGAAAACTGTGGTCGTTTTTGACCTAGGATTTCTCGATACCCTGGATGAATTGGGAGTAGAAGTGGCCGCAGTACCCCAGCAAAACCTCCCAGAATACTTAAAGAAATACAAAGATAAGAAGTATACAAATGCAGGATCATTAAAAGAGCCTGATTTTGAGGCAATTAGCCGAATTAAACCTGATGTGATCTTTATTTCTACGCGTCAACAGGAATTGTATGATGAGTTAAGTGAGATTGCTCCCACCGTTTTTGTTGGTGTGGATCCCTCCGATTATCTAAGCTCTTTTAAAGAAAACGTAGAGATCGCTGGAAAGCTTTTTAGTAAAGAAGAGGAAGCAATAGAAGCACTCACTGAGATAGAAGAGAAGATCAATGCCCTCAAAGAGAAAGCATCCTCCCTTGATGAAAAAGCATTGATCGTTCTAGGTACTGAAGGAAAAGTGAGCGCCTATGGTCCCAGCTCTCGCTTTGGTGTGATTCACGATGAATTTGGTTTTCCTGCCGTAGATGAAAAAATTGAAGTAAGTACCCATGGACAAAGCATTACCTTTGAATATATTTTAGAAAAAAATCCTGACATTTTATTTGTCATCGATCGTGATGCCGCAGTAGGCAACAATGCCAGTGTGAAAGACTCCATTGAGAATGAACTGGTTAAGAAGACAAATGCTTATAAAAATAAGAAAATCATTTACCTCGATCCTGGTTACTGGTATCTCTCTGGTGGGGGACTTCAGTCTGTAGCCAAGATGGTGGAAGAAGTGGAAGCTGCCATCCAATAAGGGGATGATTATAGAATGATGGGAAACCTGCCTACTTATTAGGCAGGTTTTTTAGGTATGTTGGCCATAAGTACATAACCAAAACGTTCCGTATCTTTGCTCCTTTAGGGTATGAAGGTATTCGCGATTAGCATCTTAGGGTGGCTCCTATTTTATTTGATTCGAGATGAACAGGGAATAAGGCAGAGGGGGAATACATCAAGTACTGGATAAGGCACAGCGGAGTATTCCTCATGCCTGATCGAATCACTTTTTTCCCATTTACAGTAATTAAAAGAGGTGACTCATTCTCCCCTGATAACAGTAGCCGAAGGCGGGCACACTGAAAAGAAAACAAGGAATGGGGCGTATCGTGGATTATGAAAGCGGTCACTGTTCAAGGAGTAAAAGAGATTCAGGTGAAAGATGTGGAAGCGCCAAAAATTGAGAAGCAGGATGATATTATCGTATGTATTACTTCGATGGCCATTTGTGGTTCAGACCTTCATATTTATCTTGGGTCGGTGCCGACACAGCCAGGCTTTGTCATTGGGCATGAACCGATGGGCATAGTGGAAGAGATCGGGTCTGAAGTCACTAAAGTTAAAAAAGGAGACCGGGTGGTGATCCCTTTCACTGTTGCTTGTGGTAGCTGTTTTTACTGTGAAAATGAGATGGAAAGTCAATGTGACAACGCGAACCGAAACCCCCATTATGATACCGGAGGGTACTTTGGGTATACGGAGCGCTATGGAAACTATCCTGGTGCCCAGGCAGAATATTTGCGGGTACCTTATGGAAATTATCTTCCTTTTGTGATCCCGGAATCTGCAGAAGTTCCCGATGAGGCGGTTCTTTTTTTATCGGATGTGTTGCCCACTTCCTACTGGAGTGTGGAAAATGCCGGTGTGAAGCAGGATGATACTGTAGTTGTTCTTGGTTGTGGGCCGATTGGTCTGATGGCGCAAAAATTTGCCTGGATGAAAGGGGCACAGCGGGTAATCGCCGTGGATAATGTGCCTTACCGCCTGCAACATGCAAAAAAGATGAATCAGGTGGAAACCTTTAATTTTGAGCAGTTTGATGATATGGGGATGCATCTTCGGGAGATAACCAATGGTGGTGCTGATATTGTGATTGACTGTGTTGGTATGGATGGAAAGAAATCGATCATTGAAAAAGTGGGGCAAAAAATGAAGCTGCAAGGGGGTACCTTAAGTGCCATTGAGATTGCCCTTCGTGCTGTTCGAAAATATGGTACCATCCAGCTTACGGGTGTCTATGGCCTTTTTTACAATCTGTTTCCCTTAGGCAACCTATTTGAGCGGAATATTACACTAAAGATGGGTCAAGCACCAGCAGTTCATTATATGCCGCTGTTGTTTGAGATGATCGAAAAAGGTGAACTAGATCCCACCGAGATCATTACTCATAAAATGCCTCTGGAAGATGCGCCAAAGGCATATCAGATCTTTCATGAAAAAAAAGATGAGTGTATCAAAGTGATTTTGAACCCTTAATAAAGGGGCTCCAGGGGTGAATCTATTGTGTTAGGTATTTTGTATGGGTATAACTTAGAGGAGACACGGTTCATAAAAAGTAGATGGGAGCACAAAGTGGAATCAACCAAGTGCTCCCAGTTAATAGTTAAGACTCTGTAAATTGGCGGTCTTATTTCTCCTCTGTCATTTGAGTTGCAGGAATTCCTCACCAGATTGATCGCACTTACACTCGGGCATCCTATATTTATCAATAGTAAAAGGTGACCGAGGATGAATGGGATCGCAAAAATAATCATGGCCTTTCTTATAAGCAATCTTATTTTTGTTACGGAAGTGAAAGCACAAGAAATCGGCTTAGGGGATAGTCGGTGGATTCGGATCGATCTTTGGGAGCGAAAACTGTATCTGATGGAAAAGAGTCGGATAAGGGAGAGCTTTCTTGTGGGAATCGGCAAGGAAAAGTATCCTACACCAATCGGGACATGGAAGGTAACCAATAAGTCTCGGGACTGGGGTGGGGGCTTTGGAACGCGCTGGATCGGGTTAAATGTACCTTGGGGCATCTATGGGATTCATGGGACCAATCGACCGGGTTCGATTGGCTTCCATGCTAGCCATGGCTGTATCCGAATGCTCAACCATGAGGTTGAACAACTCTACAAGCACGTTTATCCTGGGATGAAAGTGCAAATCGATGGTCCCATCTTTGGACAGGAGAGTTGGTCGCTAAAAACCTTGGTACAAGGGGATCGAGGAACCCTAGTGATGTTGGTGCAAAATCGGCTTCAAGCAGCCGGCTACTATAAAGGAACGATCGATGGGGTCTTTGACGTGTCATTAGAAAAAGCTCTTAAGCAGTTTCAACAGGATTATAAACTTGAAGTGACGGGGCAGGTGAAAACAGCAGAGTACCTGCAGCTGGGCTTATTTGAATAACTAATCGGCGGTTGGTTTTCCTTCTTTATCTTCTCTTAGATCCACATATAGTTGACCATCACTTTCCATTGCCACATAAAAAAGATCACGTAATGAGTGGAAAGGCTTTTGTTTCCGTACTTCTTCCAATAACCATTTACCGCTTTTTCCTATCTTACGCAAGTTTTCATAAATAATTTGGCCATCCACTACCAGCTCCATGGGAATCGTCGGCGGTTTTTCTTTCTGAAACATAGTTTTGTGGGTGACCGGTTGGTAATCCGGTTTTGGCATTACCGAGAGTTGACCGTCATTTTCCAGGATCGCAAATTGTACCTTTGAAACATCAAAGATATCTTTTTGTCGTAACAGTTGCATGATCTGTCCTACATCAAAGCGGATTTTACGAAGGTTTTCCTCCATTATTTTTCCATCAGCAATGACGATTACAGGATCCCCTTCTAGCAGCTTGCGAGCACGTCTACTCTTCACAGACAAAAAAGACATTCCCAGTGTAAACAGTCCGAATAAAACTAAGGCGATGAAGTGTTGCCATGTCTTCTGGTCTAGGTCGACGGCGAGGGAGGCGGCCATAGAGCCAAAAGTAATGCCGTTTATATATTCAAAGTAAGTCATCTCGGCGATTTGTTGTTTACCAAGGATGATGGTTAAGAGTAGTATCGTTCCAAAGGCAATGGCTGTCTGATAAACAACTTCAAAGTATTGCATAACTTCCTCCACAAGTATTTTTATCCCTTCATATCTTTATTGATCTTTTTCAGTCTTTTCTCCAGTACTTTTTTGGGTTGCAGTGGTTGCTGTTCAATTTGTTTTTCAATTTTACTCAGTTCATCAAAGAGTTTGCTGTCAGTCGTTACATGAACTTCTTTATCAGGGAAGTGTTTTCTTAAACTTTTGTGTACTTTTGAGCGGGTCGATCTAAGAAAAAACCGATTAAAGTTGCTCACTTCTAATGCAACAAATAATTCGTGGTCAAAAGTGACCGCTGTTGCTTGGTCTACCCGCTTGTTTTGTTGCGCAATTTTTTTGGCCTCTTTCATCTCGTTTAAATCGATCGAAATCATTTCTTGATTTTTTTGTTGGATTTGCTTCATGGAGGCAGGGGGATATTGTTTTTCTTGGCACCCCGTGATTATAAAAAATGAAGCCATCACAAGAAGTAGTAAGCGTCTCATTGTGATTCCTCCTTCCTTGGGTAGTATAAACATTTTTTGTATAAAAATATCCCTTTGGAAACAAAACTTTCTATAAGGAGGAAAGAAGATGACGACCTATGCAAAGGTAAAACAAACGATTGCAAGCTTGGAAGGGGTAAAGGCCACCCTACAACTGTATGGAGAGACAGCTCAAGAGGAAAGTGCTCGGAAGACATTTCAAAGGAATGCGGAAAAGTTGGATGACTTGATCCGACAACTTAAGAAGCGGCAGCAGAAGATGGAATTTGAAGAGCCCCAGTACAAGGGGTTTTAAAAAAACAACCGGGCGATGTGCCCGGTCGTTTTTAATAATCAACTGGTGCCAAACTAGCTGCAAGAATAGCAGAGATAAATATGATCGCGAAACTTCCCACCACTCCGATACAGAAAAGTACGGTTCCCCAGATGGCCCACAGACGTTGCACTCGTTTAAAGTGCTCTACACTTTCCCATTCCTTGGCCTTCCATGCCCACTCGCTTCCTTTGGCTCCTAGGACAAAGATCATGACGATATTAACAAAGGGAATCAGAGCAAGTAGAGCGATCCAGACCTGGTTTCCAATTCCCCAGATCCAGCTGAGGAAAAAGGCTCCCCAGTTCCATTTTTTAATCTCCTCGGGTACTTCTTCAGAATAGATCTCGACTCTTTCTTCCATATGGCCATCTCCTTACTTTCAGGTAGTTTTCAATTAGTAGGGAAAACCAATCCTACTAAAACTTCGGGAACGATATATTTAGTGTACAATTATTCATTACCAGTCGTAAAGTCCTTTTGGTAGTTTTTCCATGAGTGTCCACTCCGAAGTGTTAAAGTTCTCCATAACTTCCTTTTTGAAGGAGTAATACTGGGTCAGCATTTCTTTGTTTACAGTTAATAGCTCGAAGTCCTTGACCTCTTTGTATGTAATCTCGGCATTTTCCTCCAGGAGCTGAGTAGTCCCATGATTGGAGACTGGATACTTTGAGAAATAGCTAGAAACAGGTAAAAAGGTGATTGCCTCGTTCCCTTTATAGCGATAACCTTTCGGGACCGGCAAATGTTTAAGGAAGAGGATGTACTCTTCATCTTCCAACATGACATTGTAGCCTCCGTACCCAAAATATACTTCACTATTGTAGAAAAAACCCGGTTCATAAATATAGATCCGATCCCCATTCTGGAGCCCTTCTCCTTTGTATACTTCACTTACGGTAACTCCTGATTGGACCGCATGCATTTTATTTTCCCGTTCATTTGTCATTTTCACTTTCACGATAACTTCCGACTGATCTTGCAGTTGGGATAAATCGGTCAGCTGATTTTCAAAGTAAATGGATAAATAATGGGGATCTTCGTTTAACTGGACCTGGATCTGATCCGCCTTCTCCAAAATGTTCCCTAAGCTTACATCTTCGATGGCATAGGAAGTTCGTGTCAAGATCCCGGTCACCACTGCTAGCAAAAGGAGGAGACTCACCAAGCTCCAATAGATTTTATTTTTAAACATCGCGATCCCTCCCTTTATCCATGGAATTGTTCCAACCTGCCGTTACTGATGCGAAATTTCTCATCAGATAGCAGTTCGATATCTTCTTTGTTGTGGCTGGCGATGAGGATGGTTGCTCCCCTCTTCTTTTCTTCCAAGAGGATGTTTCGGACCAGCTCAACCCCTTCTTCATCCAAGGCGTTGGTGGGTTCATCTAATACAAGCAGATCCGGTTCTTCCATAATCGCTTGGGCTATGGCCAGTCGCTGCTTCATCCCCAATGAATACTTCTTGTAGACGCGATCGTCCTCTGGATCTAACCCCACGCGTTGAATGCTCTCTTTTATTTGTTGGTCTGAGATTTTTCTTTTAATGCTGGCCAGCTGCTTCAAGTTCTGAAACCCGGTATAGTACTCCCAAAAGCCCGGGGATTCAATAATTACCCCGACACTTTCTGGAAAGGACCGATCCTTATGTAGTGTTTGGCCATGAATACGGATTTCCCCTGATGTGGGCTTGATTAAACCGCAAACGGCACGAAACAGCATGGTTTTTCCGGAGCCATTTCGGCCAAAAAAACCATAGATTTTTCCACTTTCCAGCTCTGCACAAATATCACTCAATATTTCTCTCTTGCCTATTCGCTTGTATAAATGGATGATTTCTACGGTCTTCATACAATTCAACCTCCTATAGTAGGTCCATCTTTTCAATTCTTTGTATCCCAAAGATTACAAATAAGGTTGTGAGTACAACCAGATATATAAGTGAAAAAGGAATTGTAAATTGTGATAAAGATAAATTTTGAAGGAGCAAGGGATTTACCCCGGCGGGAATCGTTGAATGCCAGGCTAAAATCCCCTGAGTAAAAGGCAACCATTGAATGATGGAAATCCTCCAAGTGCTTTCGTATAAAAAAGCGGAGAGAAAAAGAGAACCAATGTTACTGGTGAATACGATTGTAAAGGCTGTAATGTGATTGGTGATCAACGTGAGAAAGTTCATCAGGGATAGCATCATTACATTAAGTAGCACCAGTAAACTAAGCAGACTCAAAATTAGGACGAGTCCTTGTTGCTGGTCAACGAGATGGATTCCCTGGATTGCAGCGAATGCCCATAAAACCAGAAACTGAACCGAAAAGTAGACCAGGATATAAATGAATAAAGTGAGAGATTTGGCTAAAAGCCATTCTTTTCTTTGCTGGGTCCGCGTGAAAATATAGACAGCATTTCGCTCTAGATCTGTTCCCAGCTCACTTCCTATAAAATAAAAGAGAACCACCTGTGGAAGAAGCCACAAAAGCAGCGGAAATAGAAATTTAATTTCCGTAATACTCACTTCTCCATATGACAAGAAGAAGAGGCATTCCAGTGAGGTGCAGAAAAGGGGACCCAATGCTTGATGGTGATAGAGTCCCAAAAATAAAGAAAGTAGAGCTCCTGCCAATAGTAGCTTTAACAGCAATGAATAGTTGATGTTAATGTACTTCTGCAATGTTATCGACTCCAGAAATAATCTTTCTCTTGGGATAAAATACTTCCAATAAAATAAAGCAGGACAGATACTAATAAAAATGAAGTGAGGGAAAGGATATCCATTGCTTCCAATGTTATCGAGCCTGGTTTCCCAGTGTAGAACGAGGAGGACATATATTCCTGTAACGTGTTAAATTCAAGTTTAAAAAAGATTTTTATGACATCCGTGATGCTGATCAATAGGATCGTGGTAAAAAAAGCGATATAAGAGTTTGTGAGCAGTGAGATGATCGCATACCCGATCCCTAACAAGGTAAAACACAATAGCTGTATGGTACTGCTCACTCCAAGGAAAAGAAGGAAGTCACCCGTTAGGATTTCTATTCCCCCACGTGCCACTGCAACTCCCATAATTACCCCATGAATGGCAGAAGTGTGGATTAAAGAAAACAAAAACAGTAGAACTATCTGATCTTTCCACCATACGTTGGAGTGACTATATTTCAATAAGATTTGATTGCGATGGAATACATTGGTGACAATTCCGAGCAAAAACAAAAAGCTGGGGATAATAAACCAGGTCATCAGATTGGGTTGGGCGATTTGATAATAGATGAACTGGATGGTATCCTCTGTTGTCTGTAGCTGATCACCCTGTAGTGCCGTTTTAATTCCCAAGCCGATCAAAAGCAATAACCAAAGATAGAACCGTTTGGAGGCAATCAATTTACGTAATAACATAAGATAAATGTTTTCCATGATACCCTCCAATCAACCTTCGATTCCTGCTTCCAGATTCCGCGATTTGATCGCGATCATAAGAATACTAGGAATCAATAGAAGTGCTAACCAGAGAATCAAGACATAGACAGAGCCAGTATTGGGAATTAACAGATTGACCAAGGCCAATCTATGAGAAACGAAGAAAACACCAACTTGACTGACGGTGTAGAGTAAAAAGACTCCTGAAATCACAGCAAACTTCCCTTTCTTAACAACAAAGTAAGCCGCGTAGGCAAACAATGCAAAAATGGTGGCTGCGAGGCTAATCAGAGTAGTATAGATTAGGTTATACAGAAAGGGAGACTGCAGTCGAACCAGATCAAACATCCACTCGCTGGAGTAGTTTTGGATGCCAATATCATAGGGTGGGAGCCCCTGATTGTTATCAAATCCCTGAGTGGGAAATGCGATCAAACAGAGCAATTGATTGATGAGTAAGGGAATGAAAAAGGTGAAAAAGGTTACAACTGAGATGACCAATGATTTGGTCCATAGAAAAACTTTGGGGTCAGTACGGGTTAAGATACTCTTGTACACCCCAGATTGGGAGTCAGAATAATAGGTATCGGAGTAAATGAGCACTGCGAATAAAGGAAGAAGAAAACATAAAGCACTTATGATTAAGCCCCCGGTTCCCTGAATGATACTCATTTCATACGCCGAACGGACATATAAGAGGCTTCCCCCGTATTGATTGCCACCCCATTTATAAAAACAGGAAAATAAAAAGCTACCAATGGAGATGAGCATCATTAGAAGAAAAATAAATTTAAACTCTTTTCGGTGCAAACAATTTTTCAATTCTAATTGGAACAATCGGCCCACAATGATTCCTCCTAACCTTATCCGTATCAGGACTGATAAAAAACAGGATGCTGTCGCTGAAAAAATATTAGCCTCGCAAAGTAGCTGTTTAAGTGATATCAATTACAGGAGACTTATTCTCGCAATATAATATAATTTTGCATAAACAATTAATATCATATATTTCCCATCATATTCTATATTAAGGTAAGGTGTCAAGTTATTCCTCGGTTTTTAGTTATGTTTTTTCTTATTCGCAACTGTTCCCCGCAAAGCCTTTTCCATATCGTCAGAAATAATAAAGAGTAACCTTCTAATGCGGAGGTTGCTTTTTTTTTTTTTGCTATTTTCTGGTGCGTTGCTTTGATAGAATTGCCTGGATCTAATATCAAA
>CALJVA010000088.1 GCA_937975135.1 uncultured Thermoactinomycetaceae bacterium | reverse complement strand
TCCTGGCGTTCATCCGTGAGCTCTCTTGACTTGTGAGAGCTTTTTCAGTCGAAGCAGCAACGTTTAACCTTTGACCCCTCCACCACCAATACCTTTAATGAGTTTTTTCTGTACAAAAAATGAAAAAATCAAGGTTGGTATGACAGCAACTAAAATTGCGACTGACATCTCACCAAGTTGAACTCCTCTGAAGGTGTTATAGCCTACAATGGCCAACGGAAGTGTTTTCGTATTTTCCCCCCCCAGAATCAACGCATAAAACATATCGTTCCACGACAGGACAAAGCCAAATATGCCAGCGGCCCCAATACCGGGTAAAACTTGCGGCAAGACAATTTTCCGAAAAGCCATGAACCGACTGCATCCATCGATCATCGCGGCTTCTTCCAATTCTTTTGGTACTGCATCAAAAAAGCTGATCAGGAACCAAGTGACAACAGGTAACACAAACGTTAAATGTGCTACAATAACCGGCAATATCGTCCCGTTTAATTTAAGCTGAAATGCAACGAAGAACAAAGGAACGACCATTACTGCTGGCGGGATCATTTGAGAAACCAAAATTCCGAACCGTGTCGCTCTTCCACCCGTACGGTATTGACTAATAGAGTAGGCAGCTGGTGCCCCTACAAGGAGGGAGACGATAATCGTTATAAGACCAATAAGAAGACTCGTGAGGAAATTTTGTGACACCCCTCCAGAAAGAACAGTAACCCAGTTATCAATTACTGGTGAAAAGATAAATTTAGTCGGCTGAGTCAAATCTGCTGGCAACTTAAATGAAGAAAGAATTACCCACATATAAGGGAATAGAACGGCGATGACAGCCAATAAAATAAAACCGACCCGAGCACCTTCTCCTACTGTCCGCTTAACTTTTTGTTTACTGTTCATCTACTTTCACCTCTTGCTGTCCGCCAAAGGAATACGACCACGAGTAACATCACCATTAAAACAACAATCCATGCCGAAGCAGCCGCTTCAGACAGGCGATAAAACCCAAAACCTACTTTATATATGTAATACTGTAACGTTTCAGTTGCTGTTCCAGGTCCTCCTCTTGTAATTGCATAAACATACTCGAACACTTTTAATGCATCAAGTGAACGAATCAAAACGGCAACGATAATGACGGGCTTTAATAACGGGATTGTAATGCGAGTTAGTACTTGCCAACTGCTAGCACCTTCAACATATGCCGCCTCAAATGGCTCCTTCGGTAAACTTTCAAGTCCTGCCAATAACATCAGCATCATAAACGGTGTCCACTGCCAAACGTCAATCATAGCAATTGAAAGCAGAGCGGTGTTTGAATTGAAAAAATCAATGTGAATTCCTAAACGACTGAGAATGTCCGTAATTAACCCGAACTGCGTACTGAGTAGAAACCTGAACATCAAACCTACTGCAACCGGAGTTACAAAAATAGGCGTAAGTAAAATAGCACGTATAACGTTAGAGAAACGTTTTTGTTTTATAAGCGCAAGTGCAAGTACTAGTCCCAAAATTAACTCTAAGGAAACAGCGATTACAAGAAACGTAAACGTATTTTTAACGGCAATCCAAAACAGTGGTTCGGAAAGCGCTGTGGCAAACTGACCAAATCCGACAAAGTCATTCTGGCTCGGTTTAATGATCTCAATATTACGAAAAGAAATCCAGATTGAATATAGCAGTGGATAAGCCACAATAACAGCCATTAGTAACAGCAGTGGTATCATCATTCGCCATTCGAATGAAATGAATGGGGAAACGATGCGTTTCCCCACTCCGCTCATTACCTCATTTTTCCTCATTCATGATCTCCCTCGCCTTATTGGACGCGTCTGTAATTGCTTGATCTACGCTCTTTTTACCAGCTACTGCTTCACTGAGTTCCGTTCCAACCGCTTGAATCATTTCCTCTGCGTTCGGACCGTCAGCGAGTGGTGACGCGTTTTCTAGGATACTCTTAACTGTGTTATAATAATCCTCTCCGAAACCATCTTCGTGCGAACCCGCTTCTTCCATCACACTCATGCGAATCGGAGCACCACCATTCAGCACCCGTTCGAGATCTTGTTCCGGACTGGTTATCCATTCGATAAATGTCCATGCAGCATCTTTTTGTTCTGTGTTAGCTGGAATTCCCCAATACCACGCCCCGAGTACAGATTTTCCACCCGGAACTTCAGTTAATGCGAACCGCCCTGCGAGGTCACCTGCAGCTCCATCCGGATTGTTCAATGTTGGAAGCATCCAGTTGTATGACAACATCGTCGCGGCTTGTCCACTGGATACAGCCCGCATTGCCTCGTCAAAACCCCAGTTAATGCTGTCTTCAGGAGCCGAAGCATTATATGTTTCGATATATTTGGTTAATGCATTTCTTGCCTCAGGTGAATCAAGGACAATATTACCCGATTCGTCTTGAATCGCTCCACCCTCAGCGAACAGCCAGTTTGCCCATTCTTCGAAAATTTTATAGCCCCGTTGCGGTTGCATCGCTGTTCCGGCAATCTCGTCAGTCGTCAGCTCTTCGATATGATTTTGGAGTTCATCAATGCTTTCAGGCGGATTTAGCGCATGTTCTTCAAATAAATCTTCTCTATATATCAATCCTAAAGCGTAATTGTAAAACGGAATGGCGTATGTTTGCCCGTCGACTTCAGCAATTTGACGAAGTGGAGCAGCAAAGTCTTCATAATTGTATGCATCCCCAGCCTCCTGAATCATCCCATCGAGTGGTTCTAAAAACCCTTCCGAAGCAAAATCGTACATCCATGGGTTATCGACAACGATAAGATCATAAACAGGATCTGGTGCCAAAAATGATGACAAGATTTTTTCACGCATTTGGTCATACGGTAACATTTCAATGTCTACCGTAATGTCCGGATATTCCTGGTTAAAATCTTCTAACATGCTTTGTACAATGTCTGAATCGGGAACTTGTTCCATAATCGCTCTCAATACAACAGGTTCATTACTTTCTTGTGAAGCACTTTCCTCATTCCCGCTGTCCTCCTCAGTATTCCCACACCCGCTTGCGATCACTACGAATATCAACAAGATACTTACCCATCGAAATGTCCACTTTTTTTTCAATTTAATTCCCCCTTCCTCAATGAACACAAGTTTTATTGATCTACAATGCTTATTGCCCGGCTTCTTGCTCGACACGGGTAAAAATACGGTCGAACTTCTCCAAAGCATCATCAATTGTTTCGTACTCAATAGTTAAAGGAGGGATGAGCTGTAACCGATTGTGGAAAAACCCGCCTTTTTCAAAGACAATCCCTTCACGAAGGCTCTCCTCTAATACTCGTTCTGCCTCATCAGGGGCAGGCTCTTTCGTGTTCCGATCACGTACGAGTTCGACACCAATGTAAAGGCCTTGTGAGTCTATACGTCCAATCAAAGTGTGCTTATCTTGTAACGAACGCAAACCGTTTACAAAGTAGTCTCCACGCTCTCGAACTGAAGCGAGAAATTGTTCGTCGGAAACGCGTTCGAGAACATAATTACCTGCGGCACATGCCAATACGTTGCCTGCCTGCGTCGATACGTGCGCACCAGGACCCCATGCTTCCAAAATCTCTGATCGTGCTACAACAGCTGACAGTGGTAATCCGCCGCCAAGTGCTTTTGAGGTTAGAAGCATATCTACCTCGATATCTTCCCACTCGGTTGCCCATAGTCGGCCCGAACGACCAAGACCCGTTTGAATTTCGTCTACGATCAACAAAATACCGTACTCGTCGGCTAATTTTCTTAGTAATTTTAGATACCCGCGTGGCGGAATATAATACCCCGCTGAACTCTGGAATGGCTCTACGACAATTGCTGCAACATTCGTAATTCCACTCCTCCCTTCCCGGTAAGGTGATTCTTTGCTCTCGAGCAAAAATTCAAGATAAGCCTCTAATTTTCGCAAATTATATTCATCTGCGGATTGATCGGCTGGAGGCTCTCCAAACGGACTCCGATATGCATAGGGGAATGGGAAATATCCTACCCCCGAATCATTCGGTTGAATCGGGTGGAAATACGACCACATTCCGCCTTTTGTCGTAAACGGCATCGAACCATAAGTGACCCCATGATAATCTCCGTATGCAGTTAGCACCATCGGTCGACCGGTGTAATAACGGGCTGCACGCACGGCTAATTCTACAGAGTCGGATCCCGTCACTCCAAACACGACTCGTGAATCTTTCCCCTTGATCGGTGTCATTTGCGTCAGCTTTTCAGCCATTTTAATGCGTTCTGGGTGAGGAAAATCAAAGTAGTGTGTCAGTTTGGTAGCTTGTTTTTGTATGATTTTAGTAATTTCTGGGTTATTCTGTCCAAGAGATGAAACAGAAAAACCTGACAACAAATCAATGTATTCTTTGCCGTCGACATCATACAGTCGATCACTTGACGCATGTTCGATTATTGGGGGGATAGGAAAGAGACTTAAGCCGACTTGACCTCTAGACTCAACATTTAACCATCGATGTGCCCATGCCTTACTTTGTTTTCCCCCATAATCCATGTCCGCCAGACGTTTCTCAAGCTCTTCTGTACTGATAGAAAGCTTTTTCCGTCGTTCCGCGTGATCGAATTCACCAAATACCATTCACAACAACCTCCTTAAAAATTTTTACTTAACTATTCATCAGCTGGATAACCTCGTTATAAGTTGGCATGCCACTTTGGGCGCCAAGTCTCGTAACAGATAATGCCCCAACAGCTACTGCAAACTTTGTCGCTTCTAAAAGACTCTCTCCTTTGCTTAACATGAAAGCCAATCCAGCATTAAATGCATCTCCTGCACCCGTCGTATCAACCACATCAACATTGTAACTAGGCACACGAACCACTTGACCGTCTTTGCCAGCGAAATAAGCACCTTTGTCTCCTTTAGTAATGACAATTTTTTCCGGAAATTCTTTCATCATCTGTTCTGGATTTCGTGGGCTTGTACACGAATTGCCAAACATTTCTTCCAACTCGTGCTCATTTGGTGTAAAAACCGATACTTTTTCAAACAAGCTTTCCGGAAGCTCTGTCGATGGAGCCGGGTTTAAGATGATAGGAACCTCATGTGCCTCTGCAATTTCAACAGTTCTAATGACAGTGTCGAGCGGTATTTCCAATTGAAGTAACACTATGTCAGCATTCTTAATAGTATCTGCTTTTTCTTCAACTTTATTCGGTGTGAGAGAATTGTTTGCCCCTGGAACAACGACGATTAGATTATCACCTCCCCCTACAGTAATGGATGCAATACCTGTGTTGACATGTGGTAAAAATTCAATATGTTGTGTAAGAATATTTTCTTTCTTTAAATTATTTACCAGTTGTTTACCAAACGTGTCGTCTCCTACACAGCCAATGAAAGTCACATCTGCCCCTAACCTAGCACACGCTACCGCCTGATTATTTCCTTTGCCACCAGGGATTGTTGAAAATCGTGAGCCTAAAACTGTCTCACCTGGAATAGGAATTCGCGGTGTTGTTACGACGAAATCCATATTTAAACTGCCTACTACCGTTATTCGCGGCCGTTTCACAACTTTCTCTCCTCCTCAACTCTCGTAACCTCGTCTAGCGCATTGTCGATTCGCGTTGAATAAGCTTGACATCTAATTCATAGTTTTTCGCGGTAGCCTTCGAATTATTTATAAACCGTAAGACTTCTTCCATAGCCAATTTCCCGATCTCATAAATCGGCTGTTGAATTGTTGTAATCCGCGGAATAGTTAGCTCAGTTATATCGATACCGTCAAAGCCAACAATAGCTAAATCATCAGGAACTTTACGTCCCCATTCAAAAGCTGCTTTTAACGCACCAGCTGCTATCAAATCGTTGGCTGCAAAAACACCATCTATATCAGGATGACGTTGAAAAAGCTCTTTCATCCCGTGATATCCGCCTTCGATACTAAAGTCGACCTTCACAATCCAGCTCTGATCAAACCAATCAAAATTTTTTAATTGATCCCGATAACCCCAAAACCGGTCTTTAGCTGTGACGACATTTTCAGGTCCACTTAAATGTCCAATCCTCTGACATCCAACTTGAATTAAATGATTTGTTGCCAACTGACCACCATAACGGTTTTTCACAGAAATAGATGAAAACGCTTGATTTGACAACACTCTATCAATTGTAATAACTGGAATATCTTGTTGTTTAAGGTCTTCGAGATCAGCTTCAGTTAAATTTTCCGAGTTAATAATAATTCCATCAACAAAATTATCACGTAATGAATGCAAATATTCGATAAGGCGATCCCGACGGTCATCAGTATTACATAAGAAAACTTTATACCCTTTTGCTTGTGCCACATCTTCAACAGCTTTCGCTATTTCCGGGAAAAAAGGGTTGTTAATTGCCGGAACAACTAGCGCGATGATATTTGATTTACGAATCGATAGACTACGAGCGATGGCATTTGGTTTATACTTTAACTTTTCGATTGCGAGTTCAACACGTTTTTCAGTTTCCTTGGTCACGTACCCTTTATTGTTCAATACACGGGATACCGTCGCGACCGAAACTCCTGCTTCTTTCGCTACATCCCTAATCGTAGCCACAACACCCCTCCTATAAAACCGGTTACATATAAATTGTATAAAAACAAGTAACACTCCTATAGTTAATCAAAATGTAATCGGTTACCTATCTATGTTTAAAAGTAGAATATCATATATTACTTAACAGTGTCAACCATTTTTAAACAAGCTGTAATTGTGCTGTGATATTGTCACCCTGTAACTGTTCTGTGAAAATGTCATCATGGGACAGGAGACAATTGCATTGACCAGAGCTGAAATGAAAAAAATCGTCGTTATTGAAAAAGTCATTGACCATCAACTCACCGTTCGGGAAGGTGCAGAACTGTTGGAACTTTCTACCCGACAGTTACTGCGTTTAAAGAAACGATATCTGACGGAAGGAGTACAAGGGATTGCCCATAAGAACCGGGGGCGCAAGCCGGTTCACACCATTCCCGATCCAGTCAAGAAACACGTGATCCAACTTTATCGAGAGAAGTACAACGGCAGTAACAATTGCCACTTTGCTGAACTGCTGGAGGAACACGAATCCCTGAAACTCAGTCCTTCATCCGTACGTCGAATTTTACTGGCAGAAGGCCTCAAGCAGAATAAACAACGGCGACGGCATAAAGCCCATCAGCCCCGTAGCCGCAAATCCCAGGCCGGCATGCTATGGCAAATTGACGCTAGCCCCTACGAATGGTTGGAAGGACGGGGGCCGAAACTAACACTACATGGTGCCATTTATGATGCAACAGGTAAAGTGGTCGGGGCCACCTTTCGCCTAACCGAAACGCGAGAAGGCTATTTTACGGTCATGCGTCAAGCGATCGAAACCTATGGCATCCCCATGGGATTGTATAGCGACCAGCATACCATCTTCCGCTATCCGAAGGAGAAACTCTCGGTGGAGCAGGAACTGGCCGGTGCGGCAAAACCTTTATCGCAGTTTGGGAAAGCGATGGCAGAACTGCATATCGCGCATATCAAAGCGTTGACGCCTCAGGCCAAAGGGCGAATTGAACGATTGTGGGGGACCTTTCAAGACCGTTTGGTGATCGAACTGCGTCTATTGGGGATCTGTACACTGGAAGAAGCGAATGCTGCCCTCCCCGAATTGATTGACAAACGAGCCAATTTCAAAATCCTCGGTTAGAATGGAGTTGTCGGAAATACCATTCTGG
>CALJVA010000087.1 GCA_937975135.1 uncultured Thermoactinomycetaceae bacterium | reverse complement strand
CCTGCCCTATGGAGCTCGGACTTTCCTCCCATGGGGCCTTGCGGCACTCCATCGGCGATTGCCCTGTTTACTTTCAACTCCAAAAGCATTAATCATTATAACAAATGGAGTTTGCTTAAGCAATAGGGAATTTAAGGGCTTAATTATAAATAACGGAAAGGATCTGTCTCCACTTCTGACATCTCAATAGGAACTGCCAGCTTCTCTTTCAGTACTTGACAAACCCGCTCCACAACAAAATGTTCAATTTGATGACCCGGATCCAAGAGGGCAAGTCCTTTGGCCAATGCATCTTGGGCGGTATGATAATCAATATCGCCGGTAATAAATACATCTGCACCTCTAGCAAGGGCTGTAGCGGCATAACGCGATCCTGCTCCACCTAAAATAGCCACTTTTTTCACTAAATGTGATGGATCTCCTACAAAACGTACTGCAGGGATTTGGTAAGCTTTTTTTACACGTTCTGCCAGTTCATACAATGTAATTTCCTGCTCCAAAAGTCCAACCCGCCCTAAACCATATGTATCTCCTTTATTTTCGAGTGGGTAAATATCATAAGCAACCTCTTCGTAAGGATGGGCATCCAGCATCGCTGCAATCACTTGGGATTGTATACGTTCACTAAAAATCGTTTCCAAACGTACCTCTTTTACTCTCTCCAACTTCCCTTGTTTCCCAATATAAGGGTTTGCTCCCTCCTGGGGAAGAAATGTTCCCTCTCCTTCAAGATTAAAGGTACAGTGGCTATAGTTGCCGATCCAACCCGCTCCCGCCTCTGCGACTGCCCGTAAAACGGATTCATGATGATTTTCTGGAACAAAGACTACTAACTTTTTTAACCGCTCCTCCCTATGGGGAGCTAAAACCTCTACTTCTTGCAGCCCCAAGCGCTCCACCAACACATCATTTACCCCTCCAACTGCCGTATCCAGATTGGTGTGGGCAATATAGACATTGATATGGTTAGCCAGTAATTTTTGCATCAATCGTCCGATGGGGCGATCTGTGCGCAGTTCAGAAAGTGGTCGAAAAATAACAGCATGATGGGCAACAATCCAATTGGCTCCCAAGCGAATCGCCTCATCGACTACCTGTTCTGTCACTTCAAGAGCAACCAATACACGGGATACCTCATTTTCAGGACTTCCAACCTGCAATCCAATCCGATCCCCATCTACTGCCAATGTAGGAGGGGCCCACTCTTCCATAATACGAATCAACTCTTTTCCTTTAACCATTGCATTAACCTCCCAATCTCTGATATCTTCTCTGCAATCATCTCTTTTTTTCGATTCGCCTCCTGGGATTTTCCTTTTTTTAATGCCTTTTCGATCCGCAGCAATGATTCTTGCTCCTTACGAAGCTTGAGTAAAAGCAGGGGGTCCTTTTTTTTCCATAGCAAAGGGCCTACCCAAATCTTTTGTTCCATGGTTAAAGTTGAAGTGTGATAAGGACGCATCGGATCTCCTGGTTCGGCTACCAGGATTTCATACAGTTGCCCCGCTTCTTCAACTAACAGCTCATCAATCAATTCCCATTGATGATCGAGCAACCACCGCCGAACCTTGTCTCCATCTGTATTTGGTTGCAATATCAATCGCCCATTCCGGGGTAATTTACGATCTCCCTGTTCTAGTATCCGTGAAATTAAAGCACCTCCCATCCCAGCAATCACGATCACATCTACTTCATCAGGTTCCAAAACAGATAAGCCATCCCCCAGGCGCACCTCGATTTGACCTGTAACCCCATTTCGCTCCACTTGCCTTTTGGCATTTTCCCATGGCCCTCGATTTATCTCACCCGCAATTCCTTTAATCAATCCTCCTTCAATCGCTAAATAAATGAGTAGGTAAGCATGATCAGCTCCAATATCTGCAACCCGGCTACCCCTAGGAACAAACTGAGCAATTGCCTGCAATCGTTTTGAAAGAGTTGTCTCTTTTGATTGAATCAAAAAATCCCGCTGCTCACGGGATGAATTAGACATCAGAGTTACTCACTCCTCCTCTAAGAAACTGAAACAACCTTGGGGATTTAGCCTCGTTGCTTATGAACAAAGACAAAATTACTGACACTCCAGGTCAAGTTACAATCCCCGCTTCCACTATACAGTATGAAGATCTCTCTTTCCATCCCCTTACCTTTTTTCTTTCCATTCCAACTCACAATAAACAGGGAGATGATCCGAGGGACAATCAGGTGTAGAAACGATCTGTGCAACGTTAACCTGAAAGTGAAAGGAGCAAAAAATATAGTCAATCCTCTTCCGTGGCGCTTTACAGGGATAAGTAAACCCGGATCCAGAAATAGTCGTTGCTACATCCAATAGGTAAGGTGAAAGGCATTGCACTTCGGAATGATCAGGCAGTACATTCCAATCTCCCATTACAACCAAGGGCAACTTATTCTTATGACATAATTCTACAATTCTTTTTGTTTGACGATTACGCATCCAGGGTGTCAAGCCCATATGCGTTACAAAAACTTGAAACCTACGCTCTCCATGTTGGAGCTTTACTCTAAGGAGAGACCGGGGTTCATTCCCAATCCGTCCCGAAAAGATTTCGTTTCGATATTCTTGAATGGGGATTTTGCTTAACAGCGCATTTCCATACTGACGTTTCGTATGGCGAAGGGGATCTTTGATTGCAATCGCTGGTCCAAAGACCCCTTCCATCTTCAACCGTTTACTTAACCAAGAAACTTGATCTACAAACCCGCTGCGGCGATGAAAGTTGACATCTACTTCGTTTAATCCCACGATATCCGCGCCTGTTCGCTCAATTACATGGGCTATTCTCTCCAGGTCCCCTCTTCCATCACAACCCACACCATGATGGATGTTATATACAAGAAATTTCAAAGGTGCACACCCCTTGGGAACTTCTCACGAAGTCTCCACATACTTTATCTTATCGATCTCATTCATAGGAGGGGTTTCATGGGTACAGTTAACTTTATTTTTAATACAGAAATATTTAATGTTTGGGCGACTGCTACTGTGAACACAGGAAATGCAATTAATCTATATAACCGTAGTAATTTTAAAGATATAGCTGGAGCAACGCCAATTGGGGATTTTTGTGTTAACTTCTCAGCTGGTAGCAACCAAAATATCGATCCCGATATGGTTGATCAAGTTTAGAGGTTACAAAATAAGGTCAATCACCTCGTGGATCTCAAGTAACCATATCCTTTGGAAACCCCTTTTTTATTTCAGAATCATCCTCGCCACTAAACTTTACTCTCTTATTCTTATTCCCCACTGGCCTTTTCAGACTCAAAGTATAACCAGCGACTAAAAAATGGGGTTAAATCCTTTCCAACCACCTGATTGGCTACACGGATAAAATCTTCTGTGGTAGCAATCTTGTATTTATACTGATCATAATAGGTCTGCAAGATTTTTAGCACCTTTTCTTCTCCGATATTATCCATTAAATTCCACATCATCGCTGCAGGTCGGCTATAAACCATAATCCCATAGATTGGATCAGAATACTTATAAAGAGGTTCCACAGAGGTGATTCCTCTTTTTTCAAATATTTCTTCACTCCGCTCTACTACCCACTTTAATAGTTCCTGCTCATCTTCTCCCATTTGTTTTGCCATAAATAACATTTCGGAAAATGTAGTCAATCCTTCATCGAGCCAGGGCTCTTTTACTTGGTTGTTACCGACAATACCATACCACCACTGATGAGCAAGTTCATGAGCAACCACATTGATTGCAGGTTTCTGACCATCACGGGTGGGAACGTAGGGAATCGAAGTAACCAATCCTGGGTATTCCATCCCCGCAATGCCGTGACCTGTTTCACCCAATACAACATCAATCTCTCCATAGGGATAGGGGCCGAACTTCTCACTAAAATATTTCATACTAGAGATGGCTGCATCATGCAATGTAGGAGCCACCTTTTCCATTCCCTTTAAATAGAAGGTATTTACCTTTGTTTTTCCGGCTCTCCCTTCAATCACTTGATAATCTTTGCTAATCACAGCTGCAAAATCACGGATATTGGATTGTCTCAATGTAACTGGCATTGTATTTTTCTTCGTATCTTCAGCACTTGTAATCAAACGGTATCCCTTTGGTAAATCAAAAGTAACTTCAAAGTCCGACATTCGAGTATAGAAAGGGTCCCCTATCGATGTGTAGGGATCGGTATGCCAACCTTCTTTATCATACACCGCTAGCATGGGATACCACTGGGCCAAAAACGCTGTCTTCTTAAACGTATTTAGCCGTGTACCTCCTTCTGGCAACTGGAGTTCATAGGCCATTTCTACTTGAGCCGGCTTTCCTAAAGGAATTACTACCGGTGAATCAACTTTCAATAGAGTCTCCTCGATATGATGGGTTGCTTCCTTTCCATTCACTTTAATATCGAATACTTTTAAGTAACCTGCATTTTTAGGTTTTGCTTCCTCTTCCCACTTCCAATTCTGAAATGCATTGGGGTACAAATGAAAATAAATTTCCTTCATCCTCTTAGGGCGCAGCTTTTTTGGCAATGTAATCGTAAGATTACCTGTTAGTCGCCGATTTTCTTCATCATATTTGGCCTGAATTTGATAGAAAGGACGGTCATTCGTCTCAGAATTTTTCGTCTCACTTAATATGACTCGTTTTGATGCTTCCGTTCGTCCATTGATTTGTGAAACCAGGCCAACCATGGCAAGTGTAAGACAAAGGGTCAGAGCGATCCAAAAAAGGTAACGCTGCATTCATTTTCACCCATTTCTTTTCATAATCTCTTGCAACACAATGAGAACCTCTTTGAAAAACCAGCTGAAGATAAACTCTACTCCTCAAAAAACATACGTTAGCCCAGCATCACCTCTTAAAAAAGCATCACAGTATTCCTAGGATGTACTAGTAACGGGTGAATTATTGATAAAGCGATAAATGATAAACATAAAAAAACAGTTGATCTTTACAGATCAACTGTTTTAAGCTTTCTTCCATGATAAGCTTCTAGCTTTATATCTAATCTAATTAGAGGTTTCCACGACGTGCCTGTTCTCGCTCAATTGCCTCAAAAAGCGCCTTGAAGTTTCCTTCTCCAAAACCACGTGCACCTTTCCGCTGAATGATTTCGATGAAGAGGGTCGGACGGTCCACGATCGGCTTGGTGAAGATTTGTAGCAAATACCCTTCATCATCTCGATCAACCAAAATACTGAGACGCTTCAAATCCTCGATGGACTCATCAATATCTCCTACACGTTCCTTTAGATCTTCATAATATGTGTCAGGAGTATCTAAGAAGGCCACTCCGTTCTTTTTTAGAGCTTCAACAGTTTTCACTATATCGTGAGTGATAAGGGCAATATGTTGGACACCTGGGCCATGGTAAAACTCCAAAAACTCCTGAATTTGTGATTTACGCTTTCCTTCCGCTGGTTCATTAATGGGGAATTTAATTCTTCCGGACCCATTCTCCATTACTTTGGACATCAATGCCGAGTACTCAGTACTTATATCATCATCCCGAAAATGGATCAGCTGACGGAAGCCAAATACCTTTTCATAATAGGAAACCCATTCTTCCATCTTCTCCACATTTCCTACCACATGGTCAACTGTATGAAGGCCTGTTTCTTCTGAAGGAATCTCGATCTCAGCAGCGACATAACCTGGTGCGAAGACTCCTTTATAGCCATCACGCTGGATTAAAGTATGAACGGTATCCCCATAGGTGGCGATTACTGCCTTTTTGATCGTTCCATACTCATCTGACTCTTCGTAAGGCTCTTTGACAACAATGCCTCCACGGGAAACTGCTTCCTTAAACGCTTTTTCCACATCATCTACACGTAGAGCAATATCTTTTACTCCATCGCCATGTAGCTTGCAAAATTCTGCAATAGGATGATCGGGTGAATAGGAGCCACTAATAACCAATCGAATTAATCCTTGTTCCAAAACATAGGAAACTCGATCGCGATTGCCAGTCTCCAACCCACTATAAGCAACGATACGAAAACCAAAACCTTTACAAAAATAATGGGCTGCTTGCAGAGCATTTCCTGAATAAATCTCTAGGTAATCAATCGCTTTAATTGGAAAAAAATCTTGTTGCACTTCTTTTTGAGCCATGATTCTCCCTCCATGATTAAAAATGATGGCACTCGCCAAAAGCGAATATAGGCTCGCTTACTGACTTTTCAAAACTGAAGCAATCACCGTCTTTATTTCTTAAAATTAATTGTTATCCGATCACTTTGCAAGTTTGAACGTTTCTGTATTAACGCTTTAATGCCTTAAATTGATTTGTTTCACAGTAAAAAATAAGGACGCCAATCATGGCGTCCTTTGTTTATCCCAAAACCACACTATCAGTGGCCAGCTTCTCACCTCGTAAACGTTCAAACTCCTGAAGCAATCCTTCAATGGTCAGGCTCTTTTTCTTTTCTTCATCAACATCTAAGATAATCCGTCCTTGGTCCATCATAATTAATCGGTTCCCCAGATCAAGGGCCTGCTTCATGTTGTGTGTTACCATTAAAGTGGTCAATTGTGAACGTGCCACGATCTGTCCGGTTAATTCAGTAATTAATTCAGCCCGTGTCGGATCTAGGGCAGCTGTATGCTCGTCGAGAAGTAATAGTTTAGGATTGGTAAATGTAGCCATTAACAGGCTGAGTGCTTGTCTTTCCCCACCGGATAACAAGCCCACTTTGGCATTTAAACGGTTTTCCAATCCTAAGTTAAGGGATACAAGGGCTTCACGGAACATTTCCCTCCGTTGGCGTGTTACACCTTGGGAGAGTGTCCGTTTCTTATTTCTAGAATAAGCAAGCGCTAGGTTTTCTTCGATCGTCATGGTAGGCGCAGTACCAGCCATCGGGTCTTGAAATACCCGGCCAATCATAGGGGCACGCTGATGTTCAGGTAATTGTTCTACCCGTTTACCATCCAATTCAATAGTACCCTCATCGGGAAAAATGGTCCCCGAAATAATGTTCATTAGGGTCGATTTCCCTGCACCATTGCTGCCGATTACGGTGACAAAGTCGCCTGGAGCCAAGTGTAAATTTATATCCACTAGAGCCGCTTTTTCATCCACTGTGCCACGATTAAATACTTTATTGATTCCCTCCAACTTTAGCACCTTTGTCACCCCCCGCTAAACTCCTTTTGGAATATCGTTGTTTTTCACGCCACTTTCCAATGATCTGCGGTAAGATCAAAGCAACAATAACGACAAGGGCTGTCACCAGCTTCATATCGGATGGGGTTAAGCCATAGACGAGAGCAAAAGCGATAAAAATTCGATATAAGATTGCACCACCGATCACCGCAATCGTTGCTCGTCGTACTGTGGTATGGCCAAAAATTGCTTCCCCAATAATCACTGAAGCCAAACCTGTAATGATCATTCCAACACCCATCGTCGTATCGGCAGAGCCGTTATATTGCGTATATAAAGCCCCAGCCAATCCAAACAGTCCATTAGACATGGCCAGTCCAATAATTTTCATCGTATCTGTATTGGCTGAAAAGCTTCGAATCATCCGGGCATTATCCCCAGTTGCCCGAAGAGCAAGCCCAATCTCTGTGCCCAGAAACCAATCCACGATTAGCTTAATTATAAACACAAAGATTGCCATTACCAGTAGGATAGAAAATTCAGCAACAAAAGGGAAATTATGATCAAAAAAGTTATATATTTGGGTAATGAGTGTTTCCTCACCATGAAGGGGAACTGCAGCCCCACCCATAATCCGGATATTAATAGAATAAAGTCCAATCATCGATATAATCCCGGATAGCAAGGGATTAATTTTTCCTTTGGTGTGCAAAAGACCTGTACAAATTCCTGCCAAACTACCAATGACAATGGCTACTCCTGTCGCCAAAAGTGGAGGGTACCCGGCGACGATCATCGTCGCCGCAGTTGCTCCCCCCGTAACAAAACTGCCATCAACTGTAAGATCTGGGAAGTCAAGAATTCGAAATGTAAGATAAACACCCAGAGCCACAAGAGCATAAATGAGTCCCAGCTCCACGGCTCCTAAGAGTGCTGTAGAACTGATCAACTATGGACACTCCTTCCACTGTTGCCTATTCTTCAATGATGACAGCTTGCTTTTTCATCTCGTCTGTAAGCTTAACTCCTTGTGCTTCTGCTGCTTTCTCGTTAATGATCAAATCTAGCTTTTCTGGAAAGCGAACCGGCAATTCACTTGGTTTCTTTCCTTGCAGTACTTCTACTACCATTTTTCCTGTGGTATATCCTAGATCTCGATACTCAAATCCGTAAGCGGCAAAAGCGCCACCTTTTACAGAGTCCGCATCAGAAGTAAAAAGAGGAATCTTTTTTTCTTCCGCCACTTGAATCACTGCCGGCAGTGAAGAAATTACTGTGTTATCGCGAGGTAAGAAAAATACATCCGCACGGCCTACCATCGATTCAGCTGCCTGCTTTACTTCTGAAGTATTGGAAACACTTGCTTTTACAATTTTCAAGTCCAACTCTTCCGCAATTTTTTCTGCTTTTTCTACCTCTGAGACGGAGTTTTGCTCCCCTGCGTTATACAAAATACCAACAGATTTCGCTTCAGGGAGAAACTCTTTTACTGATTCCAATGTCTTTTTAATCGCTTCAGGATGCGAATCTGAAACGCCAGTAATGTTTTTCCCTGGTTTCTCCAGATCTTTGACCAACTTGGCTCCAATTGGATCCGTTATTACGGAGAAAATAACCGGGATATCTGACTTTGCGGTAGCTTGCGCTACTGCTTGTGCACTAGGTGTTGCAATTGCCACGATAACATCTAGATCTTTATCGCCAGCAAATTTTTGTGCGATCGAGGTGTTATTACCCATATCATTTTGAGCAATCTGAATATCAATTTCGAGGTTTTTTCCTTCTACATAACCCTCATCTTTCAAAGCCTTAATAATCCCTTCTCGTGTGGCATCCAGAGAAGGATGCTCCACAATTTGTGAGATTCCAATTTTTACTTTCTCTGCATCTCCTTCACTACTATCGCTTCCACAAGCCGTCAGTAATACCAGCATTGCACTTAACATGAGCATCAGTGACTTCTTCATGACATTGGAGCGCAAATCAAATGAAAAAAGCGCCCCTTCCCTCCCTCTTAATAATAGTTACCATTCAAATCCGACACTTCCTGATAATCAAATCCTAAAGAAGATAGGGAGTACAGGGACTATTATTAATATGTATCTTTTGCGAATTCCCGTTTTAGTAAGTCTTGTATGAAATCAGTTTCGGCAATAACTGATGCAACAAGTACTCTCTATCAACTTTAAACCGTCAACCCTTTGGTAGATATACTCAGTTTGAGCTAAAATCAAAAGTTCGAAGGATCTACGTTTTACCCAGCTTATTCTAGAAAAATTCCCAAATAGATTTAACGACTTTTTTTGACACTCCAAAACTATAAGGATCCTCTTCTACAATCCTTACCTATTTGGTCTAAACCTCAGATAAGAAGAATTAGACTTAACTGTAAGGTCTACACACTTGGACTCCTTGATAATACAGCTCCATATTTAGCCGATCCATTACTCCCAGATCTCACATTTCTAGTAGGAACATTCTCGTTATAAAAAGCAAAAAGCTTGTAAACTATGAGACAGATATAAAAAAATAGCTCCTTTCTTATCTTTGTACTATGCTTTCTACCAAGGGTTACTAAAAATCATATTGAAACTTATAACTAATGTCAATAACAATATATTAAAAATGTCATCCATATCTACTTCCATTTTATTTAAATTAAAACCAACCAAGAATCACCTGTTTTCATCAAAAGTGTAGAGAAAATTAAAGACAGGGGTCCCTGGCGGGACACCCTCTTTATCAACATCCAATTTCACGAGCAATAATATTACGTTGAATTTCGGAGGTTCCCTCTCCGATTTCCGTTAGTTTTGCATCACGGAAGAAACGCTCCACTTTATAGTCATGCATATATCCCCAGCCACCATGTATCTGAACAGCCTGATCACAGGTCCGCATCGCCATTTCCGAAGCATACAGTTTACACATAGATGCCTCTTTAGTAAATTTGCGTCCCTGGTCCTTCAACCAGGCTGCCTTATAAACCATCGTGCGGGCCAACTCAATCTCCATCGCCATATTGGCCAATTTATGCTGGATCGCTTGAAACTTAGAGATGGACTGCCCAAACTGAATCCGTTCCTTAGCATAGCGTAGAGCAGCTTCATAAGCTCCTTGTGCAATTCCTACAGCCATCGCACCGATTCCGATTCTTCCGCCATCAAGAGTAATTAAAAACTGCTTAAATCCTTGTCCGATTTCTCCTAATATATTTTCATGGGGCACACTTACATTATTCAATACGAGCTCTGTCGTATTGGAGCTATGTAACCCCATCTTTATATAGTTGTCAAATATTTCAAATCCTTCAGCATCAGTCGGTACAATGAATGCTGTAATTTCTCTGTCTTCTTTTCGTCCCGTTAAAGCTGTTAATGCTAAAAAGCGAGCATAACTTGCATTTGTAATAAAACACTTGGTACCATTAATGACCCACTGATCACCCTTGCGAACCGCTGTCGTCTGCGTTCCTCCAGCATCCGATCCCGCATTTGGTTCTGTAAGTCCGAAAGCACCCAAGGTTTCTCCCCGGCACAGTGGAACTAGATACTTTTCTTTTTGTTCTTCTGTTCCAAAGAGATAAATGGGGGCACAACCCAGAGAAATATGCGCCGAGTATGTTATTCCTGTCGACGCACAAACACGAGAAAGCTCTTCTACAGCTATAGCAAAACTAATGGTATCTGCTCCACCCCCACCGTATTTTTCGGGGAAAGGTAAACCCATTAAATCGAGTTCACTCATTTTTTTTATGATTTCCTTGGGAAATGTTTTTGTTCGGTCCCGTTCATCCGCTCCGGGTGCTACCTCCCCCTCAGCAAAATCCCGCATTAACTTGCGGATCATTTTTTGTTCTTCCGTCAGATCAAAATTCAATTGCCCCACTCCCTTTATATTTTCATCTCTATTATAAGTGGATCACTCTCTTTCCAGCAAGAAATTTTGGAAAGGTAAGGTTTTGCGCAAGACAATAAGGGAATAAGACTAAATCTGTTACATAGGCTTCTCATAGATCAAGATATCCAATCTATATCGATGGATTCAGAATGTGCATTTGCAAAACACTCATTTTATTTGTTTTTTATTGCTATCCCCTACAACAGGCAAAGAGACAAGTTTTTTTAAATTTGTAAAACCGATTTCAGCTAGAAATATTCTTTTCTTTAAATACGCTAAATAAATAAATTACGTTTTTAAAAAGAAGCGATAAATCATTTGCATCTGGTTTGAAAAAGAGATAAAATTAATTCAAAATAAAAAAGCACCCTGATCCGAGGTGCTTTTCAGATGTGAGAATTTTTATTCCAAAAAATCTTTTAATCGTTTACTACGGCTAGGATGACGAAGCTTACGTAATGCTTTTGCTTCAATCTGTCGAATTCGCTCGCGGGTGACACCAAAAACTTTTCCTACTTCTTCCAAAGTGCGTGTGCGCCCATCATCCAGTCCAAATCGCAAGCGGAGCACATTCTCTTCTCGCTCTGAAAGAGTATCAAGTACATCTTTTAGCTGTTCTTTTAATAATTCGTAAGCAGCAGCATCTGCCGGTGCCTGTGCCTCGTCATCGGGAATAAAGTCTCCAAGATGGGAATCATCCTCTTCACCAATTGGTGTTTCCAAGGAGACAGGCTCTTGGGCAATCTTCATGATTTCCCGCACTTTTTCCGTGCTAAGATTCATTTCTGCAGCAATCTCTTCGGGTGTAGGCTCACGTCCCAATTCTTGCAAGAGCTGACGTGAAACACGGATTAATTTGTTGATTGTCTCTACCATATGGACTGGTATCCGTATGGTGCGTGCCTGATCAGCAATGGCCCGGGTAATTGCCTGTCGAATCCACCAAGTAGCATAGGTGCTAAACTTGAAGCCTTTTCGGTAATCAAATTTTTCCACCGCTTTTAAAAGGCCCATGTTTCCTTCTTGGATAAGATCGAGAAAAAGCATGCCACGTCCAACATAACGCTTGGCAATACTTACAACAAGTCGTAAGTTGGCCTCAGCCAAACGGCTCTTTGCCTCTTGATCGCCTTGTTCAATGCGTTTTGCTAACTCAATCTCTTCCTCCGCTGATAGAAGGGCTACCCGTCCAATCTCTTTTAGATACATACGTACGGGATCATTAATTTTCACTCCTGGAGGTACACTTAAATCATCGTCTAGTAATGTATCGTCATCCTCCACTCTGGTGTCATTATCCCTTTCATACTCCAAGTCATCTACTTCACTTTCACCAACAACCTCAACACCTTGCTCTGTCAAGGTTTCAAAAAACTCGTCCATCTGCTGTGGCTCTTGATCAAAGAAGGACATCTTCTCCATAATCTCTTTATAAGTAAGAACACCTCGCTTTTTTCCTATATCAACGAGTTGCTCTTTAACCTGTTCTAACGTTAGATCTTGGTCCATATCTACATTCTGTTCGTTGGCCACGCATTTCCCTCCTTTCCTGATCCCATCACTCAAGCCTGTTTTTTCATCTTTTTCCTCAGCTGGATCACTTCGATCCCTAACTGGACGGCTTTTGTGATGTTACCAGCACGTTCTGCTCGTTCAATTTCCTTCTTTTTTGATTCAATCTGGATATGAATAGGATAATTGCGGATATGTCGTATATAATCAGCAATTTCTTCTGCCGATTTTTCTGGTATTTCCATCATAACCAGCTCACTAGCCTTTTGTACCAGCTGTTCATCTTTCAGTGTGGCGATAAACTTTCCAGGATCTTGTGGTTGGTTAGCTGCATAATAAGCATAAAGATGAGCGGCGATTGCCGCATAAACATCCGTCGGAAAGTCAGCCCCAATCACCTCCAGTACCTGCTGAGCTACTTCCTTATCACGGATCATCCGCGCAAGAAGCTGTCGCTCCGCTTCTTCATGTACTGTAGGGCTTCCCTCATCGACCATGTGTTTGGGTCTATGATACTCATTATGCCACTTCGTTCGTGCTTTATCCCTACTGGATCGTTTTCTTGCACTAATTTGTCGGAGCTCCTGTTTTAATGCATCTAATGAGATATGAAATTCCTTTGCCAATAAGCGCAAGTAATGATCCCGTTCAATCGCTAGGGGAAGATCGCTAATCACTTCCAAAGCCATCAGTAAATATTTCATACGCTGGGATTCATCTTGCAGGTTGAGCCCTTTTTTTAAGGTCTCCAGTTTAAAAGCAGTAAAGGATAGCGCTGCTCCAATCACTTCCGTACGAAAAGCTTCTGCCCCATACTTGCGGATATAATCATCCGGATCAAGGTTATGTGGCATTTGTCCGACCTTCACAATGCACTGCTGGCTTGCAAGTAGTTCAAGGCCGCGCATCGCTGCAGATTGACCCGCTTCATCAGCATCATAGCAGATAATCGCTGTTTCTGCATTACGGCGAATGATCCGTGCTTGTTCTTCTGTAAGTGCAGTACCTAAGGTGGCAATTCCAGTTTTTATTCCCGCCTGCCAAACAGCAATAACGTCCATATATCCTTCAAGGATAATCGTTTGCTGTTCTTTTCGCATCCAACGCCTAGCTCGATGTAAATTAAAGAGATGATTCTTTTTTCGAAAGAGTAGTGTCTCAGGGCTATTGAGATATTTTGGTTTCCCTTCTCCCAAAGCTCGGCCACCAAACCCGATAACTCGTCCTTGGGTATCATGAATAGGAAAGAGGACTCGCCCACGAAACCGATCGTAGTATCCGGTTCTTCCAGTTGACGAATCCCGTGGAACAATTAATCCGGCTTCTTCAAGAATTCTTTCTTGAATTCCACGTCGCTTCATAAATTCGAGCAAAAAGTCTCCTTCGATAGGTGCAAAACCAAGTTGAAACTCCTTCACTGTTTCAAGTTGCACACCCCGTTGCCGCAAGTATTTGCGCGCAGGGCCACCTGCTTTGTTGTTCATCAAAATATAGTGGTACACTTGTGCAGCAAGTTCTAGTGCTTTTCGCATCTGAATGCGTATATCTTCCTTAACCGGATCTGGTTTTTCATTGCTGGGTATAGGAATTCCCGCTTGCTCTCCCAACTGTCGGACAGCCTCGACAAAGGTGATCCCTTCTATTTCCATCACAAAGCGGATTACATCACCACCAGCAGCACATCCAAAGCAATAATAAATCTGCTTATCTGGAGCAACCGAAAAAGAAGGAGTTTTTTCCGAATGAAATGGGCATAAACCAAAATAATTGCGACCTCTTCGTTTTAACTGAACGTATCGGCCCACTAAATCTAATATATCATAGTGTTTCCGAATACTATCAATCACTTCGTCAGGGATGATTTCCCCTTTCATCCTTACTACCACCTCCCACCAATACTCTATTGCTGGAGGCGTTGCAAAAAGGATAACTCCCACTTTTTCTTTGGTGATGTAATCTCCCACTCACTTTCCTGCTGCACAAAGATAGAGAAAACAGTAACCTCTTAATCATTATTCAGTTGGATATGTCCACTTCCCCATTAAAACTGAGACAGTAATGTTTCTCGATCCCTATCTACTGTAAATGGAGACTGTAACAACTAGGTATTCGGCAAAATTCGTCAATCTCCTGCAAGACTTTTCATTTTTATGTTGGTAATTTATTTCATACAAGTATAGAGTAAGGCTTTTAAGGAAATTCATGCGGGAATAAGGGTATATAACGCTTTTGATGTATTATACGCGAAATGAACAAAAAAACCTGCTTCAGGTCTTGACAATTTCTTTTTCATCTTTTTAACGTACTATTGTGAAAAAGTCATCTCTAAAAGAAGCCTTTATCTTTACACAAACGTGAAAAAAGCTCAGTAAACCTCTGAGCAATAACTATCATAAGAAGACCTAAAAGTCATCCCACTACCGAGAACTTCCTAAGACTACTTGATCCTTGAAAAATAACATCATTCCGCCTAATAAAGTGGGTAAGAATGGTCTGTTTTTCACTTATTAGTCACCAGAGTTGGACATGGGGTTAAAAGTACTTAAGGCATACCCCATGTCCACTACTCATTGTACAAAGTACAAATAGCAAAGGCAATATATAGATCCTTAAACCGATGTAATTACTGATGGTAAGTAACACCAAGTGCTGCCTGAGCTGCAGCCAATCGAGCTAGCGGCACCCGGAAAGGAGAACAGCTTACATAGTCTAGACCTGCATCATGACAAAATTGGATGGAACGTTTCTCTCCACCATGTTCCCCACAAATTCCCGTCTCCAGTTCAGCCTTTGTGGCGCGACCTTTTTCAACCCCTAACTTAACCAATTGCCCTACTCCATCCATATCCAGTGTAATAAAAGGATTGTGGGTTAATATCCCTTGATCAATATAGTAATGCAGAAACTTCCCTTCCGCATCATCTCGACTGTATCCAAACGTTGTCTGGGTGAGATCATTGGTGCCGAAGGAGAAAAAGTCTGCTTCACTTGCAATTTCCCCTGCGGTTAATGCAGCCCGCGGCACTTCAATCATGGTTCCCACTGTAAAAGGAATCTCTTGTCCTTGTTTCTCTTGAACCTGTTTTGCCACCTGCATGATCATCTTACGCATGCGACGAAGTTCTTCCACATGACCGACCAATGGGACCATTATTTCGGGTTTTACAGCAATCCCTTCTTTTAATACTTGTGCTGCAGCTGTAATAATCGCTTCTACCTGCATCGCATAAATCTCAGGGAAGATTAGGCCTACCCGACATCCACGATGCCCTAACATCGGATTCTGCTCATGAAGTCCCCGAACTTTCCGAACCAGTTCATCTACTCGATGTACTTCCTCGCGATCTGCAGTGGGATCTAGTGAAAGACGCGTTTGTTTCACGAGCAGCTCTTCCAGGTTGGGTAAAAATTCATGCAATGGTGGGTCCAGGAGTCGGATCGTAACCGGTAAACCTTCCATCTCGCGAAAGATTGCAATAAAGTCCTCTAACTGCGCTGGAAGAAGCTTCTCCAGTGCCCGCTGACGCTCCTCCGTTGTTTCAGACAGTATCATTTCCTGTACAATAGGTACCCGTGTCGGCTCCATGAACATATGTTCCGTTCTACATAAACCAATTCCTTCGGCTCCCATCTCCCGGGCCTTAGCAGCATCTACCGGGTTATCCGCATTAGCTCGCACCTTCAGTTTTCGTACCTCATCCGCCCATGATAGCAGACGCTTAAACTCTGGTGAAAGTGTTGGTTCGATCATTGGGACTTCTCCCTGAATTACTTGGCCTGTCCCACCATCGATGGAGATGATGTCTCCTTCATGAAGCACAAGCTCCCCAATTCGCAATTCTTTTTTCCGAAGATCAATCCTTATTTCTTCACACCCGCAGATACAAGGTTTTCCCATTCCTCGCGCAACAACTGCTGCGTGACTGGTCATTCCTCCGCGACTTGTCAAGATTCCTCGGGAAGCTACCATGCCATGAATATCCTCTGGTGTTGTTTCTGGTCTTGTCAGAATCACAGCCTCACCTTCAGCAGCGAGTTTCTCAGCAGTATCCGCATCAAAAACAATACGACCCGATGCTGCTCCAGGAGAAGCTGGGAGTCCCTTGGCAATCACATTTAGCTCTGCACTCAGGTCAAATCGACGATGAAGCATCTGATTCAAACTATCGGGATCCACCCGTAAAAGTGCTGTATTGCGATCAATTATTTTATCTTCTACCAAATCAACTGCAATTTTTACCGCCGCCTGAGCAGTACGCTTACCTGAGCGGGTTTGAAGAATATAAAGCTGGCCACGTTCAACCGTAAATTCAATATCTTGCATATCTTTATAATGTTTCTCCAGCTTACGGCTGATTTCCTGAAAAGCAGAAAAGATCGCAGGCATTTTTTCTTTTAGGGTAGAAATTGGCTCAGGAGTACGAATCCCCGCCACCACATCTTCCCCTTGAGCATTAATCAAATACTCACCATATAGCTCTCGTTCCCCTGTTGATGGATTACGGGTAAAGGCCACCCCAGTACCCGAATCGTCTCCCATATTACCAAATACCATTGCCTGCACATTAACTGCGGTTCCCAAGTCATCTGGGATCTGATGGATTTTTCGGTAAATTCTAGCTCGTTGATTGTCCCAAGAATCAAAAACAGCCTTAATGGCAGCGATTAACTGTTCACGTGGATCTTGAGGAAACGGAGTTCCAGTTTGACGTAAAATCAACTCCTTAAACTGCTCGATCACCCACTGCCAGTCTTCCGCGGTTAATTCCGGATCTCCAACTACACCGCGCTGTTCCTTCCGCTGCTCAATAATCCTCTCAAAGGAGTGCATTTCTACACCAAGAACGACATCCCCAAACATCTGAATAAATCGACGGTAACAGTCATAAGCAAAACGAGGATTATCGGTTAATTGTGCCAACCCCTGGACGGTTTCATCATTTAGACCTAGATTAAGAATCGTATCCATCATTCCTGGCATGGAGATCGCAGCTCCAGAACGAACTGAAACTAAAAGCGGACGCTTTACGTCTCCTAGTTTTTTCTCCGTTTCTCTTTCCAATTCCTCCAGTGCCTTTTCGATCTTTTGCAACACTTCATCTGAAATTTTCTTACCAGCAGCATAATAATCAAGACAGGCCTTTGTTGTGATTGTAAATCCCGGAGGAACTGGTAAGCCAATACGAATCATCTCTGCTAAATTGGCTCCTTTTCCCCCTAACAGATGCTTCAACTCAGCCTTTCCCTCACGAAACATCATTACCAAATGACTCACGCAGGGTTTCCTCCTTTACGATAAACATCCAAAATCGTATTGGTGGTTTCCTCCACCGCTTTGTTGGAAACATCAATAATGGGACAACCGATCCGGCGCATAATCCGCTCCGCATATTCTAACTCTTGCAAAATACGATCCATGTTCGCATAATTAGCATCTGCAGTAAGCCCAAGGGCTTTTAATCGTTCTTTGCGAATGCTGTATAACTGTTCTGGATCAATGGTAAGTCCAATACAGCGATTTGCAGGGATTTGAAATAACTCCTCTGGAGGTTCCACTTCGGGTACAAGTGGAACATTGGCCACCTTTAGTCGCTTATGGGCAAGATACATCGATAAAGGTGTTTTAGAAGTGCGAGAAATACCAATCAACACAATATCTGCACGGAGTAACCCTCGCGGATCTCGTCCATCATCGTACTTTACGGCAAACTCAATTGCTTCTACTTTCCGAAAATAGTCGTCATCCATCCGACGAACCAGACCCGGTTCCTGTTTTGGCTGCCTTCGGTATAATCGCGATAGTCCCTCAATCATCGGACCCATGATATCAACCGTAATTACACCTTCTTGCGCAGCTTCCTGTTCCAATTGCTCACGAAGTTCTGGAACAACCAAAGTAAAAGCGATCATACCATTGTTCTTTTTGGCTGCCTGCACCGTTTCTGAAATCGTTTTAGTGTCATCTACATATGGTACACGACGAATCTCTATATCTCCCCCGTTAAACTGACTGGATGCAGCGCGAACTACAAACTCTGCTGTCTCACCAACAGAATCCGATAGGAGATACACGACGGCCCGATTTTCTTCGATCGTTCTTCCCTCCTGAATTCTATACAGGTACCTTTTCTTGGCCTAACTCAACGAATACCCGTGTAATCGTCGTTTTAGTGATCCGGCCTACTACTTCTAAATCCTTACTCGACGAACCTTCTCGTACAACCGGTAAGGTGTCAACCTCATAGCGAATAAGCTTAGCAGCAGCTTCCAATAACGACTCCTCCAATTGGGTCGTAATTACATTAGGCATTCGTGTCATCACAACACTTACCGGCATCTCTTGCAAGCTTTGTTTTCCCATAGCGATTTTTAACAAATCTTTTCGTGAAATAATTCCTGCCAAGCGTGCCCCAGGCTTAACAACAATTAAGGAGCCAACATCTTCTAGAAACATGGTGCAAATCGCATCATATACGCTTGTTTCTTCATTCACAACAGTGGGGACTGATTTGTAATCCTTGACTAACAACCTACTAATATACTTTCTTAATAATTGATTTGAAGATTTGCCTGCATAAAAATATCCGACCCGTGGTCTTGCACCCAAATAACCAGCCATTGTTAATATTGCAAGATCGGGGCGCAAAGTTGCTCGGGTCAATCCCAACTTTTCCGCAATTTGTTCCCCAGTAATCGGTTCTTCCTCTCGTACGATTCGTAGAATCGTCTCCTGTCGTCTCGATAACTCGATCCTCCCACACCCCCATAATTGTGACATACTTATATGTGATAATGCCATTATTGTATATACTATATCGAGCCCATCGTTTCCGCAACAGCTTATCTTAATTTCAAATAATTTTTTATACAGCTTTACTTCCATTTAAAATTTGCTGATCTTAAACCTTTTTCTAAATAGAAAAGCCCGGCTATTGCCGGGCGAGATCATTCTATTCCTCTGGCGCAATGGGGTTATCAGGGTAACTGATCCAATCACTCCAACTCCCAGGGTATAACCTTGCTCGGCGAACACCGATGTGATAAAGAGCGAACAGGTTTACACATGCCGTTACTCCAGATCCGCAATAGAGGATGACATCCTTCTCTCCCTGCAAAGTATCCTTCCAATCCTCCTGAAGTTGATCCACTGTTTTCCAATATTGTCCTTTTGCAAAATTTCGCTTCCAAAAGTGATTGATTGCTCCTGGAATATGGCCCGCTTTCTTATCCAAAGGCTCTTCTTTCCCTTGATATCGCTCTGGCGCACGGGAATCGATTAAAATGACTCCTCTCTCCAGAGCATCCTTCACATCGTTCATCGAGGCAACCATATTTGATTGAAAATTAGGAATAAACCGCGTTTTGTTTGGGATCGGTTTTTCATCGCTGATGGGATATCCCTGTTGCACCCAGTGATCATATCCACCTTCCAACAAGGATACTTGCGGATGTCCCATATAGGTGAGGAGAAACCAACATCGAGCAGCCATTGCTCCTGACTGGTTATCATAAACAATTACATGCTTTTCTTCATCAATTCCATATGAACCCATCTTCCCAACAAACTCTTGCATATCGGGTAAAGGGTGTCTTCCGCCATGTTCTTGAACTGGCCCAGAAAGATCTTTTTCAAGGTCAAGATAGATTGCTTTTGGAATATGTCCTTCTTGATATTGAGACCAACCTAGCTTAGGATTCGACAGATCAAAGCGGCAATCGATAATAACTACCTCTGGATCTTCCAAATGCTTATAAAGCCAATCGGCAGTGACCAGCAAATCTTTTCCTCCTCTCCTACATGAAGATCAAAAAAATTTTCTTCTTATTGATTTCTCGTCGCTATCACAATAATCCCCCCAGCAATTAACAATAATGAGCCGATTGCTGGCCAAATAAAAATAAGTGCAGGCAATAAAGAAAAAAGACCGGTTAAGATTCCAAAAATGGTGGTCCATGGCGAGACACGTTTATAAAATAAACCCACAGAGAGAAGAACAGAGCCAATACTCATGACTAATAATACAAACCCTAAAATAATAAATATAAAATGAAATCCCTTCGCAATCCCACGAACATCGCGACTATAATCATCTGACGAAAAACCTGTAATTCCATGAGTAATTATAAGCACCGATAGAGCAAGTATAATCAGTCCCCCGAGCAAACTTAGCCAATTTCCAAGTTTCGGGCTCATTTTCTCACCTCTTTTCTATTTATTCACTTTAAGTGTGATTTAGGAACCTCCATTTATTTAGATATTTTTCATAATTGCAAAGGCGGACAGCTTATGACAAGCCTCCGCCCACTTAGTGCTCGTCTTTACTGTTCGCTAAACAGCGGATGACTGAGGGATCAGTTACCCAATCATCATCAATATTTACCTGGCACATTTTATGATTGTGCATAAATTTAAAAATCCCGTTGTTGAAATCCGTCCCAATTTCTTTAAAGAAAATCCCCTCGTATTTGGTCTCTTTGGAGAGGGTAAAACTTATTCGATATCCATCGCCATCCTCAACGAGGTATGCGCGTACTCCTTTTTCAAACATCCCTTCGATCTCATCTTTTATCCCGCGATCCACGGAAACAACATGAAGATCTGCAAAGGGTACTTCACGAAGAAGCACATTCATAAAAGATCCCTTTGTGATTTCTTCCCACCGGCTTTGCGCGGTCTGTCCAATAATAATTTGTGTTATATTGTATTGGTGGGCCACTTCCTTAATTGCCTTTTCTAAAGGACGCTTTTCATTATCGCGAATAATAAACTCGTCAACCCCTAACTCAGTCGTAAGCTCTTTCCACCGTTCAATATACTCGGATTTCTCAGCATCAAACTCATCATAAGGAAGTGGATCAACGGTTAGGACATATAAAGGGCAATCTAGCATACTAGCCATTTGATGTCCTCTCCGGATAAGGCGTTCACCATTTGGACCGTAATAAACACAGACGAGAATTCTCTCATCCATACGTCCTTTTAAATTACCCATGAAGGATTTCACCTCGGATAATGATTCAATAAATCGACAAAAATATAGACATTATAAATGATAACAGTCAAAGTCACAAGGAATGATCTAACTTTATACGCATAGGTGTCACTTTTAGTGTATAATTTACCATGGATCTGTGGTCTATTCTTAATCTTCCTCTTATCACAGTCATTTCGTGGTATCGCTAGATGATCTCTATAAAGTCTTATTATCTCTTTTGTAACACTCTACGTCAAGTGCTCCTTTTACATTTGGGTAGTTATCATCAGTAAATGAAAAATCATACCTTCCTTATGCAATTTTATATTCTGACAAAGGAGGTTTCTATTTGTTGACGATTACGGTCGGGATCTTTATCCCTTTTTTAGCTGCTGCTCTAATTCCACTTGTTTATAAACGATTGTCAAATAAATATATTGGATGGCTTGTCCTGATTGTTCCTTTAGTTCTGTTTATCGGTCTTATAAAATATATTCCCTTAGTCTCCTCTGGAAAACAGTTTGATCACACAATTCCTTGGATTCCTTCCCTTGGGATCTACTTTACAACGTACCTTGATGGTCTTAGCCTGATCTTTGGCCTGTTAATTACAGGCATAGGAACTCTTGTCATTCTTTATTCCATTTATTATTTACATGAAAGAGAAGCATTGGGACGCTTTTACGCCTATTTGCTGATGTTTATGGGAGCAATGTTAGGCGTTGTATTTTCCGACAATATATTGGTCCTGTATGTCTTTTGGGAGTTGACAAGCATCTCCTCTTTTCTATTGATTGCTTTTTGGTATCACCGTAAACAATCCAGGTATGGGGCCCAAAAGTCAATACTCATTACTGTATCGGGCGGTGTCTCGATGCTAGCAGGTTTCATAATGCTCTCTGTAATGGCCAACTCCTTTAGCGTAAGGGATCTATTGGCTTTATCTGGCGAGCTAAGCGATCACAGTCTTTTTATACCTGCGATGATCCTGCTGCTCCTTGGCGCCTTGACAAAATCAGCCCAATTTCCTTTTCACATTTGGCTCCCTGATGCAATGGAAGCACCTACACCGGTAAGCGCATACTTACATTCCGCAACGATGGTAAAGGCTGGGATTTATCTAATCGCGCGATTCACTCCTGTTTTTGGCGGTGAAGAATTGTGGCTTTATATCATCAGCGGAGTAGGTTTACTAACCCTCCTTTGGGGCTCCTTTAACGCTGTAAAACAAACGGACTTAAAGGCACTACTCGCCTATTCAACAGTAAGTCAATTGGGACTAATTATGAGCTTGATCGGGGTCGGATCCGCTGCTCTTAAAGATCTAGAACCGATTATCTATACACAAGCAACCTTTGCTGCGATGTTTCACCTTATCAACCACTCTACATTTAAAGGAGCACTATTTATGGTCGTAGGAATTGTTGACCATAACTTAGGAACCCGTGACATCCGACGACTGGGCGGATTAATTTCCCTGATGCCGGTCAGTTTCACCATTGCGCTTATTGGCAGTTTTTCTATGGCAGGTCTGCCACCCTTTAACGGCTTTCTAAGTAAAGAAATGTTTTTCGAAGCGATGCTTAATGTAAGACAAAGCGATCTATTTTCTATAGGAAGTTGGGGAGTTATTGCCCCTCTTATCGCCTGGGTTGCTAGCCTCTTTACCTTTGTTTACTGTATGATTATCGTTTTTCGGACGTTTCTTGGAAAACATCAGCACGACAAGATTGAGCGAAAGGTGCAGGAAGGAACTCTGGGTATACTAATCGCTCCCTCTGTCTTGGCCATCTTAGTCGTTGGGATTTTCTTTTATCCCAACCTCGTTGGAAAGTACCTACTGCAACCAGCTATGATTTCGATTTATCCCCAGTATAGTGGATTGGATGGATTAACTCCACATATAACTGCATGGCATGGAGTAAATAATGCCTTACTAATGACCATAAGCGTAGTAATCCTCGGAGGACTTATGTACAAGTTCCTTCGTTACTGGCAAGGACTTTATACAATCCCTCCCTTTCGTTGGAGTATTGATACATTGTATAACAGTGTACTAGTCCAAACCGAAAACGTCTCTTCCCGAGTAACCAAAACATATATGACAGGTCGCTTGAGAGATTATCTTATCTATATCTTCCTCTTCTTCCTAATTACAGTCGGTGGCGGATGGTTGCTAGCAGATGGTATTGAGATTAACTTCGCCAATGATGCCCCGATCAGCACCTACGAACTACTTATTATTCTGGCAATGATGATTGCAGGTATCAGCATAATCTTTGCAAAATCTCGCATTACTGCCATTTTGCTTAACGGAGTTCTTGGTTACTCAATCGCGATTTTATTCGTTTTTTTCCGTGCCCCCGATTTGGCACTTACACAGACCGTCGTTGAGTCTGTGACGACAGCCCTATTTTTATTATGTTTTTATTTTCTTCCTGAATGGAAAAAGATTACCTCCACACCTCCACGAAAAACGAAGCTGTTGAATGCCCTAATCGCGATTACCATAGGAACTGTGGTAACCATTATCGCCTTGATCGTACAAGGAAACAAAATGTTTGAATCGATCGCCTTTTACTTTGAAGATGCCTATCGTCTTGCAGGTGGAAGAAACATCGTAAATACTATTTTGGGAGACTTCCGGGCATTTGATACGATGCTTGAAGTAGTTGTTCTATTTATTGCAGGGCTTGGTGTCTACACATTGATCCGGCTGAAGTCGGAAAAGGGGGACAAAGCCGTTGAAGATCAATGATGTAATCTTGAGGACCGTAACGAAGATTGTCGTTTTTATTATCCTAACCTTTGGGGTGGAGCTGTTTTTTTCAGGGCATAATGATCCAGGCGGTGGTTTTATCGGTGGACTCGTTCTTTCCTCAGCTTTTGTTCTTCTCTACCTGGTTTTTGATATTGAAACCGTTCATCGCGGAGTCCCTTTTGACTTTAAAAAAATTGCCGCCTTTGGTGCTTTTCTTGCTGTCTTTACCGGGATTGGTGGGGTATTGTTTGGTGAACCATTTCTTACCCAAGCTTTCGGCCTTTTCGATTTACCCATCCTTGGACCAACAGAACTGGCCAGTGTCCTATTATTTGAAGCGGGTGTAGCTTTCACCGTAGTTGGAGTTGTTGTAACCATCATTTTGAGTATTAGTAAGGATGTGTAGCGAATGGAAACTTTAGTAACACTCCTCATCGGTATTCTCGTAACTGTAGCGGTTTATTTACTCTTATCACGCAATCTAATTCAATTTATTTTAGGAACCGCCATACTATCCCATGCGGTTCATCTCCTTTTGATCACCATGGGAGGCTTAAAAAAGGGAGCTGCTCCTCTCCTTGGTGAAAATGCAACCTCTTATACCGATGCCCTTCCCCATGCACTTATTTTAACCGCGATTGTAATCAACTTTGCCGTTACGGCCTTTATACTGGTTCTTGCCTATCGTACCTATCGCGAAACAAAAACAGATGATCTTCATGTATTGCGAGGGTTTAAACATGAATAACATTGTTGTTGCACCCATGCTTATCCCATTATTAACTGCCATCTTCCTCGTCTTTTTGCGACCTTATCTCAAAATACAGCGATTTCTAAGTATCCTTTCTATCATTGCAACTGCTGGGGCAAGTTTTTATATCTTAGACTTGATTAAAAAAGAGGGGATCTTACGTCTCGATTTTGGAGGATGGCTTCCTCCTTATGGAATTGTATTTGTAGCCGATTCCTTCTCCATGCTTCTGGTGCTAACCACCGTATTAGTTGCTGGGATCCTTCTCTTTTATGCTTTTTCGTCCATCGGTCAGGAGAAAGAGAAGATGTTCTTTTACCCCTTTTTCTTTTTCCTACTTACGGGGGTTAACGGCTCTTTCTTAACCGGAGACCTGTTTAACCTCTTTGTTTGCTTTGAGGTGATGCTCCTTTCTTCCTATGTATTGATCACCTTGGGTGGTAATAAGATCCAGCTGGTTGAATCGATTAAATATGTAGCCATCAATCTGCTTTCCTCTTGGTTTTTTCTACTGGCGCTCGCATACCTGTATGGAACTGTAGGTACCCTGAATATGGCCCATTTATCCCTACGAGTGGCTGAAGTTGGACAAGGACCTCTATTGACCATTATTAGTATTCTATTTTTAATTGTCTTTAGCTTAAAAGCAGGACTTCTCCTTTATTTTTGGCTACCAGGCTCCTATAGTGCTCCCCCTACTGCCATCGCTGCGCTCTTTGGAGCTCTTCTGACCAAAGTAGGGATCTATGCACTTTTTCGGATCTTTACCCTTATCTTTTATCATGAACCGGAAATCACCCATACCTTAATCGGCGTAATGGCTATCTTAACGATGATTGGTGGTAGCCTTGGTGCAATTGCCTATAACGACATTCGACAAATTGTCTCTTACAATGTGGTGATCGCCGTTGGGTTTATACTTACTGCCCTTGCAATCTCCGGAGAAGTAGCTATGGAAGGGGCCATCTATTATCTGATTCATGATATCCTTATCAAGGCATTACTGTTTTTACTGGCGGGGACAATGATCTTCCTCACAGGAAAAGCAAAGATCGAAGAGATGAGTGGCTTAATTCGGAACTATCCACTCTTGGGCTGGCTATTTTTCGTTACTTTACTCTCATTAACCGGCATCCCTCCTTTTAGTGGATTTATCGGAAAGGTTTTGATCGGTCAGGGAGCGATTGAATCGGGATCGTTCCTATTGCTCGCCGTTGCATTTATATCCAGCATATTCGTTTTGTATTCGCTTTTACGCATCTTTATGAACTGCTTCTGGGGAGAAACCATTATAAGCGAGGATAATCATGTACAACTAAAAAAAGGAATGCTACTCCCATGTGCTGCTTTTGGTATAGCAACCCTTGTTCTTGGTCTGGGAGTGGAAGCCCTTGAAACCTATGTTAGTGATGCTGCATATACCCTGATGAACCCAGAAGTTTATATTGAGGCCGTTCTTGACAGTCAGAAATAACCTGATCTTTCATCAGAAAAGAGGTGAAAAGGGTGTCCCCCCAATTTTTATTAAATTTATTTATTGCGCTTCTCTGGATGTTACTGATGGATGAAGATAAACCACGCTTTTCCACTTTTTTGGATGGCTTTCTTGTCGGTATTGGGATCATTTTTGTGATGCATCGTTTTTTTGGGACTCAATTCTATTTGCGTCGTCTCTTTTCCACCATTAAACTACTCTTAACCTTTATTTCGGAGCTGATCCAATCAAGTATACTCGTGCTAACACAAATCCTCAGTCCAAAACTGAAGATCCAACCGGGTATCATTAAATATCAAACCATACTGGAAAGCGATGTGGAAGTGACGACGCTTTCTTTACTCCTTACCCTTACACCCGGTTCTGTCGTAATGGAAGTAGCCCCTGATGGCCATACCCTCTATATTCATGCGATGGATGTAAAAAAGTCCCGTAACGCATTACTAAAACAGATTAAGAACTTTGAAAAGGCGATCATGGAGGTGACCCGTTAATGATAAAAACGATGCTAACCATTGCACTGATTTCCTTTGCAATCACAATCGCAATTGCTACAGTACGTATCATTTTAGGACCATCTATGCCGGATCGGGTCATCGCCCTAGACATGATTGGTGTAAACCTGATCGCATCAATCGCTGTTATATCGATCATGCTTAAAACAAGAGCATATTTGGAGGTAATTTTGATTTTAGGCATTTTATCATTTATCGGAACCATTGCCTTCTCCAAATATATCGAAAGGGGTGTCATCATTGAGCGGAAGCGAAGTCGGTGAATTTGTCGGGGCACTCTTTATTTTGACAGGGGGAATTGCTAGTGTAATCAGCGTTTTTGGCTTAATTCGACTGCCAGATGTTTATACACGCTCCCATGCAGCTACCAAAAGTTCAACACTTGCTGTTCTCCTTACTTTGTCGGGAACCTTTATCTATTTTTGGGCCAGCGAAGGCTTTCTCAGTGTTCGCCTTCTATTGGGGATCGTCTTTGTTTTTTTAACCGCTCCAGTGGCGGGACATCTCATTGTCCGAGCGGCCTATCGATCCAAAGTAAAGCTGGCGGATATTTCAACGGAAGATGAATTATATGAAGTACTGCACAAAAAAAATGAATAAAGTACTCTTTCAATCTCCTTTTCTCTCTTGGAAAAAAGCACACAGTAAAATTGTTGCCTTGTTATTACAAACGGGGTAGGGAGGATCCAAGTATTTCAGCAAAAAACTGAACCGCTCCCTACACCCTTCTATCCATAGTTGGCTATTTTTTTAGCAAGATCCAATCCTTATCACAAGATATTGAGAATACTCTATTAAAAGTAACAAACATAAGGCCTACTCTTTCTGTAATTTGTTCCTCTCTTTATTCCTCTGACAGTTTTACATCTTTTTTTAAGGTTATTTCTTTCCCCAACTGCTTAACAATCTCCGTCATCGATCGCATCCAATTTTGATAAATCATTCTTCCTGCTTTTTCAGAATTCTTATTTTCAAAAGCATCTAAAATCGCCTCATGTTCTTCAACAGACCGTTGGGAATTTACTTCTGGTTGCTGTAAAAAAACATATTTAAAGCGGCTCACATGCATTTGTAAAGTAGTGATAAATAAAGTTAGAAAAGGGTTTTCTGCTACTTTTAGAATCGTTTGGTGAAATCGCTCATCCAATTCCAAGGCTTCGTCGATCTTTTGCTTCATTAATGCTGTCGCAAACTGTTGATTGATTTCGCGCAGTATCTTGATTGTAGCTGAATCAATTTTTTCAGCTGCAGTCTCAGCAGCGATTGCATCCAATGCTGCCAAGGGGGGATATATTTTGAAAATATCCTTTTTTTCAATCGTAGTAACCCTTGTGACACTGCCTGGTTTCATTTCAATAAAACCTTGCATTTCAAGCATTTGTAAAGCTTCACGAATCGGAGTACGACTAAGACCAAGTGCCTTAGCTAATTCTGTATCACTTATTTTTTCTCCTGGTGCAAATGTCCCATTTTTGATCCACTGTTGCAAAAGTGTAAATGCACGTAGTTTAGCTGATTTACGTTCTAATTTTGGTAGAAAGTCTGGAATTGGCATCGAGCTCCTCCTTCCAAAATAGATTTATAATGTATAATACAATATAATGCGATATATTGCATATAAGATAGCAAATCGTTTGAAAAAAGGAGTCCTTAGAATGCAGCCCCGTAACAAAAAGGTACAAGGCTTCCTCATGGTTCTTACTTCTTCAACCCTATGGGGCATCTCCGGCACGGTCGCCCAGTATTTATTCCACCAGAAGGGGTTTGCACCGGGATGGCTAGTGATGATCCGGCTCACCCTATCCGGATTCGCATTGTTACTTTTCTCCTATATAAGGGGAGATAAAAAGAATGTTTGGGCGATTTGGTATCACAGAAAGGACCGTCGCCAATTATTAATCCTCGGTATTTTGGGCATGCTGGGAGTACAATATACTTATTTTGCTGCTATTGAAGCAGGAAATGCTGCAACAGCTACCTTACTCCAATATTTAGGTCCTGTTTTTATAACTATCTATCTTGCCCTACGTCTTTGGAGAATCCCTCGCCTTGGAGAGCTTGCCGCTGTTGGCTTGGCACTTACTGGAACCTTTTTACTGGTCTCTGACGGAACCTTTAGTAACCTCTCCATTTCAGGTTGGGCGGTCTTCTGGGGTCTTACTTCAGCAGTAGCCCTCGCTTTCTATACTTTATACCCAATCAAACTGCTTCAGACCTGGAGTTCTGCCATTGTCGTAGGTTGGGCAATGATTATTGGTGGAATTGGCATTTGCTTTATTTATCCTCCTTGGAATACCCAAGGGCAAGAATGGTCTTTTCCCGTCTTTCTTTTTGTCAGCATTATTGTGATCTTTGGTACATTGGTTCCTTTTTATCTGTATTTGGATAGTCTACGTTATATCTCACCGACAGAAACCAGTATTTTAGCCAGTGCTGAACCTCTTTCAGCTACAGTCATTGCTATTCTGTGGTTAAAAATTCCCTTTGGGTTCTCCGAAGTACTGGGAGGATTTTTAATCCTCCTTACCGTTGTCCTATTGTCACTCCAAAAGGAAGCCACCGCAAAAGAAAAGGGTTTATCTACTAGAGAAGCAAAAGGATAATGTTTATATAACCTTTGGATAAAAAAATCTGCGCTTAGCAAACGAAGCGCAGATTTTTTTCATCAAGAAAAGACCAGTTTATCAAAGTCTGCAAATTGATTTGCTAACGTGGATACTTCGCGTAAAAGTGCCAACCGATTGGCACGAATCTCTTCTTCCTCCACCATCACCATCACATCATCAAAAAATTGATGGATTGTCGGGGTCAACTGAGCGAGAGCATCATACAAACCTGCGGCATCTCGTTCCTCTTGACATCGGTGAACCATTTCCTTTGTTTCTTCAATTTTCTGCAGCAGATTCTGTTCCGCTTCTTCAGTTAGAAGTTCAGGATCAACCTGTCGATCCTCTTCAGCTTTCTGGGCCAAATTGGTCGCCCGAATTAAACCTTCCGCAACCGATTTAAAGGCCTCTTCCTCCATTTGGGCAGCAAGTACCCGTGCTTTCTCCACTACCCAATGGGGATAATGAATTCCTACGGCTAATACTGCATCGATCACATCGTAGCGGATCTCCTCATCCTGCAAGATCGCTTTCATTCGTGGCATAAAAAATGATTCCAAGTCAGCGACAAGCGATTCACGGGAACGCTGTAACAAATCTTTTTCTTCCAAGGACTTTAAAGAAAGTAAAATCAACTGCTTCAAAGAGACTTTACGCCAATCCTGATCAAGCAGGATTTGCAGTATGCCTGCCGCTCTGCGACGGAGGCCATAGGGATCTTGCGATCCTGTTGGAACAATACCAATCGCAAAGAAGGAAGCGATGGTATCCATTTTATCCGCTAATCCAATCACGGCACCAACGACACCGGTAGGAAGAGAGTCCCCTGGGAAGCGAGGCAGCAAATGTTCACGGACGGCCAAAGCAACTTCCGGATCTTCTCCTTTTTGGCGCGCATATTCTTCTCCCATAACCCCTTCCAATTCTGGAAACTCATCCACCATTTGCGTTGAGAGATCAAATTTACAAATCTTCGCTGCTCGTTCCACCTTAGCTCTGGTTACCTCATCCAACTCGAGCAATTGAGCTAATTCACGGGCAATAAATACAATACGCTGAGTCCGATCCCCGATACTACCTAGTTCATCATGGAAAATCACTTGATCTAACCGGGCAACTGCCTCGTCAATCGAAAGCTTTTGATCCTCTTCATAGAAAAAGCGTGCATCCGACAATCGAGCCTGTAATACCTTTTCATTTCCTTTTCTGACAAGGTCAGTAGCAGTTGCATCTCCATTTCGAACCGTTACAAAATAGGGAAGTAATCGGCCATCCTCCCCTTCTACAGGAAAATAGCGTTGATGCTCACGCATCGTTGTGATTAAAACCTCTTTAGGCAAAGTTAGGAACTCTTCCTGAAAACGGCCCACCAGAGAGGTTGGATACTCCACAAGATGGGTAATCTCATTTAATAAATCTTCCTCTACCGGAATCCGAAACTGATGTTCTTCTTCCAGGGCTGTAAGTTGATCGCGAATCATTTGTTTCCGCTCTGTCACATCCGCAATTACCCATTCTTCTCGTAGAGCCTCCAGGTAATCATTGGGAGAAGTAAGCATTATCTCCTGGCCTAAAAACCGATGTCCATAAGTTTTATTGGTGGCTCGTTTTCCGGCCCACTCTACAGGAATGGGTTCGTCACCCCATAAACATGTCAACCAACGTACAGGTCGAATAAATCGAGTCCGTCCACTTCCCCATCGCATACCGTGAGGGAAATGAAGGGAGCCAAAAAGAGAAGGAAGCTCTTTCAATAGCAAGTTATAGGTAAGCTCACCAGAGGATCGTTTATAGGCAAATACATAAGTTTCGCCCTTATATTCTGCTAACTTAAGCTCCGCAGTGGTAAGTCCTTGTTTACGTGCAAAGCCTTCAGCTGCCCGGGTCCAATTCCCCTCTTCATCCATTGCAATCCGTTTGGCAGGACCACGCACCTCCTCTTCCAAATCTGGCTGACGGTCTGAGACATTTTCCACAATTACTGCCAAACGACGAGGAGTGGCAAAGGTACGATATGAATCGAAAGAAATTCGTTGCGCAGTTAACCAGTCCGTAACTTTTTCAGCTAGTTGGGCAACTCCATTATCGACAAACCGGGCTGGAATCTCTTCAACACCGATCTCCAATAATAAATCCCGTTTAGTCATTGCTCTTCTCTCCTTCTTTTAACAAGGGAAATCCCAACCGCTCTCTCTCCTTAACATAAGCTTTTGCACATTGCCGTGCCAAATTACGTACCCGGGCCAAATATCCCGTTCGCTCCGTCGCACTAATTGCCCGACGTGCATCCAATAAGTTAAAGGTATGAGAGCATTTTAACACGTAATCATATCCCGCAAAAACAAGATTTTCTTGCAATACACGCTGGGCTTCTTTCTCATAAGCATCAAAGAGATGAAACAGCAACTGTTGGTCAGACTCTTCAAAGGAATATTTAGAATGCTCATATTCTGGTTGCAAGAAAATATCTCCATAAGTAACCCCAGGGGTCCATTCTAAATCATAGACACTCTCTTTTTCTTGTAGGTAAAGGGCAAGCCGCTCAATCCCATAAGTTAATTCTACGGATACGGGATCTACCTCTAGCCCACCTACTTGCTGGAAATATGTAAATTGGGTTACTTCCATTCCATCTAGCCATACTTCCCAACCTAAACCTGCAGCTCCCATCGCCGGATTTTCCCAGTTATCTTCAACAAAGCGAATATCATGTTGCAAGGGGTCAATTCCCAGTGCTGACAAACTACCCAAATAGATTTCTTGAATATTATCTGGGGATGGCTTCATAATCACTTGAAATTGGTGATGTTGGTAAACTCGATTAGGGTTTTCGCCATAACGACCATCTGCCGGTCTCCGGGAGGGCTCTACATAAGCGGCATTCCATGGTTCAGGACCCAGAGCCCGAAGAAAAGTCATCGGATTCATCGTTCCGGCTCCCGTTTCCACATCGTAGGGTTGTACTAAAGCACATCCCTTGTCCGCCCAATAGGATTGCAGCGCAAGGATCATTTCCTGTACGTTCACACGTACCACCTCCGTTTTTTTCCATACAAAAAACCTCTCGCCCCAAACAAAAATAATTGTATAGGGACGGGAGGCTTTCCCGCGGTTCCACCCTATTTGACCGAAAAATCGGTCCCCTTATTTTACAATCGCTTAAGCGCTCAAGATCGCCATTCACTAGGGCCGTGGTTAGGCTTACACCCTCCCTAACTCGCTAAAAACCTTATATAAGGTTATTTCACGGGATCCTAGTTACTCCTATCCTTCATTGCGCATTTTATAGGATTTATTATATATATATCAGAAGTAAAAAAGCTTGTCAATGGGTAAAGCCATCTCGGCGCAATTGCTGTAAAAAAGAGCGTGACTTCATAGGGATATCTGCATATTCGTCTATGAAGAGACGAAGCGCTTGTTCTAACTGTCGCTCTGTCTTCGATTTTACTTTTACTTCACCTAGTCGAGCTGGATCAATCCGAGCAAGCAACTGCAAAATCCGGGCAGTTGCCGGGTCAAGGGAGAGATAATTCGGATCTTGATCTAAACAATGAATGCATATAAATCCACCTTGACGAACACTAAAATGAAAAGGATATTTTTTGGAACTACAAACTGTACATCGATCAAGAACTGGCTTTAAACCCGCAGAAGCCAAAACCCGCAACTCAAAAATGCGGGACAAAATCTCTGGGTTAACTCCTTTTTCTAAATATTCAAGGGTTAGGGAAAGGAGGCGAAATAGAGAAGGAGCGGGTTCCTTTTCTACTGTCATTCGATCCAATAATTCAACTAGATAAGCACTGTAGGCAGCAAGTAACAAATCGGCGCGTAAAGAGTGATGGGAATTGGTAATCTCCCCTTGAGATAACGTAGCCAAACCGCTACCGAGAAAAAAAAGATACCGCCCCAAGGTAAAAGGTTGTGTTACTGCACTTAAACGACTTTTTGGCTTCTTTGCGCCACGGGCGACAGCTGCAAGCTTTCCATGATCTGGTGTAAAAAAGGTAACAATTTTACCTGCTTCCCCATAATCACGGGTCCGAATTACAATCCCTTCTGTATGGACCAACATTAGAAGCCCTACTCTCCATCTTTCTTTCTTCTTTTTGACGTTGAGGTTCCTCCAGCTCTTTCAGATCTCTGTATAACAAATAGGCATCGATCCAGCCGGTTACCGCAAACAGATTCCATGATAAACTGCGCAACCAGGACCATCCCTTTCTATTGTGTCTACGTTATAGGATGACCGGAAGCAAAAGGAGTATAACATGGAAATATTGTCATCAATCCTCTTCGCGATAACCAAACTCTTTTAGTAAATGTTCCTCATTCCGCCAATCCTTTTTCACTTTCACCCATAAATCTAAGAAGACACGATTCCCAAGAAGCTTTTCAATATCTTGACGGGCTCGCTTTCCAACCTCTTTTAGCATGGAGCCTTGCTTACCGATCAAGATACCTTTCTGTGATTTTCGTTCTGTGTAAATGGTGGCCACAATATCCACCATTTCTCCATGGGGCCGTTTTCTCATCTCCTCAACTACCACAGCCACAGAGTGGGGCACTTCTTCACGAGTCAACAAAAGTACCTTCTCACGAATCAGCTCACCTACAATAAACCGCTCCGGATGATCCGTCACTTGATCCTCAGGGTAATACTTCGGCCCTTCTGGCAATCGTTCTATAATCAATCGCAATAAAGTTGAAACATTGTTTCCATAAAGCGCAGAAATCGGGACCACTTCATCAAAGGAAAAAAGCTTTCGATAAGCATCGATAAAGGGCAGCATTTCATCAGGATGCACCTGATCCAGCTTATTCACCACCAAAAATACCGGAGTCTCTACTTTTTGTAATAGTTGCATAATCCAGCGATCCCCCGGTCCCATTCCCTCAGCTACATCCACCAAAAATAAGATGAGATCCACTTCGTTTAGTGTTTCTTGCGCCTTATTAACCATCCAATCTCCCAGTTTCGATTTTGGCTTGTGGATCCCTGGCGTATCCAGGAAGATGATTTGCCCCTCATCACTTGTATAGATACCTTGAATTTTATTCCGAGTTGTTTGCGGTTTATCTGATATAATGGCTACTTTTTGGCCGATAATATGGTTCATAAGGGTTGATTTCCCTACATTAGGACGGCCGATCAAGGCAACAAAGCCCGATTTATGTATCTTTGGCACGATCGAGATCCTCCTTAACAAATGCTCCTGGCAACAACTGTGACACCGTTGTCACTTTCTGCTTACCGGTATAGTTGGCCAAGATCACAGGCATATCCGGAGGACAAAACTCTATCAACACTTGGCGGCAAGCACCACAGGGAGTGACTGGATCATTTATATCTGCAACCACTGCCAAAGCAACAAATTGCGTCTTACCTTCAGAGACTGCTTTAAACAGTGCTGTTCGTTCTGCACAATTGGTTAATCCAAAGGAGGCATTTTCAATATTGCAACCTAAATAGATGCGCCCGTCCGCCGCTTGGAGTGCTGCCCCTACCGCAAACTGTGAATAGGGAACATAGGCCCGTTTTCGAGCCTCTTTTGCCCTTTCAATCAGCTCTTCTCGCTGCTGATTTGATAGCAATTTCTCCAATCTCGACCACCCTCCTTTTTTTACTTGACCTCCCTTTTTGTCTCAATCTTTGGTAATGGATCTTTTTCAGATCCTACAATTTTTCTAGCTGGTGGAACCACAACGCCTCCTGATACAATATATTTTATCCCATCTTCTACTGGTATTTCCAATTCATATACATCTGACTCAGGAACAAGAACCAGCCAACCAGAGGTAGGATTCGGCGTGGTCGGCAAAAAAACATTTACCATCCGCTTATTGGCTTTTCGGGATACCTCTGGATGACTATCTGCTGTATAAAAACCCAAGGTAAAGACACCCTTGCGAGGATACTCCACCATTACTACCTTCTTAAATGTTGATTGGTCCTGAACAAAAGCACTTGTCATCTGTTGAACTGTTGAATAAATACTCCGTGCAATGGGGATTCGCGAAAAAAAAGATTCTGTTAGTTTAATAATCTGTCTTCCGATAAAACTTCGGGTCAGCATACCAATAAATAAAAGTAAGCATAAGGTTAAGATCGTTCCAACCCCTGGAATATAAGTCTCGAACGTAATTGCTCCAACCTTCAAGGGAAAGTTTAAAACTCCTAGCCAGTTGAGTAAATCAGCTACGGCAATCCCTAGCATCGGATCAATAAAACTAAACAGCAACTTTATAACGTAAATGGTTGCAATTGCTGGTAATGCTGCTAACGTCCCAATCAATAAATAGCTACGTATTTTCCTCAACATTTTTGGTGTCTTCCTTCCCTTTTTCATAACAAGAGTATACCAACGAGTGCAACTATAATCCCTAAAGCAGCACCCATTAACACTGAAGTCCCATGCTTTGTTATGCTAAGTTGCGATCCAGCAAGTAGTGTCGAAAGTAAAAACAGAAAAAAAGCGATCAGCAGATTGCCGATCATGATCCCACTTAGTGTGGTAATACAAAATGCTAAAGAAGTTATTAAACTTGGCTCCAAATCTGAGCGGCTTTGCCGGTGAAACCAACTTTTTAAGAGTAAAGTGAGAATGAAGTTTACGCCAATAATCGCCGTTAAACTCACATCGGTCGGACCACCATCCGACATATCGGCTTTTAACAGAAATACATCCATATACGGATAAAAAATATTAACCCCTACAACTACAGAAAAACCAGCACAGAGTAAAACAGCTCCTGCAGCAACATCCTTGGCCACCTTCGCCAGAGGATGAAAATCTTTTGTCACTAAATCGACCACTGCTTCAATCGCTGTATTAAACAGTTCAGCGACCAGAACAAGTAAAATCGTAAGAAAGAGAAGTAGCATATCCGTTTTTTTGATCGGCAAATAGAGGCCAAGTAAAAGTGCTACCAAAGCCAACAAAAAATGAACACGCATATTGCGCTGGGAAACGAGGGTATACTTAAGTCCCTCCAAAGCGTAACGAAAACTACGGAGTAACTTGCTCACCCACACGGGTTATCGCCTACCTTTTTAGACCAACTTGGAGCAAGATCTCCTCCTGACGACGGAACATTTTCTGTTCCTGTTCAGGGGTTACATGATCATAACCAAGTAGGTGTAGAAACCCATGAACAACCAGAAACCCCAACTCCCTTTCCAATGAATGTCCAAATCGTTCTGATTGTTCACGGGCTCGCGGGACGGAGATGACAATATCACCTAACAACACCGGCCCATGACCAACTTGTTGGGACCATTGTCCTTCTTCCCATTGAGGAAAAGAGAGGACATCGGTGGGACGATTTACTTGGCGATACTCTCGGTTTAACTCCTGGATCTGTTTATCATCCACCAATAAAACAGACACTTCTGCTGGAGGTACTTTCTCTCGTTTAGCCGCTATTTCCAGACATTGAGGAATTAGCTGGACTGCTTTTTCTTCCTCGGCAGTTAGCACAGTTTCCACTAACATTTCAACCGTTACTGTCACGCATGCTTGACTCCTTTTCCAGGTGTATCATCAGGGTATTCAATTCGGGAGTGAAAGATCCCTTTGAGTGTCTCACACATCGAACGTGCAATCAAGTCAAGCTCTTTCAAAGTTAGGTGACACTCATCAAACTGACCATCTTCCAAACGATCCTGAATAATTTTACGTACCATACTCTCGATTCGTTCTGGAGTGGGACGTGCTAAGGAACGAACCGCTGCTTCAACACAATCTGCAATCCCAACAATCGCCGCTTCTTTAAATTGCGCTTTAGGTCCAGGGTATCGGTAATCAGCTTCCAGTACCTGTGCCCCATCTGCCTGCTTTTTTGCCTTATGATAAAAATACTTTAGCAGAGTGGTACCATGGTGTTGAGCTGCAATATCCCGTATCGGCTTGGGAATCCGATACTCTTCTAACATTTTAACCCCATCACGTGTATGAGAAATGATAATTGATTTACTTAGGTTAGGCGATAACTTATCGTGAGGATTTTCCGCTTGAATCTGATTTTCAATAAAGAATTGTGGACGTTTGGTCTTCCCTAAGTCATGATAATAAGCTCCGACTCGGGCCAATAGACCATCCGCTCCAATCGCCTCAGCTGCCGCTTCCGAAAGATTGCCTACAATAATTGAGTGATGGTAGGTCCCTGGTGTTTTGATCAACAATTTTCGCAACAAGGGATGATTGGGATTGGATAGTTCCAACAATCGCAAAGGAGATAGAATATCAAAGGCGGTTTCAAAGTAAGGTAAAAAACCGATGGTTAGCACTGCGCATAATAGTCCACTAGCAACCCCAAATCCAATGGATTGCACGAGCTCAACCCACCGGCTATCCCCTGTATTTAGTAAATAAATCGCTACGATCGGGATAATACTAGTGATCGAGGCAACCAACCCTGCATGTAAAATGGCAGAGCGCTTCCGGGCACCGGAAAGGGCAAATGCTGCTGCAGTGCCACTTGTCAACCCCACCATTCCATAACGATAATCAAACAAAAGGTGATTTCCTTCACTGAAGAAAATTCCTGTTGCGATCGACAATAATACACCACACCACAAGGCTATATCCAGGTCGATAAGGAGTGTGATTAACATTGTACCAAGGGCTACAGGAGCCAAATAGCCAATGGTAGTCCATTCTAAGTTTTGTCCAATCGCTACAACCTTCATTACACCCAAGGTTAATAGATTTACAGTAATTACCATTAATAACTTACTGTTATCCTCATGGATCTTGGGTTTAAAGCGCTGAATAAAGAAATAAAGCATTGCTACAAGTACGGTGATCAACAGCCCCAAGCCGACCAGCAACCAGATGCTGGTTCCCGACTTTAACAAGCCCATTTCCTTTAGTTTGCGGTATTGTTCTTCGGTAACTACTTCTCCGGCAGAGACGATTACCTCGCCCTTTTTAATCATAATAGGTTCAACACTTTCCCTGGCAGCCTCCTGCAGCGCTTCCGTTCGCTCCTGATCATACAGTTCATTGGCCACAATACTATTTTTGGCCAATTGGCTGACAAGATAGCGGCCATCACTGGTCAGTGTTGAAGTTACCAAGGCCTTATCCACTTCATCTCGCTTTCGCTCCAGTTCATGGGGCCGGACGCCACTAGACAAGATATCACGTACAATATCCCGATTGACAAGACGCATTTCCGTTAGCTCTTCCACATCGATTTGGAGCAGCTTTTTATAAAACATGTCCGGAAATTCATGGGGAATGACACTTTTCAAACTTGTCAGTTTCTCTTCTTCTGACAGCGATTTGTCAATCAGAACTTGCCTTATATCCGTATAAATCTGGTTTAGCTGATTGATTTGGTCTGTGGTTAGCTGTTCATCTTTTCGATACTGCTTTGGCACTGAGCTTGCCGCCAGATCCCGTGCTTCCTTTGTCGCTGCCTTGTCCAGTTTGGTAATAGGGGCATGAATAGTTTCTCTACTAACACTTCCAGGAGCAAGATCATATTGGTGTGTTAGCACATGCTCAGCCAACAGAAGAGCAAAGATGATCCCAAAGATAAAATAGAGGGCAAAGCGGACCCGTAAACTCTTTTTCCAAGTCTTTGGGAAGGAAAAACTGGTCCGCCATTTCGATTGCTTATTCTGTCTTGTCATAGTACCGACTCCTTAGGGTTAGGTGCATCTTCACACCTCATTGCCGGCATAGGCATCGATAATTTTTTGCACAAGTGTATGTCTGACAACATCCTCTTGACCTAGGTAGATAAAGGGGATCTCTGGAATCGAACGTAGTACACGTTCAGCCACAATTAACCCTGACTCTTTTCCCTTCGGCAAGTCGATTTGTGTAATATCTCCTGTGACGACCATTTTGGATCCAAAACCGAGCCGTGTCAAAAACATTTTCATTTGCTCTGAAGTGGTATTCTGGGCCTCGTCCAAAATAACAAAGGAATCCTCTAATGTACGACCTCGCATATAGGCGAGTGGCGCAACCTCGATCATTCCACGTTCCATCAACTTTGTAACCTGATCCATTCCCAACATATAGTCAAGACCATCATAGAGGGGACGAAGATAGGGATCTACCTTTTCCTGCATATCTCCTGGCAGGAAACCCAGATTTTCTCCAGCTTCTACTGCAGGCCGTGTCAGTACAATTCGCTTAACTTGATGCGCTTTTAGAGCACTCACAGCCATTACTACAGCCAAAAATGTTTTTCCTGTCCCCGCAGGACCGATACCAAACACCACATCCGACTTTTGAATTGCACTGACATAATGTCGCTGACCCAATGTTTTTACACGTACGGCCTTCCCCTTATAGGTTACTCCGATTTGCTCATCAAACAGCTCAATCAATTCTTCAGCCAACCCCTGCTTTGCCAACCGCAAGGCATATACAATATCACGCTCAGATAATGAAATCTCTCGACGTACCAAACGGAGCAATACGTCAAATAATTGACTGAGCATCTCTACTTCTTTGGCTGTGCCCTCAATCGTAATCACTTCGCCACGAGCAACAATCTTGGCTGATGTATCAGCCATAATCAATTTTAGGAAGCTATCATGGGGGCCAAATAAATGGAGTGATTCATCAGTATCACGTAATAAAATCTTGTTTTTCTTCATATTTGCTTGCAAACGACTCATCGTACCCTTTCAGCCACGCAATCCTTTGCGTGACGCGGACCTCCGTCCGCTGTATAATTTTTTTTAATAAAATTCAATTCAACCATCTGTAAAGGATATACCAAAGCCACTATTTTAAGCCTTGAGTAACTTTACCCATCATTTCTCGATGGCGTTGTTTGCGGTAAATGCGGCCGGATCTTTGCAATATCCTCTACTACATCAAAGTGAATCCTTATATAAACTTTACCACTGACCACTCGTGGGTGCAAAACTTTTTCGGTGATAATTTTCCCGTCTGGCCCAATTTGTGAGAGTAAATCGGAGCGCGCCCGCTCCCGTCCCAAAGCGATCGCTTCTGACTGGTTCAGGCGCTGTTCTGCCCATTTCATCTCTAGATATTCTTCCTCTACCCATCCAAAGGGCAAAGGCCACTTCCCAAGATACAGCACTTTTTTATGCTGTATGGTCTCATATTTATCATAGGGATTGGAGAACAAAAAGGGGATTCGCACCATCCATGAACCCACATAAGGAAGAATCGTACTTGATCGATTTCCTGTATAAACTTTTCTCTTGTTCATAAGAGGAACAACGACTTCCGAATCATACCACACCTCACCCAATACTTTTCCTTTTGCCCCTACAATTCGTGACTTCCCTTCTTCACCTGCCTCGTTATCTCCACCATACGCACCAGATATGAGGAGGTCCCCTTTTTTTACCACATCGTTCACTTCAACCATCGGACGCCCGCGCTCTACATGTATATCATAAATCACCGCATCCCGGCGAGATACTAAATCTACGGGGCCCTTTTCCCCTTCCTTTTCTTTTTCATCAATATCCTGCTTTTCTACCACGGTTATAATCGCCCGTGTTCCTTCCATACGAAAACCAACCCAAGAAGCTTGTGGAAAATACTCTAAGAGATCATTCTGAAATTCCTCTTGATCGGGTAGCCGTGGCTTCCACTGGCCGGGATAAACCCCCAATTTCGCGGCAAAAGATAATATTTGTTGGCTGGGAATCCGCTCGTTTCCTTCCACTTCCACTTTCCATATAAGGGTGCTCAGTACATAGATCATGGTAATAAAGAACAAAATACCCACAACAAAGGCTTTTCGCCGTTGCATACGCATCAGCAGAAAAGGAAATCCACCCTTGTGTATAATCCGCATTCTTGTATTGGTTTTTCTTAAATACTGACGTATGGCATAGAAATCTTTTAGTGAAATCGTAAGCTCTAATTTCTGCTTATCCACCCAACGGATATTAAATATTTGAATATTTGCTTTAAGTAATTGATCAAGCAACTCCGCGAGTAGGGGTCCGGTAAGATGAAGTGTAACCGTTCCTTTAATTTTATATGGTAAATGGTTTTGCGACAACTATCCTCTCCCCTTCACTTTTGAAACTTCACTTCATCGATCCGTCCTTCAACCACCACTTCATCTGGATAAGCAACTCGAATCACTAATTCCTCACCTGTAATGGCAAGCTTACCTTGATAAAGCCTTAACCATAATTCAGTGCTGCTAAATCGCTCAATTCCTTTGTGATTTTCTACATGTATACGGCTTGACCCAACCATTAAGATTCGTGGAACCTTACTGGTTACATCCGCTGGAAGATCAAACCGATCCAAGATCCAACTTTGTATCTTCCGCATGATCCAAGCCCTCCGTCTCCTTACTTACACCTATGCATTTCTATACTTGTTTATGAGACGGTTGAAAAAGAGAAGAAGAAAAGGCGATGCATTTTTTTGCATCGCCGACCGTAAACTTATGGCTTCAACTCCTCCTGAGCTTGACGTACCAGTCGCTTGGTAATTTCTCCACCTACAGAACCATTGGCACGTGATGTTTCTTCTCCTCCTGGGCGAACACCAAATTCTGCTGCAATTTCTTCCTTAAATTGTTGTAATACTTGGGCAGATCCGGGTACCAGTAAACGATTCCGATTTCGCGATTGATTCACATTGACACCTCCTTATTTGGGATCATTAAGAAAAGGGGAAGAAGGATAGGATGTGTAAGTTAGTATGTGAGAGAATCCCCAAAGTCAGCAGTTTAATTGTTTCCTTGGAAACAAAGAGAAGCACTGCCAATTGACAGTGCTTCCTAGCCATAGGGTAGCCTCGCCTATTCCTACTCTCAGGGATGGTATGATCTTCCCTAATCCCGGTATACTGGAATGGATCGTCTCATCCACTGGGGTCGCCGGGATAAGGGAAGGTCCAAAACTTCTTTCATAACAACAGCTTGCATCAGTTGCTCACGAGTAAGACGCTGTAAAGGGTGAGAAAAACCACTTTGAGAGACATTTCCCTGCCCTTTATGAGAAAATGCTATCTTCGGCCTCACAGGCTCTACAGGGGGAGGAGAGAAAACCGCATCATCCTTAGTTTCCTCAATGGATTTCGCTTTTTTCTCCTCCTTTTTCTCTTCTTTCTCTTCTTTTTCCACTTCTTCATCGATTTCGAGCCACGAATATAGCTGTTTTTCTAGCTTTTCGATATCCTCATTATTCCAAGGTTGGGGTTGACTTCCTGGGGTAGTTGGAACCGAACGTGGTGGATCAGAACGCCGTGGGCTCTCCGACACTTTTCGAATCAAAGTTGATGCAATCCACCAGATCAATAAAAGTACCAATGGGAGGAGCTTCATGAAATGGGTTTCACCCCCTCGAAAGGCATTGTGAACTACCTTTTTATTCTATACTCACCATGTATCTTCTAATGGACCTGAGAGTGCTCGACAATCTCGCGCGACTACAGCTATGGTACAAAGAGGAATTCCTTAACACACTCCGAAAATCTCTAATCCTTTTTAGGACTCTTCCCTATCATTAGTTTTGCCCTGATTACCAATGGTTTTCCGCATCTCTGTATCAGCGACAACATTTTGCAAGTTGTAGTAATCCATTACACCTAATTTCCCTGTACGTAGGGCTTCGGCCATGGCCAAGGGTACCTCCGCTTCCGCTTCGACCACTTTGGCGCGCATCTCTTCCACTCGAGCACGCATCTCTTGCTCCCGCGCAACAGCCATTGCCCTTCGTTCTTCCGCCTTGGCTTGAGCGATTTGCTTATCTGCTTCTGCCTGATCCGTTTGTAGTTTAGCGCCAATGTTCTTACCAATATCCACATCGGCAATGTCAATAGAGAGAATTTCAAAGGCTGTACCTGCATCTAAACCTTTCTCCAAGACAGTTTTTGAAATGAGATCGGGATTTTCTAGGACTACTTTATGAGTTTCTGCGGAACCATTAGTGGTAACAATCCCTTCACCCACTCGGGCAATAATGGTTTCTTCTCCAGCTCCACCGACCAGCCGTTCAATATTGGCACGCACGGTTACACGAGCCATCACCTTTACTTCAATCCCATCTTTGGCTACAGCGGAAACAACAGGTGTCTCAATTACCCGCGGGTTTACACTCATCTGAACAGCTTCCAAAACATCTCGACCCGCAAGATCAATGGCCGCCGCTTTTTCGAAACCAAGGTCAATGTCGGCCCGTTGGGCGGCAATCAGCGCATCGACCACACGATCCACATTTCCACCGGCGAGATAATGGGTTTCCAACGTGTTAATATCAACATCTAACCCCGCCTTTACGGCCTTAATCAAAGGACTAATGATCCGGGCAGGGATAATTCGCCGAAACCTCATTCCTACTAGGGTGAATAAACCAACTCGGACCCCTGAGGCGAAGGCAGAGATCCACAACATAACAGGAACAAAGCGGAAAAAAAGCGCGAGAAAAACAATAATACCAACTGCGAAGAACAGAAATGTTAAAATACCGAATTCCATCCTTTGACCCCCTCTTTACATTTACATAAATGTCCTTCTCCACATCCTAATTACATCATAACCTTTTTCCTGCGAGATTCCACCCTTTTTATCCTCGCTTTTCCCTTAACTGGGTCAAATCTAACTCACCTTGGCCCACTTCTAAATCAAAGGCTGCTGCTTGTTCAAAACTAAGCTCAATCCCATTCTTTTTGGCAACAATTAACGCATCGACGACACGAGCCACATTTCCGCCTGAAAGATAGTGAGTTTCCAGCTGGAGAATATCTACATCCAATCCAGCCTTTACAGCCTTAATCATAGGATAAACGATTTTTTCAGGTGGAATGAGTCGAAATCTCATTCCTAATAATTCAAACAAACTCACCTTTACCCCTGAGGCAAATGCAGTAATCCACAACATAACTGGGACAAAACGAAAAAAAAGGATGAAAAATAAAATAAACACGCCAAAAAAGATTAAAACAGCGTAAACTTCATCCATTATTTAACTCCTCCAGTAGATTTACAGGATTTTTTATTTTTCTACCTTAATTGTATCATATCCTTTCCCGTTTTCGCCATAAGTTGCCATCAAACTTATAGAAATATAAAGATAAAAAGTCGGAAATTGAGTAGAAGACAGAAAAATTCGTGTTTAAGACTTCTGTCGCACTACCACCCGCACACCCCTTACCTGTACCACCTGCACAGTAGTACCTGCCGGGATCATTCTGCCTTCACTAACCACATCGTGGCGCTTCCCATCGATTTGTGCGATCCCAGCCGGACGGAGCGGGGTAACGGCGACTCCCTCCTTGCCTAACAGTTCACTTTTTACCTGATTGGCAACATATCCTTTCTGATTTTTTTGTACATCCTCCAGCACAAGCTTTTTCCATCTCCCGCGGGCACCAAACACCTTGATCGCGATTATGACACCAATACCCGTGATCACAAATGCGATCATGACAGAGAAAAGTCCAAACACCGGGTCAAAGGCAGCAGAGATGACTGCCGCGACAAAAGAAACGGCTCCCAATATCCCCATCACGCCAAAGCCTGGTGAAAACAATTCAATGACTAAAAATAGGAGAGCAATCGTAAAAAGCACCAATGTCTCGACGCCGGCAAAGCCAGCAACATAATGACCAAAAAAATAAAGGCCAAGTGCGGTTAATCCAATTCCCCCTGGTACTCCAAACCCTGGGGTAAATATCTCGATCACCAATCCACCGATTCCCACCAAAAGAAGGATTGGAATTACATAAGGACTTGTGAGCCAACGGGCCAATTTTTCACTTAGGGTAAGATCCATACGCTTTATCGTAGCATCTTGAAGTCCTAGTGTGGACAATACTTCTTCAGAGTTTTCTACCATCTTGTCAGCCATATCCCATTGAATGGCCTGTTTTGCTGACAAACTTACTAGCTGATCCTCCTTTGTAAGTCCCTGAATAACGATACTACGATCCGCCATTGCAGCAGCAACCTCAGGGTTTCGTCCCGTTGCCTCGGCAGCAGCCCGTAGATTGGAAGCCCAGAAGGCCACAGTCTTAGGATCTGCAGTCTGCCCACTGATCGTACGTGGTTCAGCGGCACCAATCACACTTCCTGGCTCCATCAAAATGGTTTGGGCATTTAGCGCAATGTACGCCCCCGCTGAGATTGCTTCACCTTTTATATAAACAACGGTTGGCACTGTTGTATTTCGTATCATTTGGCCAATTTCCAAGGCCGCCTGCACTTCTCCACCCAGTGTATCCATTTCAAAGATGATCGCTTTCGCACCATCTTCTTCTGCCTCTGCCAAGGAGCGTTTCAAGAACTGAGCCAGCCCCTGTTCAATGCTTTGTTCAATGGGGACCCAATAAACAACAGGTTCTTGATCTCCTTCTGCCATTACTGACGGAGAGCCAAAAAACACCCATAATATCAAAAAGAAAAGAGACCATCTTGTCCGTTTCATCAATTCACCCCCTCTCTTACATCCATTATATACATTCCTTGTACAAGAAAATATAAAAAAACAGCGCATGGCGCTGTTTTATGCTAGATATTGCTGAACCATTTGGTTCACCTTTTTACCATCTGCTCGACCTTGTACGCGGGACATCACCCCACGCATTACTTTTCCCATATCTGCTTTAGAGGAAGCACCTACTTCTTCAATCACCTGCTGGACAATCTTACTCAGCTCTTCCTCACTCAGAGGTTCTGGTAAATAGGACTTCAAAATTTGGATCTCTTTTTCTTGCTGCTCCACAAGCTCCTTGCGACCTGCTTTTTGAAATCCTTCCAAAGCTTCATTCCGTTGCTTTAGTTCACGGCTGATGATTTGAAGCACTTCCGCTTCCGTCAAGGTACGCTTTTGAGCAATCTGTTCTTTTTTGATCGCATCTCGTATCATCCGAATAACCGATAACTTTGTTTTTTCTTTCTGCTTGAGAGCAGTGATCATATCTTGTTCCAGTTGATCAATCAGACTCATGACTTTCAGGTGATCACCCATTACGGGGCACCTTTCCCCCTCTATTTATCAAATTTGCTCCCTTATCAGGAAACAGGGTTATCCTCCTTATTTATCTAAAGGAACACTCGGTATCTTCAGATACCGAGCCTCTTCATCACATTGTTGTTATACCTTGAAGTACTTTTATAGAAAAAACTTATTGCAATATTTTATCTACGCTTACGTGCAGCTTCAGATTTTTTCTTGCGGCGTACACTTGGCTTTTGATAGTGTCTCCGTTTTTTCACCTCTTGTAATACCCCGTCCCGGGCACACGTCCTTTTAAACCGACGAAGCGCACTATCAAGCGATTCATTTTTACGAACGCGAGTTTCAGCCATGCTTTTCCCTCCCTCCGAGGGTCAGCTAACCGCCCGGGCTTTCTCCTGATAAAAGCCCGATCCAAAAAGGGACGGCAAAGCACCGATATTAACAATAACCGGCGGCGTCACCCATGGTTTGATTCCGCTGATCCCATCCAGCTAACAACACACGAAAAGAAATGTAAAAAAATACATCTATCTACGCCAAAACAAAGACAACGTCTATTATACCTCAAGGAAAGAAGATGTGTCAAAGAATTGAAGGAAAGGCTTTCTGTGAAAAAATGAGGTACTGAATACAAATGATAGGTACCTATTATTCACAGAAAAGCCCCAAAAATAATACTTCAAGGATTTTTAACCTGGAGGCCAGGTAAGCTGGCGACCACCGAGAAGGTGGAAGTGAATATGCTCCACCGTTTGTTGACCATCAGAACCACAGTTATTAACAACGCGAAACCCCTTTTCGGATACATTCAGCTTCTCAGCTACTTGAGGAATCACTGTAAAAAGATGTCCTATAAGAGAAGCGTCTTCAGCTTTTACTGCCGCTGCTGAGGGGATGTGCTTTTTGGGAATGACCAGAATATGAACAGGTGCTACCGGATTGATATCCTTAAATGCAAGAACCTGGTCATCTTCATACACTTTTTCTGCTGGAATATTTCCAGCTACAATATCGCAAAAAATGCAGGTAGACATGCCAATCCCCCTTCGAAAGTTACTATTTATTTCTCCAAATTTCTTTTATTCATTAAGAATAGCAAATAACAATCTAATTTGCGAGAGCCTTAAGATTCCTCAGAACACCTTTGCACCAGACGCATATAATGCAATCATGATGGTTCATTTGCCCCAATAGAAGAAAGGAGTGACATCACTTGGCCAATCGAAAAAATGAAGCTCGATTGCAAAACCTGATTCGGCGCATTGTCCGGGAAGAATTGAAACGGGCGAAGGAAGCTGAGAAACCGCTAGGTTTTTCTGATTTTGATGAGCAATTCATTCCAGAGGAGAAAAATTTTCAAGCTCCTTCTCCTGAACGTTATTCAAAAGGAGAGGAACCACCTTCTTGGGCATATTTTGGTCCTCCACAACCTGAACTTGAACAAAATCCAGAAAGAGATCGTGGAAGAAGAGGGCAACGTCCTCCCCACTCCTCTGAATGGTCGGAATTTGAACCCCAGGATACGGAATCCGCATTTGATCCGCCGCCTTTTATGCCTTATCCCCCGGAAAAAAATAGGGGATAGAATTTTTTATCCTTTTCCCTCCGACCAAAGTATCACATATTTGAAGCAACTTTAAAGTTATTAACGGGAGACATTCCTCAAATCCTCTGGAAATACAGGAACAAACAGCAAATGTTTTAGGTATTTTTAATTCTGCCTGTTCCTTCTGGACCTCCTGAAAGTCATGCCTGTCCTTCCTCACTCATATAGTTTATCTAGGAGTGAGGGGGGCAGCTTTTTATGAAGGATATTTTAATCCCATTTGCTACAGGACTTGCGATTTTTTTATTTGGTTTGCAGTTGATTCGAATTGGATTACTTGATATCGCTGGAGAGCGTCTCCGTTCCATGCTGCTCCGTTTTACGAAGACACCCCTGCGTGGCTTTTTCACAGGGATTCTCACTACAGGCTTTTTACAAAGCAGCAGTGCTGTCACCGTCCTCTTAATTAGCTTTGTCAATGCAGGTCTGATGAGTTTTTCACATTCCGTGGGTATTATTTTAGGTACGAATGTCGGAACCGCTGTTACAACAGAAATATTGGCCCTCAAAATCGAGAGTTTTGCTCTCCCCATGATCCTAGGGGGTGCCATTCTACGTCTTCTACCATGGCCTCAAATTGCTCCCCTGGGATTGGTGCTTGGTGGGTTCGGCTGTATTTTCTTAGGAATGGATACCATGCAATGGATTGCTACCCCTCTGCAGGATCGAGGATGGGTAAGTTGGCTCCTAGAACTGGGGGGAGATCCGATTTGGAGCGGTGTTGCTATTGGCACACTTTTAACCGCCATTATTCAGAGTAGCAGCGCCACCATCGCAATTACAATGGGCTTCTTCGCAACAGGGGTCATCACTCTTCCCTTTGCTGCTGCAGTGGTCCTCGGAAGCAACGTAGGAACTTGTGTAACAGGCTTATTGGCTGCTATCGGCAGTACTCGTACAGCAAAACAAGTTGCTATTGCCCATCTGATCCTTAATATTGGTGGAGTTCTTATTTTTATACCCGGAATTCCCTTGCTTATTGGGGCAGCTACCCTTCTATCAAGTCATCCTCCTGCACAAGTTGCTCATATTCAAACCTTGTTTAATTTAATCTGCTCACTCCTCGTTCTGCCATTTACTACTTCCTTTGCTCGTGGGATTACCTGGCTATTACCCGAAGAAAAAGTGGACTGGCATCGCTCCGAAAAGCCCCGAAAAGAGAAGCAGAAAAAGAAAGAAGAAGTTCACCTTCAAAATCCGATCCCTACCTTAGAACTTGCACCATCCTCAAAGAAAGGGCCTCCTAATAGGATGACCTTCCTTCGCCGCCGGTGACGATCGCCACACTGGCACTTGCCCCAATCCGAGTTGCGCCGGCGGCCACCATTTCCAAAGCAGTTTTCGCATCACGAATTCCTCCTGATGCTTTTACTCCCATTTCCGAACCTACAACCTCCCGCATAAAACGAACATCTTCAGTAGTAGCACCACCTGAGGCGAAACCCGTGGAAGTTTTTACAAAGTGGGCTCCTGCATCCTTTGCAGCTTGACATGCTATTTTGATTTCCTCCTTGGTCAGCAGAGCTGTCTCCAGAATCACCTTTACCACCTTACCTTCCGCTGCTTTGACTACCGCGGCGATATCCTCCTGAACTCCCAACAGATCTTTTGCCTTTAGTTTTCCAAGATGAAGCACCATATCCAACTCTTCTGCACCTTGTCGGATTGCTTCTTTAGCCTCAAAGACCTTCACCTGGGTTGAGGTGGCACCAAGAGGGAAGCCAATCACAGTACATACTTTTATATTGCTACCTTGCAGTTGCTGAGCAGCACGAAGAACCCAGCTTGGATGAACACAGACTGAAGCGAACTGATAGGTAAGCGCCTCCTGACACAATTGGTCAATCTCTACTTCCGTCGCTTCTGGCTTTAGAAGTGTATGATCAATAATTTTAGCAAGTTCACTTGGTTGCATTTTATAAAGCTCCTTTTCATCTATTTATTCACCTTCAGTGCTTGAAAAGCCTGGACGAGTACCTCCCGATTGTTCTCATATCCTTTTTCCTGCTGTTGTTTCCAGGCTTCCTCCGCTGAAAACCACTTCACTCCGGCAATTTCAGTTAACTGAGGTTTGCATTCTCCACCAATCGCTTTAACCAAAAAATAATGCACCTCTTTGGAAATCAAACCTTTCTCAGGATGGGTATATGTATAAGTTGTCTTTTGTAAGAAAGAGATGATTTCTCCTTTTATTCCTGTCTCTTCTTCAATTTCTCGAAGTGCTGTCTCTTCTTCCGTTTCACCCACTTCCTTTTTTCCTTTGGGTAATGTCCACCGCCCGAAGCGATCCGCAATCAATAAAAACTGGATCTGCTCTTTATTTTGTCGGAAAACAACGCCCCCTGCGGCGATTTCTTGCATTAACATCCACTCTTTTCTACTTAAATCTTTTTCTGTGCCCAACTAGATCCTATTGCTTTTTTCTATGGGTATCATAGCATATTCAGTTGGGTTTAGGCAGGTTCTCCCTACTAAAGGTTCCTGACTATGATACAATAAAATGGTCCATTAAAAGGAGGCAATAATATGGCGATCAAAGGAAGTATTGAGATGGAGAATGGGAAAAAAATCATGCTCGAGTTTTTCCCAGAAGCAGCACCCAAAACTGTGGCTAACTTCCAAAAACTAGCCAACGAAGGATTTTATAATGGGCTCACCTTTCATCGGGTTATTCCTGGGTTTGTAAGCCAAGGAGGTTGCCCCATCGGCGACGGGCGGGGAAATGCAGGCTATACGATCCCTTGCGAAACGGAGAACAACCCACACCGACACGTACCAGGGGCACTTTCCATGGCACATGCCGGAAAGGATACTGGCTCCTGTCAATTTTTTATTGTTCACGAAGCTCAACCACATTTGGATGGCGTTCACACCGTCTTTGGCCAAGTAACTGACGGGATGGATGTAGTACTTAGCATGAAAAACGGTGACCGGATGAAAGAGGTTCGCGTCTGGGAAGAAGAGTGAGCAAATGACATGAAACACCGGGTAAGCTCCTGTACCCGGTGTTTTTCTATCACTCCTGGCAATGCTGTAAGGAAAATGATTTGAATTAATCCCTCTTTTTTGGTAGATTTTTCTGAAAGCTAACTTCAAAAAAAGACGTAGATTCCTGTTCCAGAAATCTACGTCTATGGAAATGAAATTCTTCACTTAGACAGCCTCGGTGGTAGAAGATGGTGAATCCTCCAACATACGGACAAAGGTTCCCATGCACACTTTCGCCCCCGGTTCATCTAAGCGGACCCGACATACTTTGCCTATCAACTCATCATTCCCAGGAAAAGCGATTTGAATATAGTTATCCGAGTACCCCACAAGTAAACCGCTGTCTGGACTTTCTTTGTAACGCCGTTCAGGAATGACATCTAGGACATCGCCCACAAATTGTTGAGCATAGTCAAAAGACAGTTGATTAGAGAGAGCAATTAATCTTTGTACACGTTCTTGCTTAATTTCCGCCGGAACTTGATCGGGCATCCGCGCCGCAGGTGTCCCCGTCCGAATGGAATAGGGGAATACATGAAGTTCCGCAAACTGTAGTTCTTTGATCAATTGGTAGCCATTTTCAAACTGCTCCTCAGTTTCCCCAGGGAATCCTACAATCACATCTGTAGTAATCGCCACTTGTGGCATCGCAGCCTTAATCTGCTCGATTTTCTCTTTGTATTCCGCCACGGTATACTTCCGACGCATCCGTTTCAAAACAGCATCATCTCCCGCCTGGAGAGGAATGTGGAGATGACGGCACATTTTATCCGAGGTATTCAGTACCTCAATGATGCGCTCATCAATCTGACTTGCTTCAATGGAGCTAATGCGAATACGCTTTAGACCGTCTATCTTGTCCAAATCCCACAGGAGGTCTGCCAGTTTATATTCCTCAAAATCCTCTCCATAGCCCCCGGTATGAATTCCAGTCAGCACAATCTCCTTATACCCGGCTTCCACCAATGTTCGGGCTTGTTGAAGCACGCTTTCCGGTTTTCGACTGCGCAATAAACCTCTAGCCCAAGGAATGATGCAAAAGGTACAGAAGTTATTGCATCCTTCCTGGACCGTTCCCTCCATTGACGATCAACTTGTTCTTGTTGA
>CALJVA010000086.1 GCA_937975135.1 uncultured Thermoactinomycetaceae bacterium | reverse complement strand
ATATTGGGGCCTTCTGGTGTTTCAATTGGACACATTCGCCCATAGTGGGAGTGGTGAACGTCCCGCACTTCAAAGCCGGCTCGTTCCCGTGTCAAACCACCAGGTCCCAATGCTGAAAGACGTCGTTTATGTGTCAGTTCAGCCAGTGGGTTTGTTTGATCCATAAACTGTGACAACTGACTGCTACCAAAAAACTCTTTAATTGAGGCAATCACAGGTCGGATATTAATCAATGCCTGCGGTGTAATAGCATTGGCATCCTGAATGGACATGCGTTCACGTACAACCCTCTCCATTCGAGATAGTCCAATGCGGAATTGGTTTTGCAATAACTCTCCAACTGAACGTAATCGACGGTTTCCTAAGTGGTCAATATCATCTGTACTTCCTACACCATGCAGTAAGTTGATGAAATAGTTAATCGAGGCAATAATATCGTTGGTTGTCAGATTCTTTACTGATGGATCTATCCGCCCGTTGGAAATAACCTGGATAACTTCTCCCTCATGTGTGGATGAATAGATTTTGATCGATTGCAGTTTAATGGTTTCATCATCGGGTACACCACCACGAACGGTATACTCTTTAAATCCAAAACCATCTTCTCTATCCAAAACGGGAAGCAATCGATCTAAGAGGCGCCGATCGAGGATATCACCCGCGTTTGCCAAGATCTCTCCTGTATCTGGATCGATCACAGGTTCAGCCAAGCGCTGGTTTAACAGCCGATTTTTGATGTGTAGCTTCTTATTCATTTTGTAGCGGCCTACATTAGCTAAATCATATCGCTTGGGATCAAAGAAACGCGAATAGAGAAGGCTACGAGCATTTTCTGCTGTTGGTGGCTCTCCCGGACGAAGGCGCTCGTAAATCTCAATTAGCGCTTTCTCTGTCGAGCCGGTATTGTCCTTATCCAAGGTGTTTCGGATGTACTCATCTTCACCCAACAAATTCAAAATGTCTGCATCGGTACTAAACCCAAGAGCACGCAAAAGAACCGTTACCGGTATTTTTCGTGTACGGTCAATTCGCACATAGATAACGTCTTTCGCATCCGTTTCATATTCTAACCATGCTCCACGGTTCGGGATCACTGTAGCTGTATAGGTGGGCTTACCGTTCTTATCTACTTTTGAGCTGTAATATACACTGGGTGAGCGTACCAACTGGCTCACTATCACACGCTCTGCTCCATTAATAATAAATGTTCCTGTTTCCGTCATTAATGGGAAGTCGCCCATAAATACTTCCTGTTCCTTCACTTCACCGGTCTCTTTATTAATGAGACGGACTTTAACCCGAAGTGGTGCAGCATAAGTTACATCACGCTCTTTACATTCTTCGACCGAATACTTGGGTTCTCCCAAGCTATAGTCGATAAATTCGAGCACTAAATTACCTGTAAAGTCCTCGATCGGTGAAATGTCTTGAAACATTTCACGAAGTCCCTGTTCGAGAAACCATTGATACGACTTTTGCTGGACTTCAATCAAGTTAGGTAGTTCAAGAACTTCATTAATCCGTGCGTAACTTCTGCGCTGCCGCCGACCAAACTGCACCATTTTTTTCGTCAAGCAAACTCCCCCCTAAAACTGTCGGAACATAAAGGTTAACAGCAAAAAAAGAAAATGGAGTGTATCCCCGCATTTTCCCCGACTATAATGAGCATATTTAACTATATTAACCAATTTTGCAGCTAATATTCAATTGAGATCTCTTTTTCCCTCCCACTGATGGAAAGGAAAATCAAGATCTAGAGATCCATCGCAAATATCAGGCACTGTCTCAGGATTTCCACTCAAATCATATCTTAATCAGTATATTGACAAGTGCCTACCTAAGGTAACGATATACATTATATGGCAATCAAAATCCGATGGTTATCGTATTTTACGATGTTATCATAGGAACAATTCGCTGTCAATGAGAATATGATTTCTGGTTTGGTAGCCTAAATCTCCTTCGCTGCCCGCAAAATCCAGTATCCCTTTTTTTTGCGAACCACTTCCACTTCCGGGAATATCCGATTAAGCTCGTCAAAAGCAGAACTAGCCCCCTGTTTTTTGCGAATCACAGTCCATAGTTCACCATTAGCATTCAAATGTAAATATGCATCGGAGAACATCCCATACACGTTTTTTTTCCCTGTTCGAATTGGGGGATTGGTGACGACCATATCAAATTTTTGGTCTTTCACAGCTGAAAAACCATCGCTTTGTATCACTTTTACCTGTTCTTCTACCTGATTCAAGCGTACATTTTCTATTGCTAACTGAATCGCTTGTGGATTGATATCAACCATAGTTACACTACTGCTTGGTTCAAATCGTGCACAAGCAATTCCAATCGGTCCATAGCCACAGCCGAGGTCCAGAATACTTCCCTTAGAAGGGAGATTGATCGATTCAATTAATAATCGGGAACCAAAGTCGATTCCCTTTTTGGAGAATACACCTCCACCCGTCAAAAACTGAAAGGTTTCTCCGCATAACTTTGCATAAATATGACGGGTTTCCTTTAATGGATCTGGATCCCGACTAAAATAGTGATCACTCATCTCGGCTCAGCTTCCTTCCAGTATTTAAAAAACACCCGCCGGCAGTGCCGGCGGGCCAACCGGCTTGACGGTTTTTACTTCAGTTCTACCGACGCACCGGCCTCTTCCAGTTTTGCTTTGATTTCTTCTGCTTCTTCCTTGGAAACCTTCTCTTTCACTGGGCTTGGAGCACCGTCAACAAGCGCTTTTGCTTCCTTGAGACCCAAGCCTGTGATTCCACGTACCGCTTTAATGACGTTGATCTTGGAGCTACCTGCAGAGGTCAAAATGACATCAAACTCTGTTTGCTCCTCTGCTTGTTCCGCGCCTCCTGCGGCTCCACCAGCCATTACCATAGGTGCAGCAGCGGTTACGCCAAATTCCTCCTCAATTGCTTTGACCAAGTCATTTAACTCCAACACACTCATGCCTTTAATCGCTTCAATAATTTGCTCTTTCGTCATTTCTGTACCTTCCTTTCTTCCCCATCAACCTCTTCAATCAAATAAAGATGGTTTCAATAGGTCCTTTTCAATGGATAAGTGAATTACAGACTTTGCTATACCAACACAAATTCGGGAGCAAAGATGCTACCAAATTCATAAGTACTTCATATCTCGGGAAACTTTTATGCTTCCTCTTCATTACCATTTTCTTCGCCTTTTTGGTCGGCCACTGCCTTAACTGCCAGTGCAAAATTTCGCATAGGTGCTTGCAGCACACTAAGCAGCATGGACAACAGGCCTTCGTAAGAAGGAAGCTCTGCCAACTCTTTGATTTGCTCAACGGTTACGACTCGACCTTCTACAACCCCGCCTTTGATTTCTAAGGCATTATTCTCCTTAGCAAAATTATTGATGATCTTAGCTGGGGCAACGACATCTTCATTACTAAAAGCAACTGCAGTTGGCCCGTTTAAGTATTCCTCCAGATCGGCAAGCTCCACTTGGGATGCTGCGCGTCGCATCAGTGTATTCTTATATACCTTGTATTCAACACCTGCTTCACGCAACTGTTTCCTGAGCTCATTCATCTGAGAGACGGTTAATCCCCGATAGTCAGTTAAAACGGTACTTTTACTTGCTTGTAACCGATCTGCAATCTCGGCCACCTGTTTCTTTTTCATATCTAAGGCTTTAGACATGGGTACACCTCCCCATTTGAAACTACTGTTTCCAAATCCCCCGCCTACATTAAAAGGAAAAAGCCTTCGGTAGACACACGAAGGCCGGGAAAACACATTCATTCCCTACCTCGGCGGGTTTTACGTACCATTTCGGTACCACCTGCTGTCTACGGTAGTACATATTTTATTCATACTTTCCAAGCATAACGAAAACAAGGAAAAATGTCAATATCCGGTGAAATAAGGTGTGGCATGATTCACTCTAACTCAAAATAGAAGGGGGTTAACATAAACTCCCGGCCCCATCGTCGAGGAGACAGTTACCCGCTTCATATACTGTCCTTTTGCTGCCGGTGGTTTTGCTTTCAGCAGCGCATCTGCCAGTGCAGTTAAATTTTCTAGAAGCTGATCTGTGGTAAAAGAAACCTTACCGATAGGCGCATGAATATTTCCTGCTTTATCGGCACGGAATTCGATTTTACCAGCCCGAATTTCAGAAACAGCTTTTTCGATATCAAAGGTAACTGTACCAGTTTTAGGGTTTGGCATCATACCTTTGGGTCCCAAAATTCGTCCCAATTTTCCTACCTGACCCATCATATCCGGTGTCGCAACAACCACGTCAAAATCTAACCATCCACTGTTGACGCGATTGATCAGATCCTCATCCCCAACGTAATCGGCTCCAGCCGCTTCCGCCTCTTTTGCTTTTTCTCCTTTAGCAAATACAAGAACCCGCTTTGTTTTTCCAGTTCCATGGGGCAAAACAATTGCTCCACGTACTTGCTGATCAGCACGTTTGGTATTGATGTTGAGGCGAAAAGCCGCTTCCACCGTCTCATCAAACTTGGCTGAAGCAATCTCCTTTACAATCTCCAATGCTTCACGAGGCTCATAGCTTCGCTCTCGATCAATACGCTCTATTGCTTGCTTATACTTTTTTCCATGTTTAGCCACGGCATATTCCTCCTCCTGTGGTCATAACGGATGATCCTCCCACTGCGGTCCGTGGTGACCGCTTCAATGCATCAATCCTCAATGCTAATTCCCATACTGCGCGCAGTACCTTCAATCATACGCATTGCTGCTTCAACGTCTGCTGCATTTAGGTCTTTCATTTTCAGCTCTGCAATTTCCCGTACTTTATCCCGCTTAATTGTTGCCACTTTATTGGTGTTTGGTTCTCCAGATCCGGATTCGATCCCAGCTGCCTTCTTCAATAGGATAGCGGCTGGTGGTGTTTTGGTAATAAAGGTGAAGGAGCGATCCTCATAGACTGTGATTTCGACTGGAATAATCATCCCGGCTTGATCTGCGGTCCGAGCGTTAAACTCCTTACAAAAACCCATCATATTGATTCCAACCGGACCCAAAGCCGTACCAACCGGTGGCGCAGGTGTTGCTTTTCCTCCTGGGATTTGTAATTTAACAACTCTAAATACTTTTTTGGCCATAAAAGACCAACCTCCTCTTACCAGATGTGGTGTATGCGGGACGTGCCCTCCCACTTAAAAACATACAGGTGCCAAACCTTTTAAGGCATGACCGAGATCGATTCAAGTGCCTGGATCATGTTAAAGCTTCTCTACTTGGTCGAAATCAAGCTCAACGGGCGTTTCCCGACCAAACATATTAACAAGGACCCACAGCTTTTGTTTACTAACATCTACTTCTTCAATAACACCAACAAAGTTGGCAAAGGGGCCCTCTTTCACCTTGACACTCTCATTGACGGAAAAATCGACTTTGGGTTTTGCTTCTTCCATTCCCATCTGACTCAGGATGGCTGCCGCCTCATCCGGCATAAGGGGAGTGGGTTTAGAACCAGACCCAGAGGAACCGACAAACCCGGTTACACCCGGAGTGTTGCGCACAACGTACCACGAGTCATCCGTCATAATCATCTCGACCAGCACATAGCCAGGAAACACCTTACGCATCACGGTTTTCCGTTTACCGTCTTTATGTTCCACTTCTTCTTCCGTAGGTACAAGTACACGGAAGATCTTATCTTGCATCTCCATGGAGTGAACACGCTTCTCCAAGTTGGTCTTCACTTTATTTTCATACCCGGAATACGTGTGGACAACATACCAATTCTTTTCCATTAAAGTCAGGGCATGGGGGCCCTGTCCCCCCTTATGGCAAAGTTTAAAGACGCCAATAAGTCTATAAGGTTCAAGACTTCGTGGTGATCCATTCTACCACTTTTGCAATTCCCATATCAACGGCAAAAAAGAAAAGAGTTAACAGCGTTACGGTAACAATAACAACAATTGTAAAATTGATTAGCTCCTGGCGACTGGGCCAACGCACTTTTTTAAGCTCTGCAACCCCGCCTTGGAAAAAGTTGATTGTACCCGTTACGCTACGCTTAATGCCCGTCCCAAGGCGGACAAAAAAGTTCATGCATGCCACCCCCAAAGTCGAAAATACATTTGCATTGGGTTATTTTGTTTCCCGATGCAATCGATGCCCATTGCAACGGGGGCAATGTTTTTTAAGCTCCATCCGATCTGGATGATTGCGCTTATTTTTGGTTGTCGTATAATTTCGCTCATTGCATTCTGTGCAAGCTAAGGTAATAATCACGCGCATGCCAACACCTCCTTCAGAAACCCGTACCAAACGAACGGTATACGGAATAAAAAATACCCAAACAACTTTATCATAAGAGGCCTTTTGTGTCAATGAAGGCCCCTATCAATCTAGGGGTTCTCTGAAGGGAAAAAGTCAAATCTTTGCCCTTTCTCAAAGCACAACGATTGCTTTGAAAAAGATATCCGTAACTTAGCACATGTCCATTTCCCATTATAGACCAAAAAACCATACTCTAAAACGATGCCTTATAAAAATAAACTTCCTATACTATCAATCCTTCCATTCCCTCTCAATATTGAAAAATTAACAATTTGATTAACACTTTGGTCTATACTTTTTTACCATAAAAGCAGGGTCAGATAACTTCATCAAAGGAAAAGAAGGATATTGCTGATTTATGTCGAATAAGTTGGCAGAAACTATTAGCCAATAACATAAATGACATACTCTTAAGATTATACTTCCCGTACTTCCAAATAGCGCTCCAGCTTTCTCTTCACCCGCTGTAACGCATTGTCGATCGATTTAACATGACGATTCAGATCGACTGCAATTTCTTGATAGGAACGTCCATCTAGGTAAAGCATCAGAACCTGTCGTTCCAAGTCGCTTAAAATTTTCGACATTTTGTCTTCGATATCTTGGTATTCTTCCTGGTTGATATATAGTTCTTCTGGATCCGAGACACGCCCCCCTGTTAAGACATCCATCAATGTTCGATCTGAGTCCTCATCATAGATGGGCTTGTCCAAAGAAACATAAGAGTTTAGAGGAATATGCTTCTGTCGTGTTGCTGTTTTTATTGCGGTAATTATCTGTCTTGTAATGCACAGTTCGGCAAATGCTTTGAACGAGGCAAGCTTGTCCCCACGAAAATCGCGAATCGCCTTATATAGACCAATCATACCCTCTTGCACAATATCTTCATGATCAGCCCCAATGAGAAAGTACGAACGCGCTTTAGCACGGACAAAATTCTTATACTTATTGATCAAATGTTCCAAGGCCTCATCATTACCGAATCGAAAACCTGCAACTAACTCTTCGTCGGACATTGTCTCGTAATCAGTTGTCGTGTGCGCTGGAAGATTTACGCTCACTATCATCCCTCCGACCCTGTTTACTCTAGCCCACGACATCATTATATCCGAGTAGAAACAAAAACGTCAAATTTCATCCTATTTTTTCCTTCTGATTCCTTCCAATCTTCGAATCGTCTCTTCATCTAAACCATGGAATAGAGTGATCCGCTTAACCTGCCTTTCGTCTATTTTTTCTTTTGTTTGCTTACGCAACTCCTTGATCTCCTCAATCAATTCAGGGGAAGAAATCCGATACGCACCGCGACCAAAGATCATTCGCTGTTCCAGATAATCTGAGGTGGCAACATAAATTCTTCGATCTGCACTGCTCATTTCAGATACTAACCGTTCAATCCGCTCATCTGCCGTTTCATGACGTCGCGTGAAAATTACCATCACTTGATCTTCAATCGAGTGATTCCCTGGTCCTGGAACCATATGAGCATCAAAAACAACAATTACCTTTCGGCCTGTAACCGATTGATATTCTGATAGCATCTTAATCAGGGTATACCGCGCTTCTTCCAATGAATCGACGGGAAAAAGGCCATCGGAATCAACCCCTATTACGTTATAACCATCTACGATGAGCCATTCTTCCATTCCGATCACCGATTTCCTCGTCTCGCTCGAAGCACCTCGTACATAAACAGAGAGGCAGCGACTGATGCATTGAGGGACGTAACCTTTCCCTTCATAGGTAATCTTGCCAAAAAATCACACTTTCTCTTTATCAGATGACTAATTCCTTCCCCTTCACTTCCTATAACGAGTAAAAGCGGTACCGTGTAGTCAATTTCGTCATACTTCTGTTCTGCTTCCCCATCACTTCCCACAACCCAAAGTCCTTCTTCCTTAAGTTGATCAATCGTACGTCCTAAGTTAGTAACTCGGGCAACCGGCACATGTTCAACAGCCCCGGCAGAGGTTTTGACCACAACAGGTGTAATCCCAACAGAACGCCGTTTAGGAATAATCACACCGTGGACTCCTGTTGCATCTGCTGTCCGCAAAATTGATCCCAAATTATGAGGATCTTTTAATCCATCCAATAATAAGAAAAAAGGTGCCTCTTTTCGCTTCGAGGCTTGTAGAAATAACTCATCCAATGCCACATATTCAAAGGGGGTAACCTGAGCTACAACTCCTTGATGATTGCCTCCACCCACTTGTCTCGTTAATTTATGACGCGGCACCCGCTGTACAGGAATCCCCTGCTCACGGGCGAGTGCCAAAATAACTTTGAGTCCACCTCCTTCGGCCCCTTCTGCTACGAATAATTTTCCTACCTTTCGGCCAGCCCGCAATAGCTCCAACACGGGCTGACGACCGAAAACCCATTCATTTTCCACTTTCCCTCGCCTCTTCCACTCGTTCCAATATCCCTTTCATCATTTCATTCAGCCGTTCCTTATCTCCTGATAAATACCAATAACCAATTAAAGCTTCCAAACCAGTACTTGCTCGATAGTCTGCCATGGAAACACGCTTAGGTACACTTCCTACCCGCATATTTCTTCCTCGGCGTAGGATGTCCTGTTCTTCTTCTGTAAGCAACATCTGAATTTGGCGTGATACCTCCGCCTGTGCGGTCGCCGACACATAGCGAACCGCACGCTTTTGCAGATCATTGGGCCGCACCATTCCCTGAGATAACAGATGGTATCTCACATACAATTCATAAACAGCATCCCCTACGTAAGCCAGAAGAAGTGCATTTAACTCCTTCGGGGGTTTGGGCAAGGTATCCTGTATCATCCCTAATAGCATCTCATTCACCTCTACTTCCTACGCCAACGAACCCCTTGGGGAGTATCTTCTACAATAATCCCCATTTTTTTCAACTGATCCCGAATTTCATCAGCCCGAGCAAAGTTGCGAACTTTACGGGCTTCTTGTCTTTCTTGAATAAGTGCCTCTATTTCTTTATCGGGAAGCTTTTCTTCAGAAAGATCCACTAAGCCTAAAACTTCGCCACCAAAATGTACAAACCAATCTAAAATGCCCGCAATCGTCCCTTGGGAAATCACTTCACGGGTCATCCATTCATTCGCCAGTCGTACCGCATCAAACAAGACACTCATTCCATTGGCTGTATTAAAATCATCATCCATCGCCTGTTCAAAGCGCGTAGTCAGGCTTTCGATCTCTTTACGGACTTCCTCATCCATAGGACCCGGAGTAGCTGTTTTTAATCGATGTTGTAGATTTGTCACCGCTGTATCCATCCGTTTTAAACCATTTTCGGCAGCTTGTATCGGCTGGTCACCAAATTGGATTGGATGACGATAATGAACCGAAAGCAAAAAGAAACGGATTACTCGTGGTGAAATTTTTTTCCGCAAATCGTGCACACGAATAAAGTTTCCAAGAGACTTGGACATCTTCTCACCATCGATGTTTAAATAACCGTTATGCATCCAATACCGGGCGAAGGGGGCATCGTTTAACGCCTCACTTTGAGCAATCTCATTTTCATGATGTGGAAAGCAGAGATCTTGTCCTCCAGCATGAATATCCAATGTCTTTCCTAGGTACTTATTGGACATTACGGAGCATTCAATATGCCACCCTGGCCTTCCAGGACCCCATGGGCTATCCCAACTAATTTCCTTAGGGTCATCTACCCGTTTCCACAAAGCAAAATCGAGTGGTGATTCTTTCCGTTCATCTATCTCCACTCGTGCTCCTGCTTTTAGCTCTTCTAAAGATTGGTGAGAAAGCTTGCCATAATCTTTTTTCCGTTGCGCACGGTAATACACATTTCCCTCCCGTTCATAGGCATAACCTTTCTCGATTAAGATACGGATCGCTTCTAACATCTCCTCGATATGCTCTGTTGCTCTGGGATGAATATCTGCCCGACGTACACCTAGTGCATCCATATCATCAAAGTAAGCAGCGATATACTTCTCAGCAATCTCTTTCACAGATAACCCTTGTTCTTTTGATGCCTTGATCAGTTTATCATCAACGTCCGTAAAGTTTTGTACATAAGTCACATGGTATCCCTTATGGATTAAATAACGGCGAACCACATCAAAAAAGACAAAGACCCGTGCATTTCCGATATGAATATAGTTATATACTGTTGGTCCGCATACATACATTTTTACTTTTTTCGGCTCTAAAGTTTGAAGCTTTTCCTTTTTCTGCGTTAACGTATTGTAAACCATTATTGACATTCTGCTGATCCCCTCCGCTCTTCCTTTCTTTCTTGGCGCAGTTCTTCCAACTCCTTGCGCAATTGAAGAACTTCATCCTGTAATTGGCGTAATGTTTCTGATACAGGATCTGGTATATTGGTATGGTCCAAATCATGGGGAATCCGAACCCCATTTTGAACGACCACCCGTCCCGGTACACCAACAACTGTTGAATTGGGTGGCACTTCACGAAGTACAACAGATCCAGCTCCAATTTTCGAGCAACGTCCAATCGTCATGGAACCCAATACCTTCGCTCCAGAAGCAATTAACACGTGATCCTCAATCGTTGGATGACGCTTTCCTTTTTCCTTACCGGTTCCCCCAAGTGTAACCCCTTGATATATCGTTACATAATCGCCAATTTCACAGGTTTCACCAATAACAACACCCATCCCATGATCTATAAATAAGCCTTTTCCGATCTTAGCTCCCGGATGAATCTCAATACCTGTTAAAAAACGACTAAACTGCGAGATGATCCGGGCCAGAAGGAAAAACTTTCGCTTATGAAGCGCATGGGCAATCCGATGCATCCAGATGGCATGCAAGCCGGAATAGGTGAGAATTACTTCCAATTTACTTCGTGCAGCAGGATCTCGGTCAAATACTGCTTGAAGATCTGCCTTCAATGTTTCACCGATCGTTCGTTTTTTCCTAACTTGCTTCTGATCGGACATCTGCCATCCTCCTTCTTAGGTTCACCTTACAAATTAATTTCCAGCTCCTCCGGAGGTGACTTAAATTTATTGAGATCGGAAGAGCGTCGTGTAGGGAAAGAGTGTAGATCTCGGTGGTC
>CALJVA010000085.1 GCA_937975135.1 uncultured Thermoactinomycetaceae bacterium | reverse complement strand
AGTGACATCATTGTGGCACCTGATGCACCGGTCCTCCTCAATGCGGTACCTGGAAGGTTAATTCCACTCTAACCCATAACGGCGGGTACCGGCTGTATCTACTCCCATCTTCAATACAGCTGCTCGCGAGGGCACTTCCAGGGGCAAGAAACAGGGTACTCCCAGCCAATGGTACCCCTCTCTGTAGTTTCTAAACCCCTGTACTTTCTCGGTCGTCACATTTTCCTTTTCATATTTCTTAGCATTTTACCCAAAACAGTTGGGAAAAACAAGCCAAAATATCAGCGATTGATTAATGCCTCTAAACGGGGCAGCACTTTCTCTTTTCCTAGTAATGAGATGGCTTCATTTAATTCCGGCCCACTTACTTCACCTGTAATTGCAGCACGAATGGGCATAAATAAACGTTTCCCCTTTTGACCTGTCTCACGTTGCACATTTTTTAACATCCCTTTAACTTCAACAGGATCCAACTGATCGGCTTCCTTAATCTGTCTGTACATCGCAGCCAACACTTCTGGCACCTGTTCTCCCTTTAGCACTTCCTGAGCTTCTTGTGAGTAAGTTATCTCCTCACGGAAAAAGATTTCTGTTAATGGGACAATTTGTGCCACATAATCAAGCTGTTCTTGGTATAATGCAACCAACCGTTTCAGCCAAGTTTCCTGTTCCGGAGTAAGAGGTAATGAAATCTTACCCGCGGCTTCAAGATGGGGTATGGCCAATTCTGTGATCCGTTCGACGGAGGACTGTTTAATATAATAATTATTCATCCACTTTAGTTTTCCTGGATCAAATACAGCTGGTGCTTTAGAGACACGATCTAAACTGAACCGTTCGATGAGTTCCTCTTTCGAAAAAAGCTCCTCTTCCCCTTCTGGAGCCCAGCCCAATAAGGCAATAAAATTAACCAGTGCTTCTGGCAAATAACCCAGATCACGATACTGGTCAACAAACTGTACCACCGATTCATCCCGTTTACTCATCTTTTTTCCGTCTTGATTTAATATAAGGGATAGATGAGCGAAATTCGGAACAGGAAAGTTTAAAGCCTCGTAGATTAACACCTGTCGCGGAGTGTTAGACAGATGCTCTTCACCCCGAATCACATCAGTTATCTTCATTAAAGCATCATCAATCGTAACTGCAAAATTGTAAGTGGGTCTCCCATCTGGGCGAACAATGATAAAGTCCCCGATCCCATCTGATTCAAAACGCACTTCACCACGGACAACATCTTTTACTGTAATGATTTTTCCTGAGGGAACTTTAAAACGATAGCAAGGCTTCCGTCCCTCTGCCTCAAAAGCCGCTTTCTCCTCTTCGCTTAATTGGCGGCAACGGCCGCTGTAACGCGGTGCTATTCCTTGGGCCATCTGACGCTCGCGGTCTGCTTCCAACTCCTCAGAGGTACAGTAACAGGGATAAACATGACCTTCCCGCTGTAATTTTTCGAGGTAGGAATGATAAATATCAAGCCGCTCCATAGAGCGATAAGGTCCATAGGGTCCGCCTCGATCAATGCTTTCATCCCATTCAATCCCCATCCATTTAAGTCCTGCAAGTTGGGTTTCAGCTGCTTCCTCTACATTCCGTTCCACATCCGTATCTTCAATCCTGACAATAAAGGATCCTTTATTTTTTTTAGCTAATAAGTAACAAAAAAGTGCTGTTCGTGCCCCGCCAATATGTAAATGTCCTGTTGGGCTAGGAGCATAACGTGTACGCATGGGTTGTTTCGTCATCCTTTAAGGGTCCTCCTCGTAATGATGTCAATTGTAATATTAAAGTCATTTTTTAATGGATAAGGTCATGATGGGATTACTTCGCTTCATGACAGAATATCAAATAAGAAATAGGTTGTCCCTAGATTTTTGAAGTGTACCCACAAGGGATACGATTTATTTTTTTACTAGACTTACTACGGCTAATGCGGCTATTCCCTCTTCCCGACCGATGAAGCCTAATTGCTCTGTTGTGGTTGCCTTTACATTAATTTGTGAAGGATCCACTTGCAGAAGTGTAGCAATCCGCTCTCTAATTGCGGGGATATGGGGTAACATTTTGGGTCGCTGCGCGATAATTGTAGCATCTACATTTCCTAGTTGATACCCTTCATTTAGCGCCATATCCCAGACAATCCGTAACAACTCTCCACTATCAGCCCCTTTATACTGAGGATCAGTATCGGGAAAATGGGTGCCAATATCTCCTTTCCCCAAAGCACCTAGGATCGCATCACTAATCACATGTAATAAAACATCTGCATCAGAATGGCCTAACAAACCCAAATGATAAGGAATCTCCACACCGCCTAAGATCAATGGTCTTCCTTCAACAAAACGATGTACATCAAATCCTTGTCCAATTCGAATCATGTTATTTCTACAGCCCCTCCACAATCTATCGAAACCACATCAAACCTTCTCAATCGAACATAAGCTTTAACATAAGAAAGCTCCATGTCCTTAAGAATGGAGATGATGGCTCCACTATTTCTCTTTTTATTGTAGTTTAAAACGATCTCTATTCCTTCGTTGGAAAAACAGGCTCCAATTTTTCCAAAAAACTCTCCGCAATTATCAAGTCTTCGGGTGTTGTTAATTTAATATTGGTATATTCCCCCATCACAACTTTCACAGGAAGGCCTATGCGCTCAACCAACATCGCATCATCGGTTCCTACCACATTGTGCTGTTCTGCCTCATTATGAGCTTGCTGAAGTAGGGTGCGCCGAAAAGCCTGAGGTGTCTGAACAGCCCACAGTCGTGAACGATCGGGTGTTTTTTCAACTAAGCCGTTCTTTCCAACCTGTTTTACCGTATCCTTGATTGGTACAGCTAATACAGCCGCTCCATGAGTGCGTACCTCTTTAAGAAGTACGCGAATCCGTTCAGAAGAAATAAAGGGGCGGACGGCATCATGCACTAATACCCAGTCAGTCTGCAACTGCTTGAGGGCATGACGAACACTGTCCTGTCGCTCTACACCACCTGTAACCACTGAAGTTACCTTCGATAACTGATACTTTTTTATAAGTTCCCAAACATTCTGCTTATCTTCTTCCCCCGTAGCAATTACAATTTGATCAACTTCTGGGTGAAACTGAAAAACTTGAAGCGTATGCACTAAAATCGGACGATCCCCCAAGGATAGAAACTGCTTCGGTAAAGATGCTCCCATCCGCTTTCCCCGCCCTGCAGCAGGTATGATTACACCGACGCTCACAAAAAAATCCTCCTTGAGACAAAGCAACGCCCGGCGACAGAGTCCCTCTTGTCGCGGGCGGCACTGGTTACATATTCTTTTCTCTTTTTATAGTGCTTTTTCCAGCAATTTCGGCTTCGCAAAGATCATTCTCCCTGCAGATGTTTGTAACACACTGGTGACCAGTACGTCAATATGTTCACCAATATATTCTCGTCCGCCCTCGATCACAATCATCGTTCCATCATCTAAATATGCTATACCCTGGCCATGTTCTTTACCATCCTTGATCACCTGAACATTGATCTCTTCACCAGGCAGCACCACCGGTTTTACCGCATTGGCCAGGTCATTGATGTTAAGTACATTTACCCCTTGTAACTCACAGACCTTGTTTAAATTAAAGTCATTGGTAACAACTTTCCCAGAAAGTACTTTGGCCAGCTTGACGAGTTTGCTATCTACTTCAGAAACTTCTTCAAAATCTCCTTCGTAGATGAGAACCTTCACATCTAACTCTTTTTGGATCTTATTCAAAATATCTAATCCACGACGCCCACGGTTTCGTTTCAGGACATCGGATGAATCTGCAATATGCTGCAATTCTTCCAACACAAAGCTGGGAATAACCAAAGTTCCTTCTAAAAAACCTGTCCGACAGATATCCGCAATCCGTCCATCAATGATCACGCTGGTATCTAAGATCTTATGGTCAATCCCTCTTGTTTCCTTCTTCCGCCCATCCCTATTTTGACGGTTGATGGTGAAAATTGACATCAGTTCATCTCGCTTTTTATACCCGACACGAAAACCAAGATATCCTAGCAAGCCGGAAACTAAAATGGGTAGTATCGCAGAGACACCTGGAATCGGTAGATTTGATAGGGAAGGCTCAATAAGAAATGCGACGATAAGACCGAAGATTAAACCTAGGGAGCCAAACAAGATATCTACTGCAGGTATTTTTGTTAACCGTTCCTCACTCCAACGAATCCCCTGAACAACATTACCCGTAAGCCATATTGTTGTCACATACAAGAGGAGCGCCCCCAACGCGGCTCCAATTAATTGAGGCATGGGTACAACGCCAAAGTTGAGTGGCGATTCATGAAGAAAGTTAAAAAACGCAGGACCAAGATAGTAGCCCAGCATTGCTCCAATCAGGAGAAAAGCAAGATGCACCGATCTTTTTAGCATGGGGCTTCACCTCCTCTGGTAATCATTATAGACAAACAAACGAAAGTAAAACCTATATTTAACAAATTCTCCTTTATATTCTTATCCGCCGATTTATTTATCCGAGGAACCTTGATCAGATCCTACCATCTCATCCAAAAGCTCGATCGCTTGCTCCTCCAATAGGTTTTTTGCAAGCACAAGTTCACTAATAAGGATCTGTCGCGCATTGTCTAACATTTTACGTTCCCCAGTCGAAAGTCCTTTATCTCGATCTCGCAACATCAGACTGCGCACAACATCAGCTAACTCGTAAATATCCCCGCTTTTCATTTTGTCTAAGTTCGCCCGGTAACGACGATTCCAATTTCCAGAATCATCCTCATCGGAAGAGCGCAAACGCTCAAATACTTCTGTGATAGTTTCTTCATCCACAACTCCCCTCAGACCAATACTTTTCACATTGGCCATGGGAATCATAACCTTCATATCTCCAATCGGCATATGCATCACGTAATACTTTTGCCGTTGACCAAGAATCTCTCTTTCCTCTATTGACTCAATCACGCCAGCACCGTGCATCGGATAAACAACGCGATCTCCAACATTAAACAAATCGCCCACCCCCAAGGCAGTATTCATTTCCAATATATCACATCTCCGACGGTAATGTCAATGAATTAAATAGTATATCTTAGCACATTTTCATTCGAAACGTCAATATCTTTTTTAGAAAAAAGTTAGGGGTGGAAAAAGGGGAAAATTTGACACTTTCACAGGCCGTCGATATAATGAGCATAATAATATCGCTGGAATCTTCCGTCTTTAAACCCTTGCTATCTCTATCATGAGGAGATCCTCTTTTGAGGGAGTTATCAAACTCAATCTTTATAAGGGGAAGATTGTATGGATAATGATAATAAATTCAGCGATTCATTACCAAAGGTTTTTCAAAATCAAGTAGCGCAACACCTACTTCGACATCGAAGCTTTTTAGATATTTCCTCGAAATATCAAGAAGCAAGTGTTCGTGTAAACCGGGCTTTAATGAAAGCAGTCACCGACTGCGGATGCATTGAAGTTCAAGCGACCCGTCAACCCTATACACCTAACGCCACTTTTTCTGAACTGAAAAATGCATTTAAAACCCACTTATCCGGTGATTTATGCGACCACTGTCAAGAGATTATTAAGGATGAAGTGGGCAAAAACCTGTTTTATATGGCTGCACTCTGCAATCTTATTCACGTCGATCTGGTAGAAGTGTTTGAACAGGAACTGGATAAGATGAATACCTTGGGAATTTTTAATTTACGATAACAGTTAGTGCCTTACTCATTTTGCACCTCTATTTTTATGAACGTATACTTCCAAAAAAATGTTGCATCCATATCTTCATTTCCTTAAAAAATTCATCCACAATAATGATAGTCTGACTATTCCCAATAACATTAAAAACCTGAAGGCATTCCTTCAGGTTTTTCCTTTATATGAAGATTGTCCTACTTCTCTTCATGATTAAATTCTGCTTTAGGTCTCAGGGTTTCCACTCTTCAACAGGCTCTTCCATCTCTCGCCGCCGACGGCGGACAGTATTTTTCAATCCATAGATCGCGTATAAGACCAGTGGAATGAATATCAGCTTAGGAAACTCCTGGGGAAATTTCGCTGCAACCCATGCAAACAGAATCACAATCAATGGAGCAATCCAATACACTCCACGAGGAATACCTATTTTTTTGAAATTAGGATACTTAATATTGCTGACCATCAAATAGGAAAGTAAGAGCATCCCAAAAATAAGGACGAAGGGACTGGGGACCATATCGCTATAAAGGGCCATTGTGGCTAATACGCCCCCAGCAGCTGTAATTGGAAGGCCAATAAAATATCCAGGAACCCCTTGCTGAACATTAAACCGTGCTAGACGCAGTGCACCACAAATCGGAAATACAGCTGTAATTAACCACCCAACTACATCGAATGATTTCAGTACAGCCATATACATAATTAATGCTGGTGCAACTCCGAAGGAAACCACATCGGAAAGAGAATCTAATTCTTTTCCAAATTCACTTTGTGTATTTAACATCCGAGCAACCCGACCATCCAAACCATCTAAAAACATACCTATAACGACCAGAATCGCGCCATACTTCCACTCACCTTGAACAGTGAGAATCATGGCCATGATACCTAAGAATAAGTTCCCAACAGTTAAAATACTGGGCAATGCTTTTGCAAACATCGTGGGTACCCCCCAGAATAAATAAAAAATATCTATGTCTTTAGGTGAAGACCTTGATCCCTCCATTCCAGTAGACGGTCTTATCTTACGTTCCCGTATCACACTGGGATTCCATATAAGATATTATACCTTCTTTATTCAAAAGAAGACCATACACTTATGAATGTATAGGGATTCGTAACGGGCTCTACAAAACATATGGTTTTCATTCTAGGGCTTTTAGATATGTCTGTCAATAAAGACTTGTTCCTGAATCCGCTTTAGTCCTTCTTTAATTGCCCGAGCCCGGACAGTACCAATTCCTTCAACTTCATCCAGTTCTTCAATTGTTGCAGACATTACCCTAGGCAAAGTTTTAAAGCGAGCAACTATGTTTTCAATGACAACAGCGGGTAATCGTGGTATTTTATTCAAAATCCGATACCCTCGTGGCGCTACTCCTTCATCTAGAATATTATTGGTTACTGGGTATCCTAGAGCCCGTACAATATTTGTATGCTCAAGCAACTCATCAGCTGACATTTTCTTCAGCTGTTCTAAAACCTTCTGGGGAGTAATCAGGTTTATATCCGCACAATAATCTTTAATCAGAAGAGTTGCCTCCTCCTCCACATTGGCAACCAACTCTTCCAGTTGCATACTGATTAAACGACCTTCTGTACCCAGCTCAGTAATATAACGCCGGATCTCACTTTTAATTCTCAATACCATTTCAATCCGATGAATCACCATGGCCACTTCACCCAATGTGACCAACTCTTCAAACTCTAACGCACTTAAATTGGTGGTAGATTGATCGAGAACTGATTTATACTTCTCTAAGGTTTGAATTGCTTGGTTCGCCTTTGTCAATATCACACCAATATCTTGCAATGCATAGCGATGATTCCCCATATATAATGTAATCACTTTGCGACGCTGGGAAATCGCAATCACCAGCTTACCGGTCTGCCGAGCGGTTCTTTCCGCCGTCCGGTGGCGAATACCGGTCTCCGTCGATGGCACAGAGCTGCTCGGGATAAGCTGTGTATTCGCATATAAAATCCTTTTTCCATCGTTACTCAGGATAATGGCACCATCCATTTTGGCAAGCTCATATAACGATGCTGGAGTAAATGGAGAATCAATATAAAAACCTCCATCAACTAGCTCACGTACACGTTCATCATGACCAACAACAATTAATGCGCCAGTCATCGCTCCCAATACATTATCCAATCCCTCACGGAAAGGAGTACCTGGTGCAACCAGGCGGAGAATATCCCGTCCAAATACGTCTTCTGTTACCTCCTCTTTCATCACATCACCCCTCCCATCGCGACTTCTAAAGCTTCCTCCACAGTCTCCACACCGATGCGTTCACATCCTTCGGGAGCTGTCCAGCCACTCATACTTTTCTTGGGGATAATGACACGTGTAAAGCCCATCTTAGATGCCTCTATCACTCGATGCTCCACCCGAGAAACACCTCGCACCTCACCTGTAAGACCCACTTCACCAATAAAAGCATCTCGTGGACCAATCGGACGATCGCGGAAACTGGAGGCTATACTCACCGCAATCGCCAAATCTACTGCAGGATCATCCAGACGAATTCCTCCAGCAACATTAATATAGGCATCCTGGTTTTGCAAAAACATCCCCAGTCGTTTCTCCAATACTGCTAAAATCATATCCACTCGGTGACGATCTACTCCTGTTGTTATCCGTTTGGGTGCAGCAAAACTGGTTGGTGCAATTAATGCCTGCAACTCTACCAATAGCGGACGGGTACCTTCCATACTTGCTGCCACAGATGAGCCAGCAACTCCAACGGGACGTTGAGATAAGAAAATCTCAGATGGATTGTCAACTTCAACCAAACCCGTTGAACGCATTTCAAATACACCTATTTCGTTGGTTGAACCAAAACGATTTTTCACTGCCCGAAGAACACGGTATGTATGATGACGATCCCCTTCAAAATAGAGAACAGCGTCTACCATATGTTCCAATAAGCGAGGTCCGGCAATTGCTCCTGACTTGGTCACATGGCCTACGATCATCACTGCAATCCCACTTTCCTTCGCCATACGCATTAAGCGACCTGTTGATTCCCGGACTTGAGCAACACTGCCTGGGGCAGAGGCTATTTCTGGATGATAAACCGTTTGAATTGAATCGATAATCACCAACTTTGGCTGTTCTTTTTCTACCAGAGTAGCAATCCGCTCCAAATCTGTTTCCGCAGCGACGAGCAAGCGATCGTGAAGTGCATGTAAACGATCTGCGCGGAGTCGGGTCTGTTCAGCTGACTCTTCACCGGAAACATACAAAACTGTCATACCATCGGAAGCCAATTGATAAGAGGTCTGCAGAAGAAGGGTTGACTTACCGATTCCCGGATCTCCACCTACTAAAATTAGGGAACCTGGAACCAAACCTCCTCCCAGCACCCGATTTAACTCCCGCAATCCCGTATCATTACGTACCTCTTGTGATCGTTCTACTTGAGTAATAGGCTTGGCAACAATCGCTTTCTGTGATCGGTAATCGCTGCTTTTGTGAGCAATCTCTTCGATAAGCGTTTTCCATTCACCGCATCCCGGGCAACGGCCCATCCATTTGGGAGATTGATAGCCACATTCTTGACAAGTAAATTTTGATTTGACCTTTGCCACAATAGGCCCCCAATCCTTCGAATTCTTCCCTTTAATTGTATCAGAAATTCTTAACAACAGCACTCATCCCCTCCTTAATGAGGGGATGAGTTCATTTGCTTCACTTTATTCTGCTGTAGCTTCTGATTTTACTGAACCTCTCTCAAGCTGCTCCACGGTTAATTTCCCATCTTGTACATCGATCTTAACGCGATCCCCTCGCTGTATAGTACCACGGATAAGCTCCTCAGAAAGACGATCCTCAATATGTTTTGTAATCGCCCGACGTAAAGGACGTGCTCCATAGGTCGGATCAAATCCTTCTTTGGCTAAATGCTTTTTGGCAGCATCAGTCAAGACAAAATCAATCTCCTGATCCTTCAAGCGTTTTCGTAATTCTTCTGCCATTAACTCAACGATTTTCTCCAAATGCTCCTCTTTTAGAGAATGGAAAACGATCACATCATCAATCCGGTTCAAAAACTCGGGTCGGAAGCTTCGTTTAAGTTCCTGCATCACATTTTCTTTCATATTTTCATACCCGTCTTCATCTCCGGTAGTAAATCCAAGACGGGTATTCTTTCGAATCGTGTCTGCTCCAACATTGGAGGTCATGATGATCACCGTATTCCGAAAGTCAACGGTTCGACCCTTTCCATCGGTTAACCGACCATCTTCCAAAACTTGCAGCAAGACATTAAATACTTCAGGGTGCGCCTTTTCAACTTCATCAAAAAGAACCACAGAATAGGGCTTACGACGAACTTTCTCCGTCAACTGCCCCCCTTCATCATAGCCCACATATCCTGGAGGCGCCCCTACCAAACGGCTGGTTGCGTGTTTCTCCATATACTCCGACATATCGATCCGAATCATCGCATCTTCATCACCAAAAAGTGCCTCTGCTAGAGCACGAGCCAGCTCTGTTTTTCCAACTCCTGTTGGGCCAAGGAAGATAAACGATCCGATCGGTCGTTTAGGATCTTTCAATCCTGCCCGCGCCCGTCGAACGGCACGAGATATGGATTTGACTGCTTCTTCCTGACCGATTACCCGTTGATGAAGAATCTTTTCCATATTTAAAAGCCGTTCAGATTCTTCCTGGGCCAGCTTTTGCACGGGTATTCCCGTCCAATTTGCGACTACATCTGCAATATCTTCTGCTGTAACTTCAGAATCGGTTTTTCCTTGATCTTCCTTCCACTGATCGCGGGTCATTTCCAGCTCTTCCCGCAATTTTTGTTCTTTATCCCGTAATGAAGCTGCCTTCTCAAATTCCTGACTTTGAACAGCTGCATCTTTCTCCTTCTTCACTTCTTCCAGCCGTTGTTCCAATTCCTTCAATTCTGGTGGAATTGTATAAGAGCGAAGACGAACTTTAGAAGCTGCCTCATCAATTAAATCGATCGCTTTATCAGGTAAATAACGATCTGTAATATAGCGATCAGATAGATTGACTGCTTCTTTAATCGCATCATCTGTAATCTTGACACGATGGTGGGCTTCATAACGGTCCCGTAACCCTTCTAAGATGCGCACTGCTTCTTCTTTGGTAGGCTCTTCAACCATGATCGGTTGAAACCTGCGCTCCAGTGCTGCATCTTTTTCAATATGCTTTCGGTATTCGTCTAATGTTGTTGCTCCTACACATTGTAAATCACCACGTGCCAATGCCGGCTTCAATATATTGGAGGCATCAATCGCTCCCTCAGCCCCACCTGCCCCAATTAATGTATGCAATTCATCGATAAAGAGAATAATGTTTCCGGCTTGGCGAATCTCATCCATAATTTTTTTCAGTCGATCCTCAAACTCTCCTCGATATTTGGTTCCTGCGACGACTGTGCCCATATCGAGAGTCATTACTCGTTTGCCACGAAGTGTCTCAGGGATTTCTCCATCAACAATCCGCTGAGCCAATCCTTCAGCAATCGCCGTTTTTCCGACCCCAGGTTCTCCAATTAAAACAGGATTATTTTTCGTGCGACGGGAAAGAACTTGGATCACACGCTCTGTTTCCTTACTTCGCCCAATCACAGGGTCCAGTTTTCCTTCACGGGCACTGGCAGTTAAATCTCGAGCAAGGCCGTCTAAGGTTGGAGTATTGGCTGCACTACCTGCCCCTTGACCTCCTGTAATGGTCTCATTAGTTCCTAACAATTGAAGAACTTGTTGTCGTGCCTTATTCAGGCTAACCCCTAAATTATTGAGAACGCGGGCTGCCACACCTTCACCTTCCCGAATCAAACCCAATAGGATATGCTCAGTCCCTACATAGGTATGGCCCAACTTACGTGCTTCATCCATGGACAGTTCGATCACTTTTTTCGCTCGGGGCGTATAGGAGATACTGCTTGGCTCACCCTGACCTCGACCAATTAAGGCCTCTACTTCTTTCTGAATTTTTTCGAGACCCAATCCGAGACCCATCAGTGCTTTAGCAGCAATTCCCTCTCCTTCACGTACCAAACCTAGCAAAATATGCTCTGTTCCTAAATTACTATGCCCCAAACGAACTGCTTCTTCTTGAGCCAAGGCCAACACTTTTTGTGCACGTTCTGTTAGTCGGCCAAACATCATAGTAAAACACCTCTCTTTAATTATTTGTTATTGGCTCATAGGATTTAACTTGAGAGTGTTCTTCGACTTTACCCGGTTGCGGCTTCAGCGCTTTTAGGTTGCCCTTAGTGTGCGTTTTCCATTGAAAGTCGCTCACGAATCAGTACGGAGCGCCGGACATCTCGTTCTCCTGGTTCCAGTCGTTGCTGAGCATATTTTTGTAAAAATCCAGGTCGTGTCATCACCATTAATTCATTCATCACACTGGCTTGGATTCCTTGGATAAATCCTAAATCTATTCCTAAACGCACATCAGAGAGTCGACTCATTGCTTCTTTTGAGTCGATCATTCGGGAGTATTTCAATATTCCAAGGGAACGAAGAACCCGATCTTCCAGCTGAATCGGAGAGCGTTCCATAACCTGGCGCCGTGCTCTCTGTTCATGCTCGATGACCTGCCGCACAACACCTTTTAACTTGTCGATAATCTCCATCTCAGTCTGGCCAAGTGTCACCTGGTTGGAAATCTGATATAAATTGCCTAATGTCTCGCTTCCTTCCCCATAGATACCACGTACTGCAAGCCCTACCTGGGCAATAGCAGGCAAAAGTTGGTTGATATGGCCAGTCATCGCCAATGCCGGCAGATGTACCATTACAGAAGCGCGAATGCCGGTCCCAACATTTGTTGGACAGCTCGTAAGATATCCATGCGTCTCATCAAAAGCGTAATTCAACTTTTGTTCAAAGGCGTCATCAAGTCGGTTTGCCAATTCCCAAGCTTCTTCTAATTGAAACCCGGAGAAAAGACACTGAACCCTTAGATGATCCTCTTCATTGATCATTATGCTAATCGATTCATCCTGACTTAAAATAACCGCACCGTGCCGGGATTCATCTGCAAGGTGTGGACTGATCAGATGTTTTTCCATCAAAACACGCTTATCTAAGTCTTGTAGATCATCCATCTGGATCAGTCTTGCATTTTTAAATTCCGGTAGGTTTTGTAAATCTTCTTGTAAAACTTCATAAACACGCTGTACAACTTGCTTCGCTTGCGATGATGTACTTAACATGGGAAAGGGAAACCCATCTAGGTTGCGTGCAATGCGAACACGACTGGAGATAACAATCTCCGATTGTGGACCATTTCCTTTCATCCACTCACTAATAGCTTTATCCATAAACTGTTCAAATGACACAGCGATCCCCCTTTAAATGCTGTGAAAGAAATTAATCCTGTTTATAGTAAACTTAAGATTTACTGATTGTGCTTTAAGCTTGTTCTTCTATTTTTTGTTTCAAAGTACGAATCCGATCACGTAAACGGGCTGCCTCTTCAAACTCCTCACGCTGAACACAACGCTCCAGACTTAGCTGCAGCTGCTCGATTTCCCGCCGAAGCTTCAGCTTTCCACCTGTGCGGGCTGGCACTTTGCCACGATGGGTTGTATGTCCATGTACACGGCGAAAGAGAGGGCCGAGTCGTTTGCCAAAGGTCGCATAGCAATCACTACATCCAAAACGACCAATTTTACCAAATTGATTATAGGTTAAACCACAGGTTGGACAGCGTAATACCTGGGAACGGGGTCCCAATCCTTCCTCACTTCCTTGTCCAGTCGAGTCCAGATTAAGGAACCCAGATAATAAGTGATGAATCGAGAAATTATGATTCCAACCCGGAATCGCTTCCCCATGTTCTTGAGCACATACTTCACAAAGGTGAAATTGACTTTTTTCTCCATTAATAATCTTTGTATAGTGAAGGGTTGCTGGCCGTTTTCCACATTCCTGACATTGCACGGCATTACTCTCCTCCTTCGGCGAACAATGTCGTCACCAGAGTTTGCATCATTCGTGCCCGCACCTGATCACGAACAGGCATTGGTAGCTTGATCACCTTGCGAGAAATCAAGCCACGCATCAGACGAGCTTCTCGCTCCGTCAATAATCCTTCATCAGCTAAACGGTCAATGACATCCTCCGCTGCCGACTGATCCATAGATTGACCAATCTGGCTAAGCAAAAGTTTCATCGTAGCCCAGCCGTGAGGAAAGCGAACTTTGCGAATTCGAATATACCCTCCTCCACCACGCTTGCTTTCGACAATATAGCCTTTTTCAAGGGTAAAACGGGTGGAGATCACATAGTTAATCTGTGATGGTACACACTGAAATTTATCCGCCAAATCAATCCGTTTGATTTCAATGCTCCCTGAACTACTTTCTTGTATGCTCTTTTTTAAATAATATTCAATGATGTCCGAGATACTCGACATCAACCTACCTCCTGCTGACCTTGACTATCTTTGACCTATCTGATTTTATTATAATGCCCATGACACGATTTGCCAAGAGGGTACTTTTATTTTTTCCGAAGGTGCCTGGATTTAATACAGAACACAATACAGAAAAATGGGCTGCAACTGCCTAAATATATGGAATATTGGGCGGAGAGGTGTTTAGTTAAAAACAAAGTATCCTAAAAACCAATAATTTAAGGGACGATGATTCATCGTCCCTCTCAGATCTTCAATAAGTCCAGAAATGATTCAATAATCACATCGGCTTCTTTTAGTTCCATCTCTTGACCAAACTGTGGAAAATCAGCATATTTGCAACCGATCACTGTTAATCCGTTCTTCTTTCCTGCTCGTACATCGGAGCTCCGATCCCCTACCATATAGCCGCCGGTGATGTGATGTTCTGTCATCAGTATTTTTACAAGATTCTCTTTGGCATCTGTCTGATAATCCCCTGCGGTATAAATCCCTTTAAATAATGATCTTAAACCATGGACCTCAACAATCCCTCGTACATATGCCCCCATCCCATTACTGGCAATAAACAAGGGCCACCCAACTTCATTTAATTGATGAAGGACAGATGTCACACCGGGATAAAGGGCTCCTTTACCTTGCTGTAACAAGTGAAGCTCTTCTTCTAACATCCATTGATCTGCTTGTTTCCGAACTTCCTCATTCGCATCGGGTAATAAATGTATCCATAATTCCTTAGTGGTCATTCCAAAGGAAGACTGGATTTGTTCCTCTGTAGGAAAAGTGCCTGAATAGAGGCCCTGTTCCACCAACCGATCAAATGTACGGTAAAAAGCTGGGATCGCTAAAGTTTCTGTTTGAAAAAGAGTCCCATCCATATCAAAGATAAAGGCATGATCTTTTACTAATTGTCTCATTTAAATGATGCACGCGAAAGTGCTTTCCCTCCTATGATTTCAGCAACTAAAATCCACTGCTTCCACTTGATTCACTGCCATCCTTTAATCCATTGCGCAATATATTGATCCATTTTAATTTCTCAGGCTCTGACATCGGTGCCTTTTTTGTTACATAGTGAAATACATAAAGACCTTCTGGATCAGAGTAAATAACCCCTACTTCATGTTGGTCATCTTCCCGAGGATCATTGAGGACGATAAACTCATAAATCATTCCACTTTTCGTTCCTTCTACTTTTTCCTCAAGAATATTCCAGGTCAATTCACCCTTTACTTCCCGGCGCAATGATTGTTCCAATCGACGAGCGAAATGCTTAGCTGGAATCGCATTCGCAAATCCTTGTATTGTAATCAGTTCTGTCCAATTCTCCACAGTCTCATTTTCCTGGACAAACTCATAGATGAAGTTGCCCTGCCTCTCTTGTCGATGCCCTAACTTCCATGTTCGGCCATCCAAAACAAGTCCTTTCTCATTATCTGGAGAAGAGAAATCTGTGTCAGGTTGAATCTCTAGGTTAAGATCTTCATCAGTCACAATCTCATCGTCCAAGTCATCGTCCTCAGAAGCTATTTCTTGCCGATCTGCTTCATTTTCCTTTTCTTCTTTCTTTTTTTCTGCAGCTAAAAGCTCCCCTTCCTTTTTCGCCAAACTCATTAAGGTGGAGCAGCCTGTCAAAACAAATAAGGATGAACAGATAAGCAAAATCACCAACGTGCGTTTCATGCCATTGGGCGCAGTCCCAAACCTCTTGGAAAGGGAGTGCGGCCATCCCCCCTAAATTTTTTTCGTAACACTGAACATATAAGTTCGATCATTCATTCCGTTCTTGTATACCTTAAAAACTTATCTTGGTTGGTCCATTTATATGCCACTGATCCCATTACAAAGGGTAACTCTTTAAGTGGCAAGGGACCGAATTACACAAGTATCACGCTGATCACATGTAAAGTATCAGAAATGGTTATATTTTGTCAATGGAACTGGTACCTTTTAATCTTCAGTTTTGAATCTATTTCTCAATAAACCTATGCAAATGAAAAATAATTAAATAACACCATTGACAATCTTTGGTTATATATGTATTATTAGGAACAGTGCGTCGCAATTGGAAAACTAAGTAAGAAAGATCCTTATAACTCCCATAGCAATCAAGGTGCCCCTAGTGAAAAATAAGGGCTACTTGACCTGCCCTTCGATCTAAAAAACAGACCCATTGTTTCAAACATTTTATGCCTCTTACTTAGGAACAGATTGTGACGGACGAAGAACAAAAACTACAGGATTTAAGCCTGTAGGATAATATTCAGGGGGAAACTGAATCGACATGATGGATGATTACAACATGAGCTGGTATCTGCAAACGGAAAGTAAACGTATTGAGCAAGAAGTAAAAGAGTGTCGTCGGTCATCCTTATCAATTTGGCTAAAATGGATCAACATCTTTCCTTCACAATCCACAGCAGACAAATACAAACAGAAAAGCGATATCCAAGAGCAGATTTGCTCTTTCTCTCCATCTTCTAAACCAAATTAGGAAAAAACCTCTACCCTATTGCAGGTAGAGGTGAAATAATTCATTTCTTTACTCATGTCGCAAACATTCAATTGGGTTTAAACGAGCCGCTTTATTGGCTGGTAAGAGACCGAAGATTACTCCGAAGAGCATGGAAAATAGTACACCACCTAAAGCCACAGGCCAGGAAACCACTGCATTCCATGGAGAGAGTAAGGTAATCAGAGCCGCTACCCCACTTCCCAGTAAGATGCCCACCAGACCACCTATCACGGATAATGTGATCGACTCGATCAAAAACTGCACAAGGATATGGGTTCGTGTCGCTCCCAGTGACATTCGAATACCAATCTCCCGAGTTCTCTCAGTTACTGATACCAGCATAATATTCATCACACCAATTCCGCCAACCAAGAGCGAAATACCGCCGATACTCCCGATCACTACTGTCATCACTCGAGTAATGCCACTAATCATATCTCCAATCTGCTGTAAATTAAGCACCTCATAACGATCCGTTGCATTGTGATTATGATGAAGCAGATTTACCGCTTTTTCTCCCACTTCAATCATATTCTCAGGCTGATCTACTTCCAACATCACTTGCATAATTTCCGATTTTCCAAAAACGTTGCTCCAAGTACGCTGAGGAAGATATACTTCCATCTCCTGCAATGAAGCAAGAAAGCCGACTGGTGGTTCCAGTACGCCAGTAACCACCACCGGTTGGTTACCGATTCGTATTATTTGCCCTAAGGGATCTTCTTCACCAAATAATTTCTCTTTCAATTTATGGCTAATCAAAGCACCTGCATTCCCGCTTTGAAAATCTGCGGGTCGAAAGGCTCGCCCTTCAGCCACCTTAAGTCCTGAACTTTCTAATACAGCATTATCGTTCATGCCATAAATAAAAACATCATCCACTTCTTCTTCGCGAAAGGATAAACTTTTGGTTTCATAGCTCAATGTAATCACATTTTCTACACCTTTGATTTGCCGCAATCCCTGAAGGTCGAGATCAGTAATAAAGTCAGGCGGAATCACTCCATTGTTTTCCATGAAAAACTTACTGCTGGGCTGGATAATCACATTATTCCCATCACCTGTAAGCGCGCTCGTTAATTCTGCCTCCCCACCTTGCCCAATGGCCACGATGATAATCACAGCCGCAACACCAATCACGATTCCGACCATGGTAAGGATGGAACGTAGTTTATGCGCCCAAATTGCATCCAATGCCATTTTGACATTTTCCCACAAACTCATCCACTTACCTCCTTACCCTGGTTCTGATCTTCAACAATTTGTCCATCACGAAGCAAAATTTGCCGATGAGCACGGGCTGCTATTTCTGGATCATGGGTAATCAACACAACGGTTCGCCCCTCTTGATGCAACTGATCAAAAATATCCATAATTCGCTGACCAGAACTGGTATCCAAAGCGCCGGTAGGCTCATCGGCCAGTATAATGGATGGGTTATTGATTAATGCTCGGGCAATAGCAACCCGTTGCTGCTGGCCACCGGACAATTCTGTGGGCCGGTGATCCTTGCGATCCCCCAGGCCCACCTTTTCCAATGCTTCAATTGCTCGCTTGGTTCTCTCTTTTTGCGAAACCCCTGCATAAACTAAGGGCAACTCTACATTTTTTTGGGCTGTCATCCGCGGTAAAAGCTGAAACTGCTGAAATACAAAACCAATCTGTCGATTACGTACAGCCGCCAATTTTCTCTCATCTGCTTTGGATACATCCTCACCATTGAGATAATAGTGACCTGATGTAGGGCGATCCAAACAGCCAATCAGATTCATTAAAGTTGACTTTCCTGAACCTGATGGCCCCATGATTGCTACATACTCACCTTCATTGATGATCAAGTTAATTCCTTTGAGAACAGGGATTGTCATGCTTCCCATCTGGTACGCCTTATCAACCTCTTCCAACTGAATCATTTTACCTTCACTTCCATCCCATCTTCCAGATCCCGTGGTGGCTTTGCAATAATCTCTTCATCCGCCTTCACACCTGAAACAATTTCCACCTTGCCTTTTCCGCTAATTCCTAACTTCACTTCCTTCTCCACTGCCCGACCCTGGTCAACTACAAAAACAAGATCTTTTCCATCTCGATGAACCACCGCATCTTCAGGTAAACTATCGACAGACTGAGAATCCGTTGTAATCTCCACGATCAGCCGCGAACCCAACTTTACAGAAGCAGCCTTATCCAAGCTTATTTCCACCGGGTACATGATTTGTGAAGATGAACCTCCGATTCCCTCGGTGGATTGTGGATAATCTCCAACTTGGATTACTTTTCCCGACCATTTTTTATCAGGAAGTGCATCAGAACGAACGGTTACCTTTTGTCCTTTCTTTATCTTCAATGCATCAAACTCCGATACCTCGGCGATCACTTTCTGCTTTGCGGGATCAGCTACAATAACCAATGGCTGAGAACCCCCTTGATGGGAATCACCAATAAAAACGACTGTTCCTTGCAACTTGCTCTTCACCTGGAAGCTAGGATTTTCATACTTGACAAGGGTGGTCCCTTTTTTCACCTTGTCACCCAATTTCACTTGCAATTCTGGTGAACCACGACCTACTTCCGGATAGACAGAAAAGGATTTTTCGGGTTGAAGCGTTCCTGAAACCAAAATCACTTCATTTAGTTCTTCTTTTTTCAGTTGTGTCACTGTAACCTCGATGGCTGCATCAGCATTACGATAAATTGCCGTCCCTACCATTACTCCAATGAGTAAAATAACTCCTAGGCCAATCCATATCTTTTTTTTCATTCTTCCATTGCCTCCGATTTTAAGAGATTGCCATATCTAGATTGATCGTTGACATTAGAGCAGCCACACCCACATTGATCAAAACCGATAAGACAAAGGGAATCAGCGCAATCGCCCAGGCTTTTCCACTCGAAATATCCCCTAACACTCGTAAACCCATAGCACTTAAAATTAATTTCCAAATCGCAAACACTTCAATACTAGATAAGAAAACCCATAGCGTACCTTCTGCCGGGAAAATCGCCGCTAAACTAGTGGGGAAAGCTTCATAATTTGATCCCACACCTACAATGGATAAATAGATGATATGAATCAACCCGCCAATCCCCATAAGAATATAGAGGTGAGCATTAAGGGAAAACAATTGACGAAAAGTGGCCTCTCCCTGAAACAACATCATCAACAAACGGTGAAATCCAGTAAGAAAGAGTAGGATAATTGGTGCAGCAATTAGCATGGTTATCCCCAATATAAGGGGCATAATCCATTTTGCACTGGAGCCCATCATCGCCAAGCTTTCACGTCCCTCAGGTGTTTCCAAACTAAAATAGCTTAATGCCGCTCCATAAATCGCATAGAGCAGGAGAAACCAAAACAAGGGCCAAGCAAAAACCGGATTCTCTTTCACACGCTGAAATTGTTCCTGAGGAGAAAATATAAAACCGAATAAAGAAGGCTTTTCTCCATTTACCAACTTTGCATCCACAACGATCCCCTCCCAAGAATCAATTCTTTTCACAGGATTACCTATATCCTAATTTCTTGGTGTTACGAGATTCAGAAGGAATTGTTACAGAAGTGTATTTATTTTTTTGTCTTCGTTTATAAAAGCCCCAACACCACAGCAACGGTGTTGTTTATAATATGCAGTAAAATGGGTGCCCAGAGACTGCGGAACACGACCCGCAAAATTCCCAATAACAAGCCACTGAGAAAAAGCGGAGCAAAATAGGCAATATCGACATGGAAGGCGGCAAAGACAAAGGAAGCCAAGAGCACTCCTCCGATCGTCCCCATCCGTCGCACTAAAGCTTGTTGTAGGAAACCGCGAAAGAAAACCTCCTCCGCAATCGGACCGATGACACCAACATCCAAAACAAGTAGAAATAATATAAACCAACTAGTCGCTTTGGCATCATTCAATGTGTCATAAATCAAATTCTCTCGATAGGAGACAGGATCAATCCCAGCAATACTCGTGGTCAAATCGATGATCCATTCATCGAGAAAATATACAACAGCATAGAGGAGAATACATACAAGAATCATCCACCGATAAGAAGTAGGTTTTTGGAAACCAAGAAAAGAAAGATTACGGCGATATAATACCAGTCCTATCCCCGCCATGAGCAAAGAGGGAAGGAGCGCATCGTACCAAGCAATTTTATCCGTCTCATCTGCTCCAGGGACAAATAACATTACCCCAATTTCCACTAAAGAGATGGATATAAACACCCATGCAGCATAAAAGGCGAATTCAGTAAAACCAATCTTTCGCGGAAGCATCTGACGTTCGTAGTGAAACTTGGTGATAAATCCGGTTATCAAGAAAACCAACAGAGAAACAAGTCCGATAAATAGAACCACAAAAAACATGAGTGCAAGAAGTAAAGATGGATCTTCTCTCTCCACGACTTGCCACAATCCTTCTTCCGTTTGCACCCACTCCATCATTAAGAAGCCATTAAAAATGAGAGAAAAAAAGCAAAACAAAAGTCCCCAAGCTCCAAAAGTACGTAATCGTCGAGTAAAAGAGTATTCCCCATTTATTTGCTCTATCGTCTCCACCCCGCAACCTCTCCTATTTCTTTTTCTATCAAGCATTATGATCTGGTAAAAATGAGACGGACTTGAGTTCCTTTCCCTACCTCACTTGTAATCTCAATCTTTCCTCCCATTTCGGTAATCCACTCCTTCACAAGAGCTAGCCCAATACCGGACCCTTGGTAGCGGCCATCTACCACACGACCCCGATAATAACGTTCAAACACATGAGGAAGTTCTTCAGCTGGAATACCGGAACCGGTATCGATCACATCAATACATATATTCTCATTTTCTACTGTGGCCGATAGAAGAATCAGTCCTCCCTCCGGTGTATGACGAAGTGCATTGCGCACCAGGTTGTGAAGGATCTGTCGTAACCGGACTTCGTGTGCTTGAATCTGCAAGTCATCAACCTCTAGACTCTTTTCAATACTGATTTGCCGTTCATTCCAAGCAATGGGAGCAAAGGCTTCATGTACTTCTTTTAAAAGTTCCTTTACGTTGACTTCTTCGAGGGGTAACGCTTCTTCTTCTCGATTCATTTCATCCTGGGTTGCTAACAAAAACAATTCATCAATCATTCCTTGCAATCGTCGCACCTCACGGTTCAAAATCTTGAGACGGTTGGCTGCCTTATGCTGATCTTCCTCTGCCTCCCAAGCTTCTAAATGGCCACGAATCACTGCTACCGGAGTTCTAAGTTCGTGAGATATATTGGAAATCCACTCTTTTCGTGAATGTAAAAGGGTTTCTACATAACGTTTCTCCGCAGCCAACTTCGCATTTACCTCCTGCAAGGATCCCGCCACTTGGTTTAATTGTCCACTGAGAACTCCTAATTCATCAGGAAGATCAATGGGAACTCGATAGGAGAGCTCTCCCTTGGACCATTTTTCTGCTGCCAGCGCCACCTTTTGAAACCGACGAGTCAATTGCCGTGCCCGCATATAACCGAACAAAGAGGCGATAATCAGCGCTAATAGTAGGGCAACAAATGTCCCACCAAAGGAGAGGAGTAAAAAAATCAAAAAATAAACGACTAGCAATCCCATATGAATCTCTTGAGCCACGTCCCTTTCTAACACAACGGCTCCTATAATCTTGTACTTGGAGTCAAAAATAGGCGCAACTGTAAGGTAACGATTGGTGTCAGGGTTCACCAATTGGGAATCCACCTTATACCATTCCAGCGCTTGTTTTACCAACTGCCGTTCTTCTTGAAGTGAACCTGGGCTTCCTGGTTTTGTTGCTGCAAGGAGTTGTCCCTGTTTATCATACACCCGCCATTCTTCATAAAGAATCTCCTCTTCGGTTGAATACCAATTTACCCTGTAATTTTTCTTTTTGACCTGCTGTAACCATTGCTCTAGTTGGGAAAGTTCTTGTTCCTCGATTAAAGGAGTAGTCCATTTGGCAACATTCTCTACTTCTTCAATTCCCTGAACTTTATTGGGTAAATTCCAAGCTGCCATATAGATAAACGCAAACAGACCACTCAGCCAAAAAACAATGATTAACATGCCAATATGGGAAAGGGTAAACTGGCGAACCAACCGGCGGGAGACCCATTCATAAAAGATTGCAACCAACCAAGTAAAGAGGCGAGCTCCAATGATCGCAATCACTAACAAAATTCCAGCAATGATGTAAATGGTTAAATCAGATATCGATGTCTCTTCAAAAAGCTCTGGGTTTTCAACCATAATTGGAGGTAAACCAAATATCCATTGCAATAACGAATCAAAAACATAGGAGAAGGAAGTATAAATGATAAGGAAAACTGCCCAATAACGAATTCTCTTGAGCATAGGGCGGGGCGCTCTCTTTATCCGATAAGCCGGCCAAAAGATTCCCCAAAAAAAAGCGGCGATGGATAAAATCGCTATCCAACCAAAAGTAACTAAATTCCCTGAGCTCATATAAATAAAAAAGGATAACATCACAGACGGAAAATATGCTTCCAGTCCGGCACGTAATCGTCCAGCCGTCCACATTCCTTTTGGCTTCAAAAAGAATCCCCCTCCGTTGAGTCGAAATACTCCCTTCGTGCAGTATGAGCTTACATCCACTCTAAAGAAAAATGATTGCAAAAGTGGAAGGAAAGTGTGTCAAAAATGTAATCTTCCCCCCAAATAAAAATGAATCCACAAACCCCCATTGGGCTTGTAGATCCATCGACTATGAAAGCAAGTTCTTATTCATTTTTTTCATGGGTTGGAGTTGCTGCGGAATTTGGCAAAAACTTATACCCTGAACCCCAAACTGTCTGGATGGTTCCCGAGTAAGCTCCCAATTTACGACGTAACCGGGAAACATGGGTGTCAACGGAGCGATCCGTTCCATCATAGGCAATATCCCATACTTTTTCCAATAAATAAGCACGACTAAATACCCGCCCTGGATGTGTGAGAAAGAGTTTTAATAGCTCATACTCTTTGGGAGTTAAATCAAGAGCCGTACCGTCTACCAGCACTTCTCTTTGATCAGGTAGAAGACGAATAAATCCATGGTTTATTTCTTTTTCAGCATGTGTTACCCCTATTTCACGGCGCATTAAAGCAACCCGGCGTAACAACGCCCGTACCCGAGCCTGGAGCTCACGCATACTAAAGGGTTTCGTCATATAATCATCGGCCCCAACTTCAAGACCCCATACTCGCTCCATCTCATTTCCTCGGGCGGTTAACATCAGCACAGGTACGATGGAGTGACGGCGAATCTCCCGACACACTTCTACCCCATCCATCTCGGGCAGCATCCAATCAAGGATAATTAGGTCGGGACGATGTTCCTCCCACATCTCTAATCCTTTTAGCCCGTTTTCAGCAATGAGTGTCTCATGGCCGTCCAATTGTAGCTGTTCTGATACTAAGCGGGCCAATTCCACTTCATCTTCTACAATGAGAATAACTGCCACAACTCTCCTTCTCCTTTGTCTTATTGCTAAGGATTTCGTCCATCTAGCAATTTTAAATTTCAACCACAGTACCTTCTAACCTGCCCCAGAGGCACAAAACCACTTCGCACTGTTACCGTTGGACCAGAAGTGCTTCGCTGCTTAACACCCCTTGGAAAGGATTCTTTTTTCACACACATAATTGAACCACTTATTCATTTGCGGGTAATCCTTCAGCGGTAAATTCTCCTGCCAAGATCATCATATAAACTAAAAAAGCGGCTAAACCAAAATAAGCAATGCCATAAAAAAACCGGGTCCAAGGAGGTACCTTGTAATACTGTTGATTCTTTCGCAGGGAGCTATCCTCTTCCGGTGAAGGTGTATAGTGTACTTCCAAATGTAACAGGAGATGGCTTGATCCTTCCTCAACCTTCCGATCGGTATGTGTCAAACGTACTTGGTGAATTTCTCCAGAATACCCTTTGAGTCGACCAATCACCCCAAGGCCTGGATAAACTACCGCACAGTAAACCTCCCTTGTCTCCACATCACAATACTGGATATGCGGAAGAACCCGTTCATGTTTTTCCGCCGGCAACAACCATTCATAATCGGTAAAATGCGCTGTATCTACTTGAATTGTGTCGCCTATTTTACGAACTTCCTTCTTCTCACCAAAAAAAGAAGACCATAGCTGTATCACAAAAAATATCAGGATGATTAATAAGAGTGGACTTCGGAATAGATAAACCAACCATATCCCACCCAAAAGTCCCAGTACCCATAGCCAACGGGAAACAGCGGTCACAATCCGTCCTCCGTCTAAGGGATGGATCGGGAGCAAATTAAAGAGATTGATAAAGAATCCGATCAGGGAAATGGCATATAAAGGCTCATGCCCTGTCCACAGCGCCAAACCAAAACACCCCAGTGCACCCAAAGTACCAAGCAGAGGACCACCAAACGCTACAAATGCCTCTGTTTTTGCGTCCGGTGGTTGCTTTTTCATAATAATGAGTGCTCCCAAAAAAGGGATAAAGGCCGGTGCTGAAACAGGAAGCCCTTTGATTCGCGCTGCCCATACATGTCCCATTTCATGGATAAAGAGCATCATTACAAGCCCAAGTGCCATTTGCCATGGGAATAGCAGTGCATATCCACCAATGGAGACAAGCATGCTGAAAAAAGTAGCCCCAAACTTGCCAAACTTAAGTAGGGACAAGATTGACTTCAACTTACTACCTACACTAAGCAACAAAACACCTAGCCCACCTAGCCATTTCATTTTGCTCCGTTTTTGTGGTGGATTCCG
>CALJVA010000084.1 GCA_937975135.1 uncultured Thermoactinomycetaceae bacterium | reverse complement strand
GCCGGTAATCGATGCTCCACGGGAAATAAACTCTTCATACTCTTCTTGTAAAATGAGTTCACCCTTTTCTAAAATAAGCACCTCGTCAAATAAATAATCCATTTCTGAAACGAAGTGAGTGGATAATATAAATGTCCGTGGATTTTTTGATTGATCCTCAAGTAGTTCTTGATAAAAGATTTCCCTTGTCGGTGCATCCATCCCCAGGTAGGCTTCATCAAAAATCGTTAGTGGCATCCGACTCGCGAGGCCAATCGTAACATTCAGCGCCGCTTGCATCCCTTTTGAGAGCTTCCCCACAGGCCGATCCAATGGCAGTTTAAATCGTTCAACCAAATGCTTCGCGTATTCCGCGTCATAATTCGGCCGATATCTTTCTGCAATTTCCAGCATGTTCTTTACTTTTTCCGCTTCATCATTATGCTCTTTATCGTAAATCAACCCGACCTGTCCCATCACTTTGGCGTTTTCAAAGGGCGTCTCGCCAAATATTTTAATCACACCCTCTGTCGGTTCTCTAAAGGACGCCAATAGAGATAACAGAGAGGTTTTCCCCGCTCCATTCCTCCCAAGCAGGCCATAAATTTTTCCCTCTTCCAGCTTGAATGATACATTTTTCAAGGCAAAATTCTCTTTATACTTTAACGATACACCTTCCACTTCAACTATCATTTCCTATCCGCTCCTTTGCTTTTTGAATTAATTTAAAAAGCTCTTCATCGGAAATTCCCAACATTTTCGCTTCCTTCACCATTACGACCACAAAATTCTCGATAAATGCCGCTTTTCTCTTCTCGATCAACCTCCCCTTCGCACCCTCCGGAACAAACATGCCCACACCCCTCTTTTTATAAAGAATTCCCTCATCGACGAGCTGGTTGATCCCTTTAGATACTGTTTGGTGATTCACTTTGTAAAAGTTGACAAGCTGGTTGGTGGAAGGAGCCTGCTCCCCCTCCTTCAACAAGTCATTAAGAATCTGATCCTCAATTTTTTCACGTATCTGTATATATATCGGTTTGTTGTTATCGAGGAGCTTAGCCAACGTGATCTCACCACCTTTGCTGTAGGAGTTGTACGGTTATACGGTTTAACGGTTATACACTGATGTGTATAAGTGTATTAGTTGAAAAGCACTTTGTCAATGGTTTTTTTCTCACATTTCATTTTCGGGACACTGACCTTCATCCAGGCACCCGATATAACCACCAAAATAAAAAACCGGGGATAAGTCCCGGTTTAGGATATTAACAATATAAATATTACTGTTGGTATTATTTAAACGAATCGATGGAGGACATACAACGGATTTATATTATGAGGTTCCTGGTAATGGGCATCCTATTATTCTTATTCACAGCGATGGTGCCGATCTTCGACATTGGACTTTGAATGTAGATCCTCTGTCAATCCCATTTATAATAATCGATTGTCAATGCCACTTTTCCCGCCTTTTCAATTTCACCTTTATTTAATAGCATTCTCACTTTTTCTACCTCTTCCTCCCAGTCTGGTCCACTATGAACATCTACATAGAAGATAAACTCTTCTATTAACTTTGTATTTAAAGGATCCAATTGAATTGCCTTTTGGTACGCTTCAAACATAAACGGAATATCTAATACAAATAACTCTTCAAAACTTCTATCCAAGGCTTTAATGATCATACTTGGATCTGTTTCAGCATTTATTTTTTCTTTGAGGGAGCTATACTTATTATTTATTTTTTCCTCAAAGGAAGGTTGATAGTTCTTATGCATCCAAATGATCTCGTCAATATCCTGAGATATACTACTCATATGAATCACCTTTGATTCTGACCCTAATTTTAAAGACATTTCAAAAAATATTTATTGCCCACTTTAGACTTGATAAATTACAGAGGAAAGAAGTAGTTCCTACTCAATCCCATTTATAATAATCGATTTTCAATACTTCTTTTCCGGCCATTTCAATTTCACCTTTATATGCTGACGACCTCTTTTTTCCTTCCACTTCTTTAATCCGTTGAACTTACTCAATAATCACATCTGGTTCGAAGGTGGACAGGACTTCAACAATATCATTGGGGGTTTTAAATACATAATGCTCTACTTCTTCTGGATCATAGATCCCACTACTTTGTTTTATAAACCAGTCTAGATACTCTGAACCTTTCACTTTAAAAAAGGGCCATCTACCGTAAAAGTCAACCCCATAATGATCGTTGAGAAATTCCCATGTTTTTATTAATGACCCTTCATCGGTATTGCGATAGCTTTGTACGTACCCATCAAAGTGAACGATAACCTTCTTTTTTGGATCGTCACTAGTAAATCTGATAGTGATCCAGTTTTCATCATCTACAAAGGACTGCAAGTATATTCTTTGAGGGATATCGTCCCTTGGCACCCACCTTTCCCATTGTTCCATAAAAAATCTACTCCTTTTCTAAAAAATACTTTTACGATTAAATGTTGTACAGATTCTTTTGTAACTCCCTGTTTTACTATCATTCTTCATATCTGAACTTTATCTTTTTAGTTACCTTCCCCTTCTTATTTTTCGTCTGAATCTCAAGTGTGGGACGTCCGTCGTCACTTACCTTTCTAGCGATTACTGTTCTTCCATCCTCTAAAACTCCGATCTTCAACTCAGGAGTCTCTCTGATAGTTTTAGGATTCAATAAATCATAATCCCTTAATGCTTGATCATATCCTCCGTGAAGCTTATAAATAACACTTTTACCCTTAGTTTTTTCTAGAGGCTTCGCTTTTTCCAACAAATCATCTACTGTAACTTTCTTCGGACACCCGCAGGCTGTTTTCTTCCCTCTCTTGGCCACCTTGTCTAGGTTCTTCTTCCCAGCTTTCAGCGCAGGAGAGCCATACTTATAAGCCATTTTGGCGCCTTTGACTGGCTTGGCGACGGGTATAACCATGGCCCCGCGGAGGATACGTTCTCCGACACCAATCTTGTTACCTTCTTCATCAACTCCGGTGATGGCCGCTTTGGCGTCGTAGTAACCAACGAAGTCTAGTCCGACCTTTCCTACACCCTTAAGAAATTTTACCGTCTTACTTTCCTCTTTTTCTTCTTTGGGCGAGGATTGTGCTATCTGGGAAGAGGCATTCTCCTTCTTAGGCTCCGATTCTTTTTCAGAAGTTTCTTTTCCGGAAGGTTCTGTGGCTACACCTGTGGATTCCCCTTGAATCGCGGCCTGAACCTTCTCCTTGATCTTACCGGCCACTTCACTCCCACTAAAAGTATGATACAATGCCATGGCCAATATGAGCACCGCTGATATAACCACAATATACTCCAGGGTAGAAGCCCCTCTACGGTTCCACCATACACCCAGCTTGGGTTTCATTTGCCCTCCTCCTTCTCCGCTGAGACCCCAGATATCCGAGATAAGGGATAGATCACGAAGTCTACCCGGGCCTCCAAGTTTTCCAAAGGAACTGGACCAAAATCACGGCTGTCTGAACTGTTTTCTGGATGATCTCCCAAGACAAAGACATGCCCCTTGGGAATCTCGATTGGACCCAGAGGAGTCTGGGGAGAAGCAAGAATCGGTTCCCCATTCACATAGAAGCCACTTTCCTTCCCTTCCACCTGATCCCCCTCCACTGCTACAATCCGTTTTACATGCATCCATTCGGAATCCTCTGGTTGAAACAGCACCACCTCCCCTTTCTTCCAGGTGGCTGGTGACATTCTTACTAAGATCACATCCCCATCCTCTAAGGTAGGCTCCATACTGTCTCCACTTAGGACATACCAGTCATAAGGGGAGAACAGGATTACTAGACCTAAGGTGAATAAAAGAACCACTGCAGTCATCAGTATGAGAAAAATTCGCTTACCCATAGATCTCCTCACAGAGGCATATAGACAAAGCCCACAATATATTTCAATACCAGCCACAAGATCGCCAAGGAAAGGAAAACCACGGCCGCTCCTTTCCAAGCGGAAAAATCATGGACTTCTGCTACAGTTTTGATGAGGATTCCATAAAACCAGATGGTCAACAGCACATCCAAAAAGAAAAAGAGAAAATAAAGCAGTAAGAGTGGAACACTATTGTCAATAGTGGGAGTATAGAGAGTAAAGGTTTCCTCCCCAAAGGCCAACGCCTGGGTATACCACAAAAACAACTTAACCACATAAGGGAGCACTGCCCAGGCTAAGGCCCGATGCATCTCTTTCCATTCCGCTTCCCCACCAAGTAAGCGTCCTGCTCCCCAAAATATCCAACTGTAGAGGGACCAGACCCCAAAGCCTGCAACCACACCAATTGGGATCGAGATCAATAATAAATAAGGAAGTGTATACCAGTCTCCATACTCACTGAAAGAAATCTGATCCAGTGTCAAACTGATACCAAACAAAGGGATAAAAAACCAAGCGATTCGAGAAGGAAAGGGATCATCCAAGATCGATCGAATCGTTTGTCGGGTACGGTACCAGATCGTCAACCAAGGCTTTTCTTCCACCAACCAGGATGAGTCCACAGATATCCTCCTTTTTTGTGACCATTACAATCGGAAAAAAAGAGCCAAAAACAGAAAGGGCAAGAACAGAAGCATCGTTCCAATGGCTAAGGAAGAGAAACCACGCCAAGCAGAAAATCCATGAGCTTCCGCTACACTCTTACTAAGTACCACCACATACCAAACCCCGATGACCAAATCCACCAGCCACAGCAACAGAAAAAGGAAATAGATCAAAGGGTTTTCCAAGCTGGGCATGGTCGATTGAAACATTTCTTCTCCGAAAAAAGCCAGCTCCGGCACCCATAAAAGGATTTTCATGATAAAGGGAACCCCCGCCCAGGCAACGGCTGTTTTCACATCCTCCCAAGTAGAAGTTCCCTCAAAGGTAAGCCCAATCCAGTAAGCGATTGCTGAAACTACATACCAATAGAGAAACCCCAGGATTGGGCTGAGAAAAACAGAGAGGATCAGGATCGTAGCATAGGACATGGAATCCCCAAGCCCCCGTAAAGAGGCCTGCTCCAAGCCCAAAGCTAAACCGAATAAGACAACCAAGAGCCATTCTCTTTTTTTATCGGGCTGAATAATAACTTCTTTGATCACATCACGAGGCTGCGTCCACATTTGCAACCATAAATGATCCATCCCTATCCCCCCTATGAGGATTCTTTTTGAAAAACAGTCTGTTAATGGGAGTTATACTTAGCAAATTAAGAAAGAAAAGAAAAAACACCCTATATAAAGGTGATATTTTCCTTCCAATTATTTTAATAAAAAGATGCAACGCAACTTTAATAAACCCTTAATAATAAATTATCTCTCCAAATTCTTATACATTAAAAACCATCTCTCCCTTACCAATCCCTATAATAGTAGGTAAAAATACGATTTGTCAATTGTATTTTTGGATGTAGAAAAACATTTAATATTGAAATGTTTTATAACCAAAAAACACCGATGTAATCCGAGCCGCCTAAAAAGTCCTTTCTCAGCTTTAGTTACTTATATCCTTCTTTCATTCTTTGCTATTACTTGAGGAAACCTTTTTATCTGCCGATTTCAAAGCCACCATCTATCTTCACCTAGCAAGTTCCATGTTTCTTTTTTAGATCTCTCTTGTAGTAAGAGGACTTTATTTATCCATCTTGCTTGGTTAATAAATGAATAATCAAATACCTGGTTAGGAAATGTGTTGCTTCAAAACGAAACACAAGATATCCCTCACTTTTTTCAACCTTATATACACGGTAAGATAAGTTATGATCTATGATTATCTTTCGTAAATACCTAGGTATGTTTCCACAATTCATCACATCGATGACCATAGGACTTCCATGTGAGTTTGATTGATTTTTCTCCTCCATCTATCTGACTGGCTCAATTCATAGATTAAATCATATAAATACTTTCGGTGCAGTTTTTTCTTTAATCTTTTTCTCATTCAATCCACTTATTTGTTTTCATTGTGATTTTTCATATGTAAAAACCCCCAGCAAATCGCTGAGGGATTACTTCTTAGTCCGGACCTCGCTGTGATCAACGAGAGGCATTTTCATTGCTCTTTTTTCCCCTTCAAACCATAGATATAAGCTAGTTTTTATCTCTATAATTTCCAGCCATTTTTTTAACCAATTCATGAATCTCATCCAATTGCCACATGTAATCGACAAATAGAAAGTGCAGCTTCAGTAATAAATCACAAATCTCATCCACATTTTCTGGATTGGCTTGATCGATGGCCTCAGCGATCTTCGATAACTGACCACCCTTCTCCTCAAATTCTTGTAGGTTTTCTAACTGCTCATCAATCTCAGATTGCTGCAGAATGGATTCCTTAGACTTTTCATTTAGCTTGATCAGGGTAGATAATACTTTTTTCAGCTCCTGATCCAACTCCATTATTTCCACTCTTTCACTCTCCTACCTTCCTTTAAGACCCTCTCTGTTTTCTTTTTGTTTAATGAGCCATCTAGATTTAATACTGCAATTACCTTGCCTTGTTTGTCTATAACTTCTAAATGGTCTTTGTGCAAAGCATCTAGATAAAAACCGTACCCCTTTTTGAGATAAGGATTATCGGTCTTTTTATCTATCCTATATACTGTTTGTCCCTGTACTTTAACACTAGTCCTCGAACTCGCTTTCTTCAGTTTCTGTCCAAATTCCAATTCAAAAAATTGTCCCATATTTTCCACACGTTTAGGACAAGAGCACGCCCGCCTCTTCCCTTTTTTAGCAATATCATCTAGTTTTCTTTTCCCGGTTTTTATCACTTTATCGCCATGCTTAGCGATCATTTTGGCCCCTTTGACTGGCTTGGCGATGGGGATAACCATGGCCCCGCGGAGGATACGTTCTCCGACACCAATCTTGTTACCATCCTCATCGACCCCGGTGATGGCCGCTTTGACATCGTAGTAACCGATGAAGTCTAGTCCGACCTTTCCTACACCCTTAAGAAATTTTACCGTCTTACTTTCCTCTTTTTCTTCTTTGGGCGAGGATTGTGCTATCTGGGAAGAGGCATTCTCCTTCTTAGGCTCCGATTCTTTTTCAGAAGTTTCTTTTCCGGAAGGTTCTGTGGCTACACCTGTGGATTCCCCTTGAATCGCGGCCTGAACCTTCTCCTTGATCTTACCGGCCACTTCACTCCCACTAAAAGTATGATACAATGCCATGGCCAATATGAGCACCGCTGATATAACCACAATATACTCCAGGGTAGAAGCCCCTCTACGGTTCCACCATACACCCAGCTTGGGTTTCATTTGCCTCCTCCTTTTCCCCTTGGACCTCAGATATCTAGGATCAGGGATAGATCACGAAGTCTACCCGGGCCTTCAAGTTTTCCAAAGGAACTGGACCAAAGTCATATTTTTCGGATGATCTCCCAAGACAAAGACATCTCCCTTGGGTATCTCGATTGAACCCGGGGAGTCTATGCATTTATTCGGAATCCTCTGGTTGAAATTAATTTTGCAGATCCGTGCTTTGATAATTAATTTCCTATTATCATCCTTAATATTAGTCATATAAAATATTTTTTGTCAATTATGTTTTTAAATGTATAATAGTATTTGATATCGAAATGGTTTATCACCAAAAAAAATACCGGATGACTCCGGTATTTTTCTATGAAAACATGTGATCAGTGATGGGGTTCTGTCGGATCCATCTCAGTATTCGTATTGCTTCCTTTCATCTCTGTAGCTGGGGATTCGTTTACCAAGATTACATTGTGACATTCGGGACATAACACTTCAGAAATCGTCCCATCCTCAAACACATCCTCGCCGACTAAAACTCGCTCTTGACACTTGGGGCATTCCAATTCCATCATATTCAGATCTAATTCATCCGAATCATAGGCAATTTGTTCTACATCATCAAGGTCTTCATCAATTGCCTCCACATACTCTTCCAACTCACAAACCCGCGCAGCCAAGTGGCTGGTCTCTTCTACCCAATCATCCATTACAGAAGCTAAGCGGCGAAGCACTTTTCCCTCCATAGTTTCCGGTTCAGCTTGCCCATCCATCATTCCGCGAACATAAGATAATTCCCTGCGAATGTGTTCAAAATTGGACACCATTTTTTCTCCTCCCTTTTCAGGTTCGATATCTTAGTTTCGACACATTTGGCTCAGCACATACAAAGAAAATATCTTCGCGAGAATGGGGCAAGATATGTCTGTGATGTTTATCTCAAAGAGGTGAAAAGCCTTGCCAGAAGATACAAAGGAAAAGACAGGCCTAAAGGTAATCTTGTCTCTTGCAACAGTTCCTCTGTTAATGGTTCTGGGAAATTCCATGCTAATCCCAGCCTTACCCCAGATCCGTTCCGCTTTAGATGTTTCCCAATTTCAGGTGAGTTTGTTAATCACCTTGTTTTCGATACCTGCTGGAATAATTATTCCAATCGCTGGTATCTTGTCCGATCGCATTGGGCGTAAGAAAGTGATTATCCCTAGCCTAATTCTTTATGGTGCAGGAGGAATTCTCGCCGGTTTTTCTCCTTTTATCGGCGGAGGTTCTTATGCCATCCTCCTTACGGGACGGATCATTCAAGGGATTGGGGCTGCAGGAACCGCTCCTATCGCCATGGCTTTGGTTAGTGACCTTTATACAAAAGCGGAACGGAGTAAAGCTCTAGGGATTATTGAAGCATCCAACGGTATGGGAAAGGTACTTAGTCCCATCCTTGGCTCCTTGATCGCCTTGATTGCCTGGTATGCCTTGTTTTTCGCATTCCCCATTTTTATCATTCCAGTTGTAATCGCCCTTTGGATGATGGTGAAAGAACCGGATAAAGACCAAGAAAAGCAACAGTCGTTATCCCAGTACAAAGAACAATTGATTAAAATATGGAAGCGGCAAGGAAAGTGGCTCTCTGTTGCTTTTTTAGCTGGAGCTGTTACCCTGTTTACTTTGTTTGGTGTCCTCTTTTACTTATCTGAAATACTAGAGAAAACCTATCACATCGACGGAGTGAAGAAAGGACTGATCCTGGCCATTCCCCTCCTCGCTTCCAGTAGCACTTCCTATATAATCGGAAGTTATGTCCAACGTCGGGCTCGAAAGATGAAAGGCCTGATCACCGCCGGCCTCTTTATCATCGCCCTCCCGATTGGTCTGGTCTCTTTTATCACCAACAATATTATTCTGCTCAGCTTACTGGTCTTCATCGGTATTGGTGCTGGATTGGTACTTCCTTGTCTAAATACCATGATTACGTCATCCGTTGGTAAAGAAGAGCGGGGGATGATTACCTCCTTTTACAATAGCGTCCGCTTTCTCGGTGTTGCCATCGGTCCTCCTGTCTTTGGCGCTCTGATGGACTCCAAGTTGATTCTCTTTTTAGGCATTGCAGGCTTGGCCTTATTAAGTGGAATGCTTACCATTTGGCTCATCCCAAAACCGGATCGCTTACGGGGAATTGGGGGACAGTCGCGAATTTTACTGCGGAGGCGAGGATTACGGACTACTTAAGCGACAAAAAAATCATGAAAAGGAAAATTGGAATAGGAATGCTTTCCATAGTTGAAGGTCACACAGGATAAACTCCGAAGACCTCAAGAAGCGTTATGAAAATGGGCACCCGCACATTTACTTCCGCATATCATAAATCGAAACTCGTAAGCGGAAGTGAGGGCTTCGACTTGAAAACAATATCAACTTCCTCAATCTGGGATCCTCTAATGAACGACCCTTCCCAACAACGGCAAGGTAAACCTCGTAACACTGGCTTAACCATGGTAATGGATAAGGGATTGGGACTTTATGCTTTTCATGACTTGTTGCAGTTGGCAGCGGAACACATTGATTTTATCAAGCTAGGATTTGGCACCGCCGGTGTTACACCCCCATCGGTTATCAAAAAGAAGCTTCAATTATCACACCAATACGGGATTATTATTTATCCAGGAGGAACTTTTTTTGAAGTCGCATATGCACAAAATCGACTCACGCATTACTTTAAAACACTGCGAAAGCTGGGGTTCTCCTGGGTCGAGATTTCTGATGGCACCATTTCCTTACCCACCGATATACGAAGAAATGTGATCCGCCAAGCACGGGAGGAAGGATTGCAGATCATTACCGAAATCGGAAAAAAAGAAGCCGGTGCGATGACTCCTATTCCACACTTAGTAGAAACTTTTTACCAAGACCGGGAAGATGGAGCGGAATTTGTGATTATTGAAGGGCGTGAAACGGGAGAGAACATTGGCGCATTCAATGCACGGGGAGAGGCCGACATCGCTTATATTCAGGAAATCCAAAGAAAAATCCCAAATCAATATATTTTTTGGGAAGCTCCGAAAAAAAATCAACAGGTTACCTTAATCCAGCTCGCAGGTGCAAAAATAAACTTTGGCAATGTTCCGCCAACAGAGGTTTTATCCCTAGAAGCCCTACGCCGTGGATTGCGCTCTGATACTTTTGGGATTGGGATAAAGGATGTAAAACAATGATTATTTCGGTTGTAGCCCATGGAGATGAAATCCAAAGTGAACTATTACAAAACAAAACCGTCGTAGTTATTGACGTTTTCCGCTCTGGAAGTGTGATTATCACCGCGTTAGCTCAAGGGGCTAAAGCGGTAATCCCTACAGAAACCGTCGCCACTGCCAAAGCAGCTGCCCAACCAGACCGGATTTTAGCTGGGGAACGCTTTGGAAAAAAGATTGACGGGTTTCTGCTGGGCAATTCTCCCCTGGAATATACAGCACCTGTTGTCAGCAATAAAGAGATTGTGCTTACAACCACCAATGGAACACGTGCGCTGGTCAAATCGAGTCGAGGAAAGCATATTCTAATCGGCTCCTTTTTGAATGCCTCTGCACTATGCGACAAAATCCTTCAGCTACGCCAAGACCTTGTCCTTGTCTGTGCAGGCACACGAGGCAGCTTTTCCCTTGAAGACGGAATTGCAGCAGGGCTTTTTATTGACCAGCTTTTCCAGAAAAAAATTCCCCTCACCTGTGATGACTTAGGAATTGCCCTCCGGCACAGTTACCTAAACATGAAAGACCACCTGTACGAAAAATTAAGTTTTAGCAACACGGGAAAACGCATGTTACAAGCAGGACTCAAGGAAGAACTCCGAGCTTGTCTCCAGATCGATCAGTATCATCATGTTCCGCAATTTTACAAAGGTCGGATTAGTATAAGTCATTAATTTTTGTCATGGGATCTACCTCACCCTTAAAGCAAGGCACTTGAGGTAGATCCATAACTTTTTAAGAAAAAACGGACAAACTCTTCTAAACTCACCTTTTGGGACATACAGTGATAAAAACTGGCAGACAGGAGCATTTAGATGAATCCCGATTTGTTGCTTGTTCTTTTAATCGTGATTGGCCTTATCGGCCGTTCACCCATTATTGCCACTGCTGCAAGCCTGCTGCTCATTTTAAAACTGACTCATCTCGAACGTTATTTTCCCTCTGTGGAACGCAGGGGTTTGGAAATTGGACTCTTATTTCTTACCATTGCTGTACTGGTTCCCTTTGCCACCGGCCGGATTACTTATAAAGATATCGTATCAGTCTTTACCACACCCCCTGGGCTTTTTGCACTGATCGGGGGAGCTGTAGCAACTTATATGAATGGAAAAGGACTCGATTTACTAAAGGTAGATCCCCAACTATTGGTTGGATTGGTGATCGGATCGATCATTGGCATTGTTTTCATGCGGGGTGTTCCAGTAGGCCCCCTGATGGCTGCTGGAATCACTGCTTTTTTACTAAAGCTCTTTTATTGGCTATGGGAATAAAAGAGCACCCATTGCTGGGTGCATAATGGTGGTGGAGTCGAGCCAATCAGGCCCGAGATACATATTCTTTCGTTCGGGTATCAACTACCAACCGATCTCCAGGATTCACAAAGAGTGGAACCTGGACAACCAACCCGGTTTCCAGTTTCGCTGGCTTACTGCCCCCACTCACCGTATCCCCACGAATTCCTGGATCGGTTTCCACGACAGTTAATTCAACTGTGGGAGGCAATTGCACACCGATCGTTTCTCCTTGATAAGTTACAATATTTACATTCATATTTTCCAGTAAAAAGAAAACCTCATCCTTCAACTGCTCTTTCGACAAGGTGATTTGTTCATATGTTTCATTATCCATAAAGGTATATTCGCCGCCGCTTTCATACAAAAATTGCATCTGTCTCGTTTCTACATGGGCACGGGGTACTTTTTCTCCGGCCCGAAATGTTTTTTCTTGGATGTTCCCGTTTTTTAGATTGCGTAGCTTTGTGCGAACAAAGGCAGCGCCTTTCCCTGGCTTAACATGTTGGAACTCCATCACCTGCCAGACGCTTCCTTCCAATTCGATGGTTGATCCGACGCGAAATTCGTTGGTTGATATCAATCCAGTCTCCTCCTAATCACCGCATCACTCAAAACTATTCTGCTACTGAAAGAGCGAATTGGACTATGCTAATTTAAGTAACCTGATTCTTAAAGCTTACAATATGATTAACTCTTTGGAGCTTTGGGTCAGCACTTCATGGCCATTCTCTGTCACCACAACATCATCTTCGATCCGTACCCCACCAAATTCAGGGAGATAAATTCCTGGTTCCACCGTAACCACCATTCCCGGGGCCAAAACCTGTTCACCAAAGGGAGAAACTGTAGGAGATTCATGTACATCCAAACCGATCCCATGGCCGGTTCCATGACCGAAGTAATCTCCATACCCTGCGGCAGCGATTTTTTCCCGGGCGATCGCATCTGCCTCACGACCAGTGATTCCGGGCCGAATTCCATCCACCGCAGCTTGCTGCGCTTCTTTTACGATCTCATAGATCTCCCGTTGCTTGGGACTAGGCTCACCGAGCATTACCGTCCGGGTAAGGTCAGAGCAGTATCCCTGATAAACGGCGCCAAAGTCAAGGGTAATAAGGTCGCCCTTTTCCAACACCCGCTCACTGGCTACACCGTGGGGCAAGGCTGAACGGGGACCAGAAGCAACAATAATATCAAAGGCAGAACCTGATGCTCCGAGTTCCCGCATCATGGTTTCCATGCGAATGGCGATCTCCCGCTCTTGAAGCCCGGGGCGAATCTCCTGGATAATTCGGTTAAATACCTCATCCACAATGGCCACAGCTTTGCGCAAAATCGCCAATTCTTGCTCATCTTTAACCATACGTAAGGATTCAATCAATCCACTAACGGGCACTGTAGAAAGACCATCTAGAGCTTCTCTTAGTTTTTCCACCTGCCCATAAGTTAAATGATCTTTTTCAAAGGCAAGAGAAGAAAGTCCCAATTCACGGCAGGTTTCCCTTAAGGTATCAAAAACCCGTCGACTATGACGAACAATTTTAAAATGAGGGGACTGTTCCTCTGCTTGTTTAATATAACGAAAATCAGTCAGCAAGATTGCCTCCTGCAAAGTGACCAAAGCAAAACCGGAAGAGCCTGTAAAACCTGTTATGTAACGACGATTACTGGGATGACTAATCAGTATTGCATCCAACTGTCGCTCCCTCAATTTTGCACGTAAGGCATTAAGACGCGCTTCCATCAATCTCTCCCCTTTCTTATCTAAATCCAAGTCCCAGCCGGTTCACTACAGCCAACAGTGCCAACTCATAACTTAATGGACCAAACCCAACAATCTGTCCTTCGGTAACAGCAGCAGTAACCGACTGTTGACGAAAGGGCTCCCGACTGTGAATATTAGAGAGATGAACTTCAATCGCTGGGACCTCCACCGAGGCCAAGGCATCTCTTAGAGCGTAGCTATAATGGGTCAAGGCTCCAGGATTAATGATCAAGTAGGCGTAACGGTCTTCAGCTGCATGAATCTGTTCGATCAGTTCCCCTTCAAAATTGGATTGAAAGGTGTCTACCTGAATCCCCCAAAGCCGACCTTTTTCCTTAAGTCCCTGGTTCAACTCTTCCAATGTCCCTTTACCATAAATCCCCGGTTCCCGCTTACCCAGTCGATTGAGATTGGGCCCATGCAGAACCAGTACACGTGGTTGAACCTTGTTCAAGTCGAGCACTCCCTTCAAGAACGTATCCCTCTCGTAGTGAACCACCTCCTTATTTTTTGTTACAAAGCCCAATCCTCTGCATTAAGGATACCAGAAAATAACCTGACTTTCGAGTAAAAGGGTACACAGCTACGCAGCGAGGGAGACTGTGATGATAAAGATCTTAGTCGAGAGAAGAGTGATTCACCTCTTGTCTTGACCGAGCGTAAACACGAAGTTACCGAGCACTTCTGGGCACCAATAGAAAGATCGTGGGCACGAGCTATAGATCACTTAAAATGGAATCGTTTCTCACAGTCAGCTTCAATATGATAAAATAAATTAGCTATCTACGAGATGACGGAAACCCTTCGGGGACATTTCCAATTTATATAAAGGATGGTGGATAGAGCTGTGGCAGAGAAACCAGTCGCATATGGCGGGCAAGCTGTCATTGAAGGAGTTATGTTCCGTGGCCGCCACGCTCAAGTTACAGCAATCCGTCGAAAAGATCAGCGGATCGAGACTTTCGAAATCATAAGTCAAAAACCTCCCTCCCCCTTCCTCGAGTTTCTAAAAAAAATTCCTTTCATCCGGGGATTGATCGTTTTATTCGAAGCAAGTGCCACCGGAGCAAAACATTTGCAATTTGCGACAGAACGCTTTGAGCTGGATGAGAGTGATGACCCCGAAACAGAGGAAAAGAAGCCGGCTACCAATTCAAAGGTGAAAACAGTCCTCGGAGTTACCATTATTGCGGTCCTCTCTTTTATCCTTGGAAAAATGCTTTTTACAGCTTTACCTGCATTTTTGGCCAGTATTCTTTTTGACCGGTATATTTCCAACTTAATTGTTCAAAATCTGATTGAAGGCGGGATCAAAACCCTACTTCTCCTTGGTTACCTCCTCATTATCTCCCAAACCCCTATAATCAAACGGCTCTTTCAATATCATGGGGCAGAGCATAAAGTGATTAATGCCTATGAAGCTGGGGTAGACTTAACAGTAGCCAATGTTCAAGCCCAATCCACGCTACATTATCGCTGTGGGAGTAGTTTTATTGTCTTGACCATTATTGTCGGCACTATCCTATACTCCTTTTTCAGTTATGAGAATGTATGGGACCGGATTGGCACACGGCTGTTGCTTATTCCCATCGTAATCGGTCTATCTTATGAATTACTACGACTTACAAATGCCCTGCGAGATATTCCTGTTCTTACCTACCTCGGCTATCCTGGATTATGGCTTCAAAAACTTACCACACGTGAGCCCGATGATCAGCAAGTTGAAGTGTCGATTGTAGCCTTTGAGAAGATGCAAGCTCTAGATGCCTTAGCAATGGAGCAGCGAAAAGATCCTCAGTCCACACTGGCTCACTCTGGGTAAAAGTTCTCTAAGAATTGGGGGGAGAATAATGTCCCGCCAGCGACAACATTTATGGCGTATCCTCATTTTTGGTTTAATCGGCATCGGTCTGATTCAAATATTGCTGGCCCGTCCGTCCAGCGTGCTCATCCCACTTATTATCGGAGCAACAATTTACTACCTATATCGTTTCCCACCCAAATGGCTGATACGGATGGGGTATCCAGGGCATCCAGTAATCAAGCAAAAACGGAAACGATGGGCAAGAGAACATGCAGCCAGACGGAGGCGTCGCAACTTCCGTGTAATTGATGGAAACAAAAAAGGACCGATCCGCAATACAAAAACCCAGTAAAAAACTGGGTTTTTGTATTTAAATCGTTTAACTGGATTTGAAGGGACGGATCTGATAAGCGACGGTTCCTGTCTTCTTGCGCTCGGATAAATATTGAGCAAATGTCCAGTTTCGAAAAAATTGATTGGCCGCATCCACTCCAGCCTGAACCAGTTTCTCTCTTTGTTCACGCTCAATATGAAAATCGATCGCCCGAACATTGAGTGTTGGAACCAAAATTGTCCGTACTTTATCCTGTTCCTTAATATACCGATTGTCGTGAGCTTCTAACATTGTGTAGATCATGGCACGGAGCAATGTAATGGGTCCTGAAATATGGTGTTCTTCTCCTGCAGTCTCAGAGACAAGACGGAACCCAAAGGTAGGCCACCTAGGGTTTTCCCGGTCAAACAGCCAAACGGGAAAATTGCTTAACATCCCGCCATCCACAATATAACTTCTCTTTGCAGATGGCACATGCATCATCTTGCTCGGTTCATAAAAAAATGGAATACTGCAGCTCATTCTTACAGCTCGAGCAATCGGGAAAGTATCTACCTTATAGCCATACTCTTCTAAATCATCAGGTAACACAAGCAGTGTTCCCCGACTAATATCAGAGGCAATAATAGAAAGCTTCCTTTCTTTGAGATCACCGAAAGTAACAATATTTCGTTGGGCCAACAAATTATGAATCCAACGCTCCAAAAATCGACTGGAATATAAACCATAACGAAACCAGAGGCGCAAAGCCGGACCTACTAAGGGAACCCGAGACAACACGGTGGTTGGAATTAATTTCAAAAAGTCTTCTTCCAACATTATCTCGATAATCTCTTCTCCTCGATAACCTGCAGCAAGTAATGAAGCCACAATCGCCCCTGCTGAAGTTCCTGCTAAGCGATTCCATTGATACCCTTTTTCTTCTGCTACCTGTAAAGCCCCAGCCAAACCCAACGCTCGCACGCCACCACCTTCAAAAACCGCATCTGCTTGCATCGCCACACACCCCCATATGGCATCTAGAAGCGTTGTGATTTCATAAACTTCTCAGGTCGGACATAATTAGAAGGAAAGATGCATCCTGACACTCTTTTGTAATAATTCTGAATGTAATAAAGGGAACTACTACATCTTATGACGCAAAAAGACAAAAAACCCATGGTGACACCATAGGTTTTTAAAGGGCTATCGCCTTGTGAAAGGGGGTCATACATTGCCGTTCCCATACCTCAGATGAATACTATGTATACAGCTTCTGCAGTAGTTACAAATTCTCCTCTATTTTTTCATCAGCTTCCCTTAAAGCGCGCAATTCAGCCACACGTTCCGGATTCTTTTGAAAATATTCTACTAGGTATTCAATGCATGTAATCGATTCCCAACTGAGATGATGTTCAATTCCTTCCACATCCGAATAAATATTTTCCTCGCTTACCCCAATAATTTCTAAGAATTCTTCTAATAGATCATGTCTGTCCACCAAAAGTTTGCCCATTTTTTTCCCCTTAGGGGTTAGCATCAATCCACGGTACTTTTCATACACCAAATATTTACCTCGGTCCAGTTTTTGAACCATTTTTGTTACTGAAGAAGGGTGTACTTCCAGGGCTTCAGCGATATCAGATACCCGAGCGTATCCTTTTTGCTCGATTAGCTTATAAATATTTTCAAGGTAATCTTCCATAGTGGGTGTTGGCATAGTTATTACCCCCTATCTATGTTCCTTTCACACACTATGAATCAACAATCGTTGAGGTAGCTAGGAACGATAAAATAGTGCGAATGTTAATAAATCATACTCCCTTAAATGGGCTAGAGATTCCACTTAAGTGTTCCTTTCAAATGGCCCTCAAAGGAGACATTTCTTCACTTTTCATTATAGACGATAGGAAGGATTTTTCCAAACACCAACTTCTTTTTTATAAGAATAAGCCGGGAATGCTTATAAGAGCCTCTGGCCTTGAGTCCAAAGAGGCTTTTACTAAGCACTCCCTCAATCAATATGCTAAGATTGTCCTTCTATATTTTCACATCCACGACTTCTTATTTTTTCGTAATCTCATGGGAAGCAATACTGATATAATCGACCAATACAGTTCCCCGATCTGTAATAAAAATCACGGACAAATAGCGGGTTTGTGATGGAGGTGGTGGAACAATCGTAAAGAAAGGGTGAAACACATCAATATTGGAACGCCGAGGAGGTAACACGATTAAGGGCGTTGATCTTAGTAACCTTTTTTTACTGTTCAAATAAGCAACTGAAACGATTAAGCGAGGTTGTACATTTGCCAAGGAGCGATTTAATACACGAAAGTAGAGATAATAGGCACATCCGCTTTCCAAAGGTCCAGGTACCGTTTGATACATCAAACTGTGTTTCTTGAGGTTTGCACCCATCACAACAGAATAATCGCCCTTTACCAAAGGATTTGGGATTCGATATACGTTTTTTCCTTTCCAAGGAAAAACTCCCCTTCTAAAACCCCCGTTCACGAGCAAGTTTCTATTAGAACATGCCATATGGACACCTCATTTCACTGCATTACTTTATTTTATGCAGTGAATAGCAGGCCCGAACGGGGCTTCTCCAACAAAACAATCAATCTAGCAATCAATACGGGCGCCCATTTCTCAAAAACATTTGTGGAACCCCATCTTATACCATCCAACTACTCCTCTAAACCCACGGAAATATATTTTGTTTCCAGAAACTCCTCGATCCCGGCCTTGCCCCCTTCCCGCCCAAGACCGCTTTCTTTCCAGCCGCCAAAGGGGGCTTGAACCACAGAGGGCAATCCATCGTTTATCCCAACGATACCATACTCTAGTCCCTCAGCTACGCGAATGGCTCGTGAAAGGTCTTTCGTATACAAATAAGCCGCCAATCCATAGGGAGTGTCATTTGCTAACTCTAGGGCTTCCTCCTCGGTTTTGAATGTTTGAATTGGTGCTACCGGCCCAAAAGTTTCCTCCCGGATAACCAGCATCTCATTAGTAACACCGGTTAAAACAGTTGGTTCAAAAAAGTGAACATCTCCTTCACTGCGCCGTACACCCCCTGTAACAATGGTTGCTCCCTTTGTTACTGCATCTTGCACGTGGTGTGCAACCTTGTCCGCCGCTTCCCGATTTATTAAGGGGCCGATCTTCACATCTTCTTCCATCCCATTTCCAACTTTGAAAGACCGGGTAATCGCTGCCAGTTCTTCAGCAAATGGAGTCACAATCGATTCATGAACCAAAATACGATTGGTACAAACACAGGTCTGGCCAGCATTTCGGAACTTACTTGCCGCCACCTCTCGAGCAGCCTTTTCTAAATCAGCATCGGCAAAAATCAGAAATGGCGCATGACCTCCCAATTCCAAGCTTACCTTTTTTACCGTTTGCGCCGCTTGGGCCATGATTTTTTTACCAACGGTTGTAGAACCGGTAAAGGTTACTTTTCGTATCCGTGGATCTTGCAACAATATATGGCCAATCTCTTCAGGATTGCTCCCAGAAACTAGGTTGACCACTCCTCCAGGTGTTCCCGCCTCGGCGAATAACTCCATCAGACGATATGCTGTCAACGGTGTTTCCTCTGATGGTTTAATCACCACAGTACATCCTGCTGCCAATGCTGGAGCAATTTTACGGGTAATCATCGCTGCCGGGAAATTCCATGGAGTAATCGCAGCGACTACACCCACGGGTTGATACGATACCCATAAGCGTTTGTGTCTGCTGGATGCGGGAATCGTCTCCCCATAAATTCGCTTCCCTTCTTCGCTATACCACAGCATAAAATCTGCAGCATATTGCACCTCTCCCCGGGCTTCTACCAATGGTTTTCCTTGCTCCTGGGTAATCAAAACTGCTAACTCTTCCTTGTGAGTAAGCATCAATTCATATACTTTCCGTAAGATCTCTGAGCGCTCTTGGGCTGTCCTTTCGGCCCAAAGAGGAAATGCTTTCTTGGCAGCGGCAATGGCATCGAATACATTTTCTGCTGTGGCATCTCCTACTTCGCCCACCCTTTCACCTGTAGCAGGGTTGGTTACAAAAAAGCTTTTTTGGGTTTCTACCCAGCGTCCATTGATAAACAATGGGTAACGTCTCATCAAGCATTCTCCTTTCTTACGAGTAAGGTCGTTTTTCTAAATAGATACGATAATTGGGGAGAACTGTGTTATACTAAGAGCGTTATTATAAAAAGCACATGGTCGATCGATAATTGGCGATCCGAAGGGAGGGGATTGGGTTTCTACCTAATCCCCTCCTTACGTGATCGCCTTTGCTGTGATAAAGGGGGAAAGTGATAACATGGCAACGACAACCGTAATCATCGATGGTGAAAGTTTAACCTTAGAAGATTTTACCCAAGTTGTCTTCAACAAATGCCCCGTAATGATCTCCCCAGCGGCGATCGAAAAGATGAAACAATCCCGCCAAATGGTAGAACAGTTGGTAGAGAAGGGGCGTACGATTTATGGAATCACAACAGGATTTGGCAAGTTTAGTGATACCGTAATTGACCGTGAACAATCCACAGCTCTTCAACTAAATCTGATCAAAAGCCACGCATGTGGCGTAGGAGAGCCTTTATCGGAAGCCACGGTACGGGGAATGTTACTGCTTCGAGCGAATGCTTTGGTAAAAGGATATTCAGGGGTTCGACCCGAAACGGTACAGGCGTTGTTGGAATTGCTTAATCGCCAGATCCATCCGATTATCCCCTCACAAGGATCCCTGGGAGCAAGTGGAGATCTAGCACCTCTGGCTCATATGATCCTTCCCCTATTGGGATTGGGAGAAGTTACTTGGAATCATCAGCGTCTCTCTGCTAAACAGGCTTTAGCCAAAGCAAAGCTAAAACCGATTCAACTGGAAGCAAAAGAAGGGCTTGCCCTAATCAACGGGACACAAATGATGACCAGCTTGACCGCCAATGCAATATTGGCTGCTCACCAACTCCTGCTTGCCGCAGACATTATTGCTGCTATGACCATTGATGCATTAAGGGGAATTCCCCATGCATTTCATCCCCTCTTGCATCACGTCCGAGGTCACCAAGGACAAATCACCACCGCTGCCAATTTGAGGACACTCTTAAAGGGTAGCAAACAAACTACTCAACCTGGAGAAAAACGGGTTCAGGATGCATATAGTCTTCGCTGTATCCCACAGGTTCATGGAGCATCTAAAGATGCATACCATTACGTCCGTAAGGTGATCGAAGTAGAGTTAAACGCAGCGACCGATAATCCACTTCTCTTTCCTGACCAACAGGAGGTTATTTCAGGAGGCAATTTCCATGGTCAACCCATCGCCCTAGCTGCCGACTTTCTCGCAATGGCCTTGTCGGAAATTGGGAATATTTCCGAGCGCCGTACAGAGCGGTTGGTAAATCCTCAATTAAGTGGATTACCTGCCTTTCTGACACGAGAAGGGGGACTTCATTCCGGCTATATGATTCTCCAGTATACTGCTGCCTCTTTGGTATCCGAAAATAAAACCCTTTGTCATCCCGCCTCTGTCGATTCCATTCCCTCCTCTGCCAATCAGGAAGACCATGTCAGCATGGGCTCGATTGCAGCCCGTAAATTGGAACGCGTAGTAGCCAATACCATGCGAATCTTGGCGATTGAATTTGTTTGTGCAGCTCAAGCACTGGAATTCGCAGAGCAAAAAGGGGGAGCCGGGACACAGATTGCCTATAATCTTTTGCGAGAGCACTTGCCACCACTGGATCACGACCGAGAAGGATACCGGGACATAGAACAAGCAGTATCACTCATTGAAAATGGATCCTTAGTCCAAGCAATTAAACAACGATTAAATATAGCCGTTTAATAATCCCACGGCAAATGCCGTGGGATTGATTATTGAAGTTTGGAGTCATCTGAAGTTCATTCATTGACTTGGGATAAGAAGTTTTTGCGGAAAAATCACCCAGTTCCTACCACTTTTGTCGGCCGAAAGTTTAAATGATCACAGGAAACCAACTGTAAGTTAATCCCTTTATAGTTTCCCTCGATTCCCTCCTTTGCTGCCCGCCCATGCAGATGCCCATAAATACAGGTTTTTACCTCAAATTCTTGCAGCACCTCTAGAAAACCCGAGGTGGGAATGCTTTGGGTAGCCGGTGGATAATGAAGCATCACAATCCGCTCCCGTGTTGGTTCCTCTCGGGCAGCACTTTCTAGAGCAATCCGTAAGCGACCCACTTGCCGTTCATAAATTCTTCGGTCACGTTCCTCCTCCCAAAAACGATCCCCAGGTAAGTTCCAGCCACGTGTTGCAGCCACGACCCATCCTTCCACAATGGTATAATCCGCATCAATCCATTCCATTCCTTCAGGTAATGCTTCACGCACCTTTTTTTTACTCTGTGCATAATAACAATGATTCCCAGGAGAGAGAATTTTGTGTCCGGGAAGTTGGGCGAGCCAAGCAAAATCATGTTGAGCTTGCTCCAGCTTGAGGCCCCAGCTAATATCGCCAGGGATTAACACCGTATCCTCTGGCTTCACTATTTCCAGCCAATGGTCTCGCACCTGATTATAATGATGCTCCCATCCAAAAATATCCATCGGTTTCTCCACATCTTCGTCATGATTGATCTGAAAGAGATCAACTGGTTTATTAAACGAGAGGTGCAAATCACTAATCGCATAAATTGTCACGATGCTTCACGTCCTTTATTGGTTCGCTACCTGGGGTTATAAGATTTATTCTCCTATTCTACTTGATTTGTTGCTTATATAAAAAGATTGTTTCTTCGCCCTTCCTTTTTCACACATAAAACATATTTTATTGTAACCTAGCCAAATGGGAGGGAGGGGACAGATGAAACAACCATTTCATTATGTAGCACTCGGTGACTCCATCACCGCCGGCTATTCTGCTCCCGATAAAAAAGGATATGTAACTATACTTGGACATTTATTGAAAGAGCAATTCGGCAGGGTGAGGGTATCCAACTTTGGTTTGGGCGGCAATACCAGCCGACGTCTATTATCAGAAATTCTGAGGAACCCTATTGTTCAACAGGAAATCATTCGCGCAGATCTACTTACCGTTTATATTGGCGGAAACGATTTGAAAAACACGTACTTAAAGTATTTACTACGTCAAAAAAATGAAGTCTTTCTGGATACTATTGAATCCTTTGGATCCCGGCTAGAGCAAATCTATCATGCCATTCAACAGATGAGCAAAGCCCCTCTCCTCACCCTCAATTTATATAATCCATTTCCACACTCAGAGATCGCCTCTACCTGGATTCCTGCTTTAAATGGTGCGATTGATATGGTTTCAATACGTCGGCATATACCAGTGATTGATATTTATTCGAGATTTAAACAACGAGAAATGATGCTTATTCATAATTATCGTACGGGAACATTAAAGGATTTTCAATTGTTTGGCGGTAATCCAATCCACCCCAACTTTCAAGGTCACCAGGTAATCGCCCACACTTTATGGCAACATATCGAACTAGATTCTTGGTACTAAAAAGCCTACAAAAAAGACCCGCAAACTTGTGCGGATCTTTTTTGCATTTAATTCTATTATCTTAGGAGCAACCAGTAGTAGAACCACAATCCAAGCAAACATAGCAAGAACCATTTCGCTTGGTCATGCCACCACAATCGATACACAATGGGGCACCACTACTTGCTCGGATCGCTTCGATATTGTTTGTTATTTTTTCATGACCACCTGAGATCTCTTGCATTCCCTGTTCCATTTCTGTTGAGGCAGCTTCTGAATCCGCTGGGGTATGGGACTGTTGTGATCTTCTTGCTTTTTTCAGTACATTGACCCGTAGCTCCTCTTTTTTCGGCGGAACCTGAACAAAATCTGTTCGCTCCAAATACTCCATCCCCAACATTCGGAATACGTAATCCACCACCGAAGTAGCCATCTTAATATTGGGATGATCCACCACACCGGAAGGCTCAAAGCGAGTAAAGGTCATCGCATTCACATATTTCTCCAAGGGAACCCCATGTTGTAATCCCAAGGAAACTGCGACGGCAAATGCATCCAGCATTCCGCGCATGGTGCTACCTGCTTTATGCATATCAATAAACACTTCACCTAAGCTGCCATCTTCATATTCCCCTGTTCGGACAAAAATCTTCTGGCCAGCAATCCGAGCTTCCTGCGTAAATCCTTCCCGTTTGGGGGGCAAACGACGACGCAGACTGGGAACATGCCCGGAGGCAACGATCTCTTGTAGTTGAGAAGAAGTATCTTCTTGAGATAGTTCTTCTGTCTCTGTCTCCTCTTTCTTCTCATTTCCACGTGCATTAAGCGGTTGAGAACTCTTGGAACCGTCACGATAGAGAGCAACTGCCTTAAGGCCCAATTTCCATCCTTCTTCATAGGCATGAAGAATATCATCTACCGTTGCTTCTTTTGGCATATTAATTGTCTTGGAAATGGCTCCACTTAGGAAAGGTTGAGCGGCCGCCATCATCCGCAGATGCCCCATATAATGGATATAACGTGACCCATGTTTTCCGCAGGGGTTAGCTGTATCGAAGACTGGGTAGTGCTCCTTTTTTAGGTGTGGGGCTCCTTCGATCGTCATCATGCCACAGATTACATCGTTGGCTTCGTCAATCTCTTGTTTTGTAAAGCCTAGAGCACGCAAAAGATCAAAGGAAGGAGCATTATATTCCTCCGCTTTAAAGCCCAAACGCTCTAAACACTCCTCACCAAGCGTCCAAACATTAAAAGCGAAGGGAAGCTCAAATACTGTGGGCAAAACTTGCTCCACTTTATCCAGATCACGATCGGTAAATCCTTTTTCTTTAAGTGTTTCACGGTTAATATGAGGAGCCCCTGTTAAGGAAAGGGTTCCCATCACATACTGCAAAATATCTGAGATTTGTTCCTCTGTGTAGCCCAAATTTTTTAGCGCAGGTTTAATGGACTGGTTGGCAATCTTGAAATAACCACCCCCTGCTAACTTCTTAAATTTAACCAATGCAAAATCAGGTTCTATCCCTGTAGTATCACAATCCATCAACAAGCCAATCGTTCCTGTTGGAGCGAGAAGTGTAGTCTGTGCGTTACGGTAACCATACTTCTCACCCAAAGCAAGGGCCTCGTCCCAACTTTCTCGAGCAGCTTTCAGAAGAGAAGGAGGACACTTGGTTGGATCAATTCCCATCGGCGTAATGGTAAGCCCCTCATACTCTTCAGGTTTCGCATTATAAGCTGCCCGTCGATGGTTACGAATCACTCGCAGCATGTGCTCCCGATTCGTGGGAAATGCTTTGAAGGGACCCAATTCACGGGCCATTTCTGCCGACACCGCATAGGCGGTGCCTGTCATAATCGCCGTTACCGCTCCTGTAATTGCCAATGCTTCTTCTGAATCATAGGGAATTCCAGACAACATTAATACGGTACCAATATTGGCATAGCCCAGTCCTAAGGTACGATACTCATAGGATAGCTTGGCAATCTCCTCTGAAGGATACTGTGCCATCAGAACCGATATCTCTAACACGATGGTCCATAGCCGAGTAGCATGACGCAATGCTGGAATATCAAATTCGCAGGTATCAGCATCAAAAAATTTCACTAGGTTCAGAGAAGCCAGGTTACATGCCGTATTATCAAGGAACATATATTCAGAGCATGGATTAGAAGCATTGATTCGATTATGCCGAGCCCCTACTTTACCGTCCATTCCCGCAGGACAAGTATGCCATTCGTTAATCGTACCATCGTACTGCAAACCTGGATCCGCACATTCCCATGCTGCTTGTCCGATTTTCTTCCACAATTCACGGGCAGGAATCACTTTACTCGTCTCGCCTGTAGTTCGATATTTTAATTCCCAGTCCTTATCTTCCTTTAACGCTTCAAAAAAGGAGTGGGGAGCACGAACAGAGTTGTTGGAATTTTGTCCCGAAATCGTATCATATGCCTCTCCATTAAAAGAAGGATCATATCCAGCAGCAATAAGCGCTCGCACTTTTTTCTCTTCATTTGATTTCCATTCAATAAACTCCTCCACATCAGGGTGATCCAGGTCTAGACAAACCATCTTTGCCGCGCGTCGTGTGGTTCCACCTGATTTAATCGCCCCTGCAGCTCGGTCACCAATTTTTAAAAAGGAGAGCAACCCCGACGAAGTGCCACCCCCGGACAAGGGTTCTCCTTTTCCACGGATCGTAGAAAAGTTAGTTCCCGTACCACTGCCATATTTAAATAGTCGTGCTTCTCGTACCCATAAATCCATAATTCCGCCTTCATTGACCAAGTCATCTTCAATGGACTGGATAAAGCAGGCGTGGGGCTGAGGACGAGAATAGGCATCCTTTGCTTCTTTCACTTCTTCCGTCTCAGGATCCACATAATAATGGCCCTGCGGTTTCCCCTTAATCCCGTATGCATAAGCTAAGCCTGTATTAAACCATTGGGGTGAGTTGGGAGCGGCCATTTGATGAAGTAACATATAGACCAGTTCATCATAAAAAGCTTGTGCATCTTCAGCACTGTCAAAGTAACCGTACTTCTCTCCCCACTCCCGCCAGCACCCAGCCAATCGATGAATCACTTGCTTAGCGCTGGTTTCCGGTCCTGTAATTGGATTTCCTTCCTCATCCAGTAGTGGTTTGCCGTTTTCATCGAGCTGAGGTACACCTGCTTTTCGGAAATATTTGGAAATCATAATGTCAGCGGCTACCTGCGACCATGATTCAGGAATCTCAGCTCCTTTCATTTCAAAAACGACAGAGCCGTCTGGATTGGTAATCCGACAGTCTCGTTTTGTATATTTCACTGATTGAAATGGATCTTCGCCAGCCCGCGTAAAGTGGCGTTGAATTTTCAACAGTAGCTCCTCCAATTCATCAATATATAGTGATGCTCTTATTATACCACTACAATATATGGTGTAAAGTCTTGACTTTCCCGGATTTTTTACTATACAATCGCATATTGGAATGAGAAGGGATTTTAGGTTGTTTTTTGATGAAATACCATAGTTTCTTTTTCCTTATACCAGAAAAAAGAACTGGGAAGACTGGAAAAATCCCTTTGGATCAAACCCTGAGAGATAGAATTATACCATTGAATTCATTCTAAAGCCGATGATTTTATGGATTCTTTATCCCTCCGCCTCACTCTTCAAGGCGAGTGCACTTAGAAGAGCCAATGTCCTTCCAACCTTTTTCGATAAATCAATTTTCTTGAAAAGGCTTGTCATTTGTAAGCGATTCGATTTAAACTATAGTTTAAATTGATTAACGGAGGTCTTGAAATGTATATTTTATTTCATGAAAAAATTGTAAAGCGCGGTGAAGCGGTCATCGATATTGAGGATCGGGGATATCAGTTTGGCGATGGCGTTTATGAAGTGGTTCGTGTTTATAACAGCCGACCTTTTGCCATGGATGAACACCTTTCTCGCCTACAAGAAAGTGCTGAAAAAATTAAAATGCAACTTCCCTATCCTCTTGAGCGGCTCCGCCAGCTTCTGCTGGAATTAATCCAAACCAATCAGGTACAGGAAGGAACCCTATATGTACAAATAACGAGAGGGACGGCCCCACGCAACCATTCCTTCCCCAAAAAGGCCAATCCTTTTATCGTTGCCTATACACAAGAAGTACCCCGTCCCACTGATTACCTCTCGAAAGGAATCCGCGCCATCACAACCGACGATATTCGCTGGCTTCGCTGTGATATCAAAAGCCTCAACCTTCTAGGTGCAGTATTGGCGAAACAAGAAGCGGTTGAAAACGGATGTCAAGAAGCAATTCTTATCCGAGAAGATATCGTAACAGAAGGTAGTTCCACCAATGTATTCGCTGTTAAGGACGGCACTCTTCACACACATCCTGCCAATCATCTAATTTTAAATGGAATTACACGAAGGATTACCTTGGAACTGGCCAAAGAAAAAGAGATTCCCGTAATCGAAAAACCTTTTACACGACAAGAGCTATACGAGGCAGAGGAAGTTTTTGTAACCGGGACAACGATGGAGATCTCTCCTGTTATCCAGATTGATCAGCAAACCATTGGAGAAGGAAAACCCGGTTCGCTAACACGTACACTCCAAGAATTATTCGAAAAGCGCATTACAATGAATCAATAATTTTGGATATCCTTAAAAAATGAAGGATCTCTTTCGTCAGGAGATCCTTCATTCTATTGGCAGAATACATTGAGGCACATCATTTTTCGCTGCATTTACAATCGTAGAGACAGAGTAAGCCTCCAGATCATCAGAAGACCCAGTATAAAGTATCTCGCTCAAAAAAGCTGAATCTTGGATTGAATTGTCTAGCCAGATTGATTCCGCTTCCCGCCTCAAAATCACAGGCATCCGGTGATGTAAATGAGCCATTTTTCGGCTCGCTGCAATGGTGATGATTGTGAAAGAATTGACAACCTCTCCTTGTGGGGAAAGCCAGCGATCCCGTAACCC
>CALJVA010000083.1 GCA_937975135.1 uncultured Thermoactinomycetaceae bacterium | reverse complement strand
CCGCGGACACTGTTGAACGTGGCTATCGCTTTCGTCGTGGGGCTGATGACGGCTGTTGGGATCGCCTTCTTACTCGAGTACTTGGATAACACCTTCAAAACAGAGAAAGAAATCGAGCAGATTCTCGAACTCCCTGTGCTGGGCACCATCCCCCGCATGGACGACGACATCAGCGTTAAAGGCCCGGAACGCAGCCGCGTCCGTTCCAATGCTAAGAGTGTAAAGGGTGAAGCATATGAACAGAAGTCGGCAACGCCATGAGAAACTGGCCGCCGCCAGCGATCCGAAGTCTCCCATTGCCGAAGCCTACCGCACACTGCGCACGAACATACAATTCGCGTCCATCGACAAAGAGTTAAAAACCCTGATGGTGACCAGTACCGGACCGGAAGAAGGGAAGTCCACTACCATCAGCAACCTGGCCATCGTCACCGCCCAGTCGGACCTCAACGTGCTGCTTGTCGACGCCGACCTGCGCAAACCGACCGTCCACCACACGTACCTCGTCTCGAACCAAAAAGGGCTGTCCACCGTCGTCGCCGGACGGGACAGCTTTGACGACGCCGTCTCCGAGACGAACGTCGAGAATCTGTGGGTTATCCCCTCAGGGCCGATCCCGCCCAACCCGGCGGAACTGTTAAACTCCGTCCGGATGGACAGCTTCATCCGGGAGGCGAAAGAGCGGTTCGACATGGTGTTGTTTGACGCCCCGCCGGTGCTGGCCGTGACCGATGCCCAGGTGCTGGCGGCGAAAGTAGACGGAACGATCCTCGTCATCAAAGCCGGCAGCACTCCCCGGGAACAAGCGGCCAAAGCGAAGGCCCAGCTTCTGAACGTGAAGGCCAACCTGCTCGGTGCCGTGCTGAACAGTAAAGACATGAAGCGGGAAGGCGACTTTTATTACTACTACGGGGTGTCATAGAAAAAATTGTCGAAAATCCCTACAAAAATGCCGTTTCGCATGGTACGATAGGAATAGACGGCTTTTTTGATAGGGATTTTATAGGTATTTACGACCATTTTTCGAGGAAGAGCGAGTCGATGATTGACTTACACTGTCATATTTTGCCGGGGATTGACGACGGTGCACCGGACTGGAGAACAGCCGTGGAGATGGCCAGCATCGCCGCAGCCGACGGCATTCACACTATCGTCGCCACCCCCCACCACAAGAGCATCGCCCACAACGACATCGCGACGATCGAACGCCTAACCGGCGAGCTGAACGAAAGGCTGCAAGCGGAGAACGTCGACGTCGGCATTCTCCCCGGTGCTGAGACGCACTACTACGCGGAGTTTGCCGAAGATTTGAAGAATGGGGACATCCTCCCCCTCAACCATTCGCGGTACGTCTACCTGGAACTCCCGCACCAGCAAGTCCCGCGCTACATAGAGGAGATGGTGTTCGAGATCGTGGTGCAAGGGTATACCCCGATCATCCCCCATCCGGAACGGAACAGGGAAATACGGGAGAATCCGGATCTATTATACAACTTGGTCGACGCGGGAGCCATCAGCCAGGTGACTGCCGGCAGTATTACCGGCTACTACGGTTCGGACGTGGAGAAATTCAGCCTGCAGTTGTTTAAGCACCATTTAAGCCACGTGGTCGCCTCTGATGCCCACGATGTAAAGCGGCGCAAGCCGATACTCAGTGAGGCGTATGACCGGTTGAGAAAAACATTAGGGCGAGAGTGTGAGGATAGCTGTCTCACGAATGCGGAAGGTATCGTGAATCATGAAGCCATACAGCTTCCTACTCCTAGCAAGATCAGGAGGAAGAAGCTGTTTGGGTGGATATAGTAAATTGGAGTGTTTGAAATAGCTAACACCCGGGAAACTAAACTTTTAAAACCAATGTCATTGAAACACAATTTTTCATGGACATTTGTTGGAAATGTTATTTATGCTACTAGTCAATGGGGTATCTTGACTTCGCTTGCTAAGTTGGGAACACCAGCTACGGTAGGACAATATGCTCTCGGACTTGCGATCACCGCACCGATATTTATGCTTTTCAATCTTCAGTTGCGAGCGGTTCAAGCGACAGATGCAAAGGATACATATGAATTTGGGCACTATTTTGGTTTAAGGTTAGTCACGTCGCTTATTGCGATCTTTCTGGCTAGCGTTATCGCATTCATCGGCCATTACGATGTTCAGACATCGTGGATCATCGTCTTAATTGCTCTCTCAAAAGGGATTGAATCAATTAGCGACATTGTATTCGGGTTACTTCAGAAACATGAAAGAATGGATCGTATCGCATTATCCCAAATTTTGTAAGGTCCGTTATCGCTCGTTGTTCTTGCAATCATACTGTGGCTAACTGGAAGCTTGATTAGCTCGATGATCGGTTTAATCGTGACGTGGCTAAGTTTGCTTGTGTTTTACGATTTGGCCAATGCACGTTACTTTGCAAGAGTGTTTCCACAAATGAACTGGGGAAGGCTTTGGAGATTGGTTAAACTCAGCCTCCCTTTAGGAATTGTGATGATGTTGGTTTCGCTGAATCCGAATATCCCACGTTATTTTATAGAAGGTCATTTGGGAGCCGATCAGTTAGGTTACTTTGCCGCCATCACCTATATCATGGTGGCCGGGAATACTGTTGTGAATGCCTTGGGGCAGTCAGCGAGTCCTAGATTAGCGAAGCTTTATGCTGATCGGCGAGTGGATGAGTACAAAAGATTATTACGGCGGTTGGTGATCGTAGGGATATGCTTGGGTGTGGCAGGGATTGCTCTTGTGTTACTTGTGGGGGAGCATATCCTTAGCCTTCTGTATACTAAAGAGTACGCAGATTACAATTCCATCTTTGCTATTGTCATGACAAGCGCAGCTATTGGTTTTGTAAGTTCTTTTCTGGGATATAGTATGACAGCAGCAAGAGTATTTAAAGTTCAACCTATAATCAATGGTATTGTGACACTTACCAGTCTTTTTTTTAGTTTTTTGCTTATCCCATCGAAAGGACTAGAAGGTGCTGCGTACACTTTAGTTATCACCTCAACAGTTAAGTTGTTGGGTAGCTTATCAGCAAACTTATTTATAGTGTTCAGAAATAATAAATAAACTTCTTTTACTCTATTGGTTTCTTTATTGTAAACGTGTATG
>CALJVA010000082.1 GCA_937975135.1 uncultured Thermoactinomycetaceae bacterium | reverse complement strand
TTTTCAGCTTTTCTTTTCCTCTTCCAGGGCTTTTTCTTGCGCTTTCCTCCAAGCATCTTTACCAAAGAAAGCGGCGCCACATTGAGTGCAAATAACATCTCCCGTTCCCATTCCATACCAATCGATTTCCTTTTCCACTCTTGGATGGGAACAAGGTTTGTCGCCCCACTCCTCCCGGATCTTATCCGATTCTCCGATTTTGATAGCCATTCAATCGCCCCCTTGGTTGCTAACTAGGAAAAAATTCGGCGTCTTTTATCAGGTCCCCTCCTCCGCTCCGATGATATTTGCCTTCGATTCCCAGTCCCTATCGATCATCCGTTCTGGTATGCTGGAAATAGGTGATCGAGATGTTCATATCTCCCATGTTGGCTCAGAAGTTGGACAAGCCTTATGACGATGAGCGGATCATCGCAGAACCCAAGATGGATGGGATTCGGCTGCTCCTGACCACCATGGATGGGGTGAAAGCCTATACCCGCCATGGGAATGAGGTGTTGGATCGGTTTCCCGAGTTGCGGGAGTCCTTCATCCCCCACGGAACGGTCCTGGACGGGGAGCTGATCGTGACTGACGGCGAAGGCCTACCGGATTTTGAGCGGGTGATGAAGCGACTTCAGACCCGGAATCCCCAAAAGATCGAACGGTTGGCGCGGGAGCTTCCGGTTCAGTATGTGGTCTTCGACATCCTTTACCACAGAGGAAAAGCGGTTCTCGACCGACCGTTGATGGAAAGGAAGGCCTTGCTGGATGAGGTCGTGCAGGAAAGCGATGTTCTTGCTCGGATTCGGTTTGTTGAAGGCAACGCGACGGGTCTCTTTCAAGCCACAGGAGATGGCGGGTTGGAGGGGGTTGTGATCAAGCGCAAAGACTCCCTTTACCTGCCGGGAAGACGGGTCGTGGCAGAAGGTGATTCATTGGCAAAAGGCCGAAGTGGTGATCACCGGATACCGAAAAAACGAGCTGGGATGGTTGATCGCCAGCAAGGAGGACGGTCGTCTCCGACCGAGAGGAATCATGGAGCTGGGAATGGGACCGGCTGAACGGAAGGCTTTTTACCCGGTGGCTCGATCCATCAAGACTCATGAGGATCGGAAGTTTGTTTATTTGGAGCCGCGGATCCGTTGTCGAGTGAAATTCAAAAAAAAGACCCACGCAGGTTTTTTACGTGAGCCGGTGTTTCAAGGGTTTGTGTTGTAAATTGTGGCCGATGTCTGGTTTCTACAAGGGCATTAATACTTATATGGCCTACTAAAAAGGGTATTAGTTTTCTAAATATTATTAATTCAATAAATTAGGAGGGAATGATTATATCTGTTTATAAAATATATATTTGTAAAGTATCATAGGAAATGGTTCTGTTGAGAAAAATTGTCTGGTCGTTGAAAAAGGCTGCCTTTGTCTTCGTTATGTCAGCTTTGGTGTTTGGAGTATTTTACACCAATAGCGTCGGAGCAGCTCGACCCGAAACAATTCCAGCAGCTACTTCCTGTGAATCTTGTTCAGCAAAAATCGATGCTCAAAATGTTCTAAAAAACGCTAACTCCAAACAAAAAGAACAGGCATTGAAGATTGCAAATAGTACAATGAAAGCAATGACAAAAAAACAAAATGTAAACTTCAATGAGAATAAAGCAATAGTACAGGTATTGAAAGCGGATCCCAATATTGCCTTTGTATCCTATAAAACTGCAAACCCTCAAGTAATGAAATATTCCTTGGCCGTTGTGGACAATTCCAAAGGAGAAGTCGTACTACAAAAGTCCATAAACATTGAAAAGTTGGATAACAAATCTGTAAAGCTTGTGATGAAAAACTCCCCTGGTAAGACTAAAGAATTGATTCTCACCAAAGATAAAATCATCGATGTTGATGAAAACAAGGTGTATTCGGTCAATGAAATACAACAAGCAATCCAACAGAAAGTAAAGCCCCAAGATATTTCTGCACAATGGGATAATTGTTATGAGTATATCAACTTTCTCTGCGGAGCTGCAGGATTAGCAGCTTGCATGCAGCTTTGCACACCGACCATCGTTGGAACCCCATTAGCTTTTATCGGATGCAATGTACTGTGTTATGCAGCTACTTACTTCGGCTGTGACGGAACAGCTGAATTGTATTGTAAGTACTGGGGATGATAAGGGGGATAAACCCCCCTTTTTTATTTTCGTTTTACTATATTAAGGACCACCGACAGGATAATTATTGCAGCTAGTAAAGCTACCCATATGGCATCTACAGAAATATACGATTGATTACCGAGAGTTAAAACGATCAACACAATAACTCCTAATCCTATCAAGATATAAAGCGTTTTTAACGCTGCATTTTTTTGATTCTTTTGGATCCGTTCATCGGTTTCAGGGGTTCCGTATTTTTTCGTGCGCCGGTATTTTAAAGCGAAGCTGATAATAATGGCTGCTATCCCCCCGAGCGCAAACGGAATCACTTCTGTCCCTTTTAAGAACATAAATAGAATTGTCATACCCAGGAATACAACAAGTGTAAGTGCCATGTTATTTTTCATTCTTTTCCTCCCTCCTCAAGGAAAAAAATGTCCTCAACTCTGGTATTAAAATAACGGGCGATTTTTAAGGCCAATTCCAGACTGGGATTGTATTTCTGTTTTTCAATGGCTATTAGGGTCTGTCTCGTAACATTTAAATCTATAGCCATTTGGAGTTGCGTAACTTTTTTCTTCTGCCTCAACTCCCTTACACGATTTTTAACCATGTACGTTACCTCCAAAAGGAAAAGAGTAAAGTTCCTTTTACATTTAATTATACGGGAAGAACTTCCCCATGTAAATAACATTTTACATTTCAATACACCTCCTATACTACGTAGATCCTCCGATGAATGTTTTGAATTACGGTCTACTATGGATATAACCAACGAAACACCAGGACACCCAATCAGATTTGTTAATGCGCCAAGAAGACAACACAATGTGCAGGTTTTTTTAGGTCATTGTCGAAAATTTTCCATATCAACACGTAAAATCAGGAGGAAATCATGTCAAACAATAATGCCAGAATCCGGAGTCTGACCCTCTGGACTGCGATTATTCTGCTAGTGGTTGGCAGCCTTTATTTCTTGATTTCTTCCCTTTCGGAGCAGCAGGCTAATTCGGAACAACAACCTAAGCCAGTGGATGAAAAGGTTTTCTCCTATGAAAAACAACCAGTGATCGGAAACCCCGACGCTCCGGTCAAAATCGTGGAGTTCGGGGACTACAAATGCCCGGTTTGCAAACGGTTCACAGAGGAAATCTTTCCGCAGTTGAAACGGGATT
>CALJVA010000081.1 GCA_937975135.1 uncultured Thermoactinomycetaceae bacterium | reverse complement strand
GCGGAAAAGGAGGTTAAACAATGACGACTTTTAAGGCCAAAGTAGTCGAAGATATCCCCGCCTATCGATTGGTTGGCTTGGGCGGGATTCACCAAGACCCGGAGGAAGGATGGGATACCCCCCTCCTTATCCCGTCTCGTTTGGGTTGGATTCCTGATTTTGTGACCAGCCGGGAACTTAAAGCTGGTGAGTATGTTACCGTAACCGTCAAAGATGAACCGGTTTGGGCAGTGGAAGCAGCCGAAGATCTAAGGGCTGGAACATTGGTGCAAAGCGATGAGGACGGGCGGGTTAGACACTATAACCCTTCGAATGGCCCGCATTTCGGATATACGGTACATTCCGCTAAAGCGGGCGAAGTCGTGAAGGTTGTTAGAAAGTATGGAGGGGCATATCCGCAGTCTCAGATTGATGCGATGACACAGAAAGAGACAAAGCCGAAACGAGGGCGCAAAAAGGCAAAAGCCGATGGGGAGGAGTGACACATGGCAACCGCAGGAAGGAAATCATTGATCCGGGTGGCCGGTTCTCCTCTATCCATGACAAACGAGGCGACTACAACGGATGATAACATTGTTTATCAGGTTTCCGATCCTAATAAGCAGGTGTGGGCGCCGACTGCACCCATTGCAGTGGAAACGTCATCCGATGGTGAAAATTGGACAGAGGTAACTGGCGGATATAAATTGGATCGGTTGTTTGGAAGAGTGATATTTAATGCGGAACAAGATTCGGGGGTACAAGTAAGGGTTAGCGGTTCATATCTACCGATGGCCACTGTGGCGGAAGCGTACCAATTCACCTTTACCGCTAGTCGGGCCAACCTAGATCGAACCCGTTTCCAACATATAAATATGGAGCGCACACCAGGACTATGTGATGCCACTGGAAGTATTGGACTCTGGCACACTTCCACAAAGGAGTTTTGGGAGGAACTGAATCAAGGCAATCAGATTGTTGTAGAGGTGCAAATCGACAACCGTGTAACCGCACGCGCGTGGGCTAGGCCAACGACGGATGAAACGGCGGCAGCAGTTGATGGAGTCGTTGAGGAGTCATTTGAATGGGAAGGAACTCGAGATCAAGACGGAAGGATGGTGTCGTTCGGATGAGCAAGCTGCGTGATAAAATCTTGAACGCCAAAGACCAACGGAAAGAAAAGGTTTATGTCGAAGAATGGGACGCAGAAATTGAAGTGCGTTCGATGACGGGAAAAGAGCGTGCCGCATTGCTAAGAAAATGTATGGTCCGCGATGATAAAGGTGAGAAAGAAGTGGATATCGAAAAGATGACAGTTTATGCGATTATTTCTTGTTGCTATGATCCGGAGACTGGGGAGAAACTGTTTGAGGAAGCGGACCGGGATATGCTGAACAGCAAAAACGCGGGAGCGTTGCAAAGACTGTCTGAAACAGTGCTTGAGTTATCCGGTCTGAGCGAGACAGCTAAGGAGAAAGCGCGAAAAAACTAAAAGAAGATCCCGAGTTGTTGGCATGGTTCTTCCTTGCCGAAACACTCGGGATCCCTGTTTCAGAATGTCAGGAGCGGGTATCGTCTGCTGAGTTTACAGAATGGATGGCTTACTTTGAGATTAAGCAAGAAGAACAAGAAAAGATTATGAAGGAACAGGAACGGAAAGCGAAAGAGGGGGTCCGGTCATTAAGTAGCCAACCGCTAACCATGGGGCCGGGGAGGTGAAAAGATGGCAACTGTTGCAGCATTTAATGTCAAGATCGGGGCCAACGTAACCGAATTTATGCGGAAGGTTAACCAGGTTGAACGGGCTATTAATCGTTTGGAGCGTTCACGGCACGGAGTAATCCGTTTAAAAGTTGTTGAAGATCTGGACCGCGCTGGCGCAAACTTCCGCAGGAACATGGCTGCCGCACGGAAAGAAATAGCGGGGATCGCTAATGAAGTGCGTGCGGCGACAAGGGTTGTAGCAACCAGTAGAACCAGACATGTAACAAGCAAAGGAAACATCGGAGACAAAGTGACCCATGTTTTAGCTAGCACATCCGACGCCCTCGATCTTGGCCCCGTTGGATATTTTGGGGCGAGGGCCATAGGCGGAGCGGTGCGGACCGGAGCGAGAGGCGGATTAATTGGTGGCGCTGTACTGACGGCGGGTGTTGGTTCTGCTTCTATCCCGTTCATCTCTGCTATCCCTGGCGCGCAATTTGAGTATGCAATGGACCGAATTAGAGCAAAGGCCGGGGATGCTGAACCGGCGATTTTGGCGCTCCAAAAACGAATATTGGATTTGGGGGCTGCATCAACTCTATCCGCGCGCGAGGTGGCAGCCGCAGCAGAAGAAATGGCAGCGATGGGATTTTCAGCGCGGGAAATTATGCAAGCCCTCCCCGGCGTCATTGCCGCAGCGGAAGCGACCGGCGAGGATTTGGGTATTGTCATGACCACAGTGGCTGAAGCACTAAACAACTTTGAGTTAGAAGCATCAGAAGCCAGTCGGGTGGCTGATGTATTGGCGGAAGCAGCCAACGCATCGGCGGCAAACATTGAAACCATGCATTATGTGATGAAATACGCGGCACCTACCGCTAAACAGCTAGGCATGGAAATCGAAGATTTGGCCGCCGCGGCTATGATCCTGGCTGATAGAGGGCTTGAAGCTTCGCAGATTGGTCGTTATCTCCGAATGGGACTATCCCGCCTAGCATCGCCAACTAAACAAGCAAAAGCGCTCATGCGAGAATTAGGAATTGAAGTATTTGACGCGCATGGGAAGCTGAAACCATTTCCTGAAGTAATCCGAGAACTAAAAACCGCTTTTGACAAGTTAACACCTGCGCAAGCACAAGCAGCAGCTAAAACCATTTTTGGAACTGAAGCAATGACCGCCTTCTTGATGCTGATTGATGAAGGCCCCGAAAAACTAGCCAAGTACATCAAACAACTGGAAAATGCTACGGGTGCAGCGGATAAGATGGCGAAAACATTACGGGATAACCTTTTGATGGATCTAGAGGAATTGGGCGGAGAACTCGAAACGCTTGCTATTTATATCTTCGGTGAAAACGTCGGTTGGATGCGGGCGGGTGTTCGCGCGGCTACAAACTTTTTTGAGGGAATCACCAAAGCATTTGAAGCGAAACAAAAACCCTCAGGTGTGCCGCTGGGTAAAGCAAATGTACTGATTGGGGAAGGAGTGGAAGACCGATACCTCCAAGGATATAGAGAAAGCTGGCTTACCACCATTGTTCGCGGTATTTTTGGTGATGGTTCAGTTGCGACGCAAATCGCCGCAGCCCTTGAGCGGGATGATTGGTATAGTGTGGGTTCGGCGATTGGGAATGGCTTGCGTGAGGCGGTTACATCTATTGATTACGCGGGACTTGCGTGGACAGTTGCCAATAAATTTGGCGAACATCTTTCCAATACAAAAGTGAACGCCAAGAGCTTTTTTGAGGGGTTTTTCGAAGGTTTAGGTGTCCCTGACAATTGGGCGGAAGGCTTGTCCGAAATTTTTTCCATGCCGACCTTAGGCCCCATAGGGCCACTGTATACGTTTATAACCAAAATGCGCGAAGGGTTTGAAACAGCCAAAGAGAAAGCCCGTGAATTTATTCAAACCTTCCAGGGGATTTCTGAAGGCGCTCGAGTGACGGGAGGCTATATACAAGAATCAATTGTCCAGCGAGTAATGAGAATCCGGGAGGGATTTGAAGAAGTAAGAAACCGGATTTATGGGTTGTTGGAACCTTTGACAGGGGTTTTTAACCGCGCAAATGATTTTGTGGCTCGAATACAGGATCTTATCGGTATTCTGCGCTATGTAGGATCGATGATCCAGGACGTGGTGTCCGGGAATTTGGTTCGAGCCGGAAAAAGAGCAGCTGTTTTAAACGGATTGTTGAAAGAGAAAATCCCACCAGGGAAGCTGTCGTCTGCACTAAAAGAAGCTGAACGGTTGTTGAATCAAGGATACAGTGTTAACGAAGTATTGGGCAAAACGCTCACTAAGTATGTAAACGTAGTCTATCGTTCCTACCATAGCCCACAAGGCGGTGTATTTGATCCCCGTTCAGGGCATCGTCGAGTGGGAGGGTATATAAGACACGGCGGTGGATTGGTCCCTCGTGTGGCGCATAGCGGGATGGTTGTCCCCGGCGCGGGGACTATTCCCATGCGTCTGTGGGGTGGTGAAATGGTCATTACCCGGGGACAGCAGGCCCAGTTGCTCAACCTACTCCGGTATGGATTTGTCGGGAACGGACCGAGTGGCCAAGCGAGTGGCCAAGGCGGTGGTACCACCTACAACATCACCGTCAACGCCCGAACAGCGGATATCGACGAACAAGAAATGACGAGAATTTTGCGCCGTATGGAGATGTTGGCTTAGGAGGTGGTGACGTGGCAACCATCACCAAGAAGTTGGGTTTTGAAAATCTACTCCAATACGCATCTTTGGGCAAAGATAGCGACGGCGATGGCGTAGTAGACGGCTGGCGCGCTTTTGGTTCCGCTAGTGCCACCACTTCGTGGATCTTTGACGCAGACGAATCGGCCCAAATGATCAATGTTTCGAACACGGCGGATAGATCTAGTGTTGCGATCGAATACGAACCCCATATACCTAGCGAGGGTTATATCCCTGTTACAGAGGGAGAACCATATACCCTATCTGCTTATATGAAGGTAAATGGCGAGTTGCCCACCGGTAGCGGTGGGCAACTGCTTATTTTGTGGTATGACGAAGAAGCACCAACAGGGTTAATGGGGAGCCATGAATCGGAGATCTTTGTCGATGAAGAGTTTACCCGGCATACCCTTACGGCTACCGCCCCAGTTGGTGCAAAGTATGCCAGAGTCCGAATCGCCTTTGTATGTTCAGAAGCAGAAATGAGCGGTACGCTACGGGCAAAGTGGGCGCAATTTCAATACGGGGATACAGCTACTGACTACGAAGAAACCGATTTTTTCACGATAGAAAAATTAGCGGAGGATTCTAGCGGGGAGTCTTTTTGGTATGGATGGGTTAATACGACGTCTGCCGATGGAAATAGACGTTTATCCTCTGATGTGATGCCAGAGGATGATGTGGACCATAACGGCGCATATTTAAAATTTGTTACACCAAAAGAAGCTACGAACGTTACAGTAACAATGGATATAGACGCTACGGAATTGGGTGAATATGATTGGGTAACAGTAGAGTATGGCGAATATTATACTGTCGCGTCTGTTGATGCTGGAGAAAAGCAGACAGTAACTTTCCAACTCCCGAGAGGGCCGGTCGGGCTGATTTTAACCCATTATCGTGATTTTGAATTAACAGCCCCAAACGCACAAGCTCACATTGACAATATTTCGGTTAGCTATGAGTTAGAAGAAGCCGCGCAACCTCCTGAATTGCCGACGGCTGACCGGGTATATACGATTGATTTTGAATCGGATCAGTATGATCCGTTTTTTATTGTAGATAGCAAGGCTCCGGGATACGATTATGGATTCACCCGGCTTTATGTTGATCGGCATTCCGGTTGGTATTCGTTTGGCGTGGAAGAAACGGACGTGCCATGGTGGTTTGATGAGGATTCCCCCCCTCGAATCCCAGACGAAGAAAAAGCCGGTGCCATAATTGCCTTTAAAATCCCTTTGGCTGCCGACGAGCCGCAATTACGCTTTTTTGTCAAGTTTGATGGCGAGGATTACTATGATGAGGGCAGAATCTTACTCAATGACCAAGAAATCTGGCGGTCTCAAGTTAAAAACGGTTGGGAAGAAATCGTCGTCCCTTTAACTCCAGGGATGCAATATAATCTTTTAATTGAGTATATATCTAGCGACACAGGGATCAGGGATGGAACGGATAGTATTTATATCGACGATATTGTTGTTAGCTACAATTTGCCTGGTCGTCCCTACATGTATATTGCAACTGGCCAGGAGGTTGAGGTTAGTACGAAAAGCGCTTCCACTTTTACCGTAACAGAGGATTTTGAAGGCAACTTAATTGATCCTTTCTTTACTGTAAAAAACCCCAGCCGCCTCAAAAGTGGCGGAGGAAAATCCCAATATCCTGAAACAGGATGGACATACACAACATTAGAAGCACGGGGGCGACGTGCTTTCCGTGCAATATATCCAGATAACAGCGAGGACTCAGCAGTAGACTTTACATTTCAAGTCCCTCACGGCGTAAGAAATGCGAAAGCTGAGTGGTGGAACTTCGTAGAATTGGAGCGGTCACCAGGAGTACCTAAAGATGCAAAATATAACCGGTTATACGAGGAATATAGGATATGGGTAAACTATTCATTATGGAAGGATTTCCATTATTGTTCGCCCAATCTTACTGAATCTGTGCATTATACAGGGCCAGATTCAAAAGGCGTCCCTGGGAACGACTATGCTTGCCCTTGGGGACGGTGGTGGAAGGAAACGCTTCATTTGTCGCCGGGACAAACCTATACACTTACTTTTGAGCTTCAACGGGATGCTGGGAACTCTTCGGACATTCATGGCCGAAACTTGTGTGTAATTGACGATTTAACAGTAACCTGGGAAGAAACTCCCGGAGAAGTGATTATTACGCCTCCGGAACCTTTGATTTACCTCGATGATCGGGATGGATATTCCCTTCTTTATGATCGAAACGGCGCTGAAATGACTCCGCTTTCTTTTTCCGAATACAAGGTTTTCGGCACCCCGGGTTCCATTCATCAATTCACTCAAATTGAGCCGAGAGACATTGATTTTCTTATTGCAATCAAAGGAGAAAGTCCTGAGGATTTGCGGCAAAAGGTTCGCGAATTGACGAGCCTACTGGCTAACAAACCTTTAACTTTGATTGACGTAGACAAAGAAGGAAATGCGCGGATGTTAAATTGCCGGTTGTCGGGGATTATAGGGCGAGAAACACCAGATGAACATTTCAACACCTGGAAAAAGGCGGTCCTCAGTTTTCGGGCTTTCGATCCCTTCTGGTACGGGGATTGGAAGCATTACGACAGTGTTTTAACACCAAGAGGGGAAGATCCTTTAACAGACTACACATTCATCGAAGTTGAGAACCCAGGTGACGTAGAGGCATGGCCAATTATCAAAGTGTATGGTCCGGTTACCGATCCAATTATCAAATTGAACCCTGGGGCGATTAAACAATTAAAGTTAACCGGCTTCACAGTCAATCCCGGGCGGCACGTTGTAATCGATACCCGTCCCGGAAAGAAAACGATTATCTTAGACGATGGCCAATCTCTATATCAATACCTGGATTCGTCAGTTAATGATCTGTTTAGCATTCCCCCAGGAAAATATATCGTTGATGTAGATGGAAGCGATACAGATGATAACACTAAAATCGTAGTCCAATTCCAACCAGCTTATTGGGGGGTGTGACAATGGAGACTAACTATCGTATCCGAGTGCGGGATAAGGATTTCCGATTTATCGGGGAAGTCCCGCACTGGATTCGACTACAAATCAACCTTTACCATAACGAAGTCAGCAAATGGAGGTTGGAGCTTGATCTAAACAGCGAAGGCGCCAAACACTTTCTCAAAATCGCCGCCGATCCTGACAATGGTGGGAAAGGCGGCGTTTATATTGAAAGAAACGGACATTTGTTATTGTCCGGCCCTATGACCGAGATTTCTGAAACGGTTTCCGCAGAAGACGGAGAAATGCTAATCGTTTCAGGTTCTTGTGACCTTCAATGGATTGCCGACCATTTAGCTTTGCCACATCCCCAATATTTTCGTTCCCCCTACATGACATTGGATGGGACGGCAAAGGGGGGGCACTCGGATTATATACCGAACAAAAGAACACCCAGCGCGCAACACGCTTCTTGGCACATTCATACAGCCGTTCGAACGAATATAGGGGAAGGGGCACCATCGCAGCGCCCACCGCTTCCCTTTTTGACTACTAGGGATAATAGCGTTGGATATTTTATCCCCTCGGGAGAACATACCATCGCCCGAGGGGAAAATCTTTTTGAACTTTGTAAGGGGGTGGCAGACTATAGCGATTACAAAGGTTATCCCATCCGAATGACTGCCTATCAATATCGATCTGGAACGAATCCGGATGGAAGCCCGGCATACAAAATCCGATTCGAGTGTATTGAATCACAGGAAAAACCCAATGTGATTCTGTCCCCTGATCTCGGAAATATCATTGCATGGACCTACACAAGACAAAGACCTGAAGGAAACATGATTTTGATGGCCGGATCTGGAGAAGGTTCGGCAAGAAAATTTTCTTATGGCGGGGATGACCCATCGAAACAATTTTATGGACAGATTGAGCGGTTCGAAGAATACACCGGCGCGCTTCCCAATGAAGGTGAGGGTGATCCGGAATGGTCTGTTGAGAAAAACCTTTTGAATATGGAGATTCACGCAAAGCTAGCCGAGTACGCCGAACGAACAATTTTTGAATTTCAATTCCAAGAAACTCCCAGTGTTCAATATGGACGGGATTTCCAAATTGGCGACAAAGTAAAAGTGGTGTTGAGAAGGCAGTCCACTATAGATGTCGTTCGTTCGGTTTCCTTTGATGTGTCGGATCAGGAGGAACGCATTGGCGTTGTGGTAGGAAAGCAATCCGCTATCAGTAAAGGGCTTCGCCTCTTTGACCAAGTGAAGAAGCTGAATTACCGATATGACGCTTTGACTAAACGGTCATTGGGTGAATAGGAGGAGAGGAAAATGAGCGTGAGCATGAAAGTGTACGAATTTGATGATGAGACGTTTGTGCTCCTCGACGAAGGGAAAGAAAATAACCTTTTGCACAGAACATGCATGGTCATAAAGGTTGCAAATGATGAGACTCAAAGTTTTGAGTACCAAGTCCACAAAAAAACATATCAAGATACTGGAATAAAGGCATCAAGCAAGGAGGAAGCGTGCCGAAAAGCGTATAACTTTCTGGTTGAGGAGTGGGCCAACTCCGACCCAGATTGAGGGGGTCATATGTTGAGTACACAAGATATCGAGCGCATAATGAACAGGTTGGACAAGATCGAAGAAGGCCAAA
>CALJVA010000080.1 GCA_937975135.1 uncultured Thermoactinomycetaceae bacterium | reverse complement strand
CTCCCGCCGTCGCCGACAGGAGCCGGTTCCGGTCGTAGGTGTAGGTGGTGGTGATCCCGTCCACCGTCTGCTCGATGACGTTGCCGTTGGCGTCGTGCTTGTAGGTCTCCGTCTCCAGGACGTTTCCGGTGGCGGTGTCCTTCTTCGTCATTTATCCGGTCCCGGGAATCGTACTCGTAGAGCATCGTGTGGTTCAGGTAGTAAGCAGAGTCAGGGTTATGGCTGACATCATGTTCCCTATAAAGTTCTCCCCCAAAACAATAACCCTTCATCTTCCATTGTCGAAGGGAGAGTAAAGCCTTGCCCATGCGCAAAGGGATGGCAAACAAAACTCGCCTAGCCAACTGTAAGAAAGCAGTTTTTTATTTTATCGAACGTTTAAATAATGTTTTTTAGTTCTTTTAATACTTTACTTTCCTTTAAAGAAGGGTTCAATGAGATAATATCATCAATAAACTTTTTATCTTATATTCTAGTTCTTTTATAAATTGATCTTTGTCGATAATAACGTTACTCCAGATATATTTTTTTTGTCCAATTGGATTAGTAGCAACCAAATAATCAAAGTCTTTAATTTCCGTTTCAATCAAATTTACTTTCATCGTTTTTTCGCCGTTTAAAAATTCAATCCACCTATTTGATTCTATATCCATAACCGCTACATACTGTTCCCCGTTTTTAATTTTGTTTTTAGCCTGATTAAGTAATTTAAACCAAGTAACTAAAAGCTCGTCTCCAAAAAACGGCGTATCATCATCGTAATAGCCAAACGTTTCATTATTAAAAGATAGCTCTATCTGTCCTTCAATATTCCCATATTCATCAAAATCGTCCAGAGTCATAGTAACTAAATCCTCATCACAGATTTTGTATCTAAGTAAAAACATGTTTGATCTCTCCTTTATTTAGATTAGATATGAAGGAGGGTTACCCTCCTTCTAATGCCAAGACATCAGGCCTAGGTACAGGAAGTCTGCCGTCTTCTTCCTAGACGCTACCTATGACGATAGTGTTGGATCAGCAATGCAGAGCGATACGGCCTTGCCGTACCGCTCTCGTTAAACTTCCCTTCCATACATTGCTTCCGTGTCCAGCTTAGGGCTTTACAATGCCAACTTTGGCATGGGGACACAATTTAATGATCCGGTCATTGACGCCCTCCATCAGACAACTTAACGCGTCTCCAAAACCTCTCGACCTGCTCCGGTTCTAGTTCGACCATTGCACAATACTCTTCCACGCTACCAGCAATGAAATCCGGTCCGAGAACGAGTGACGGTTCTTCGTGGAACGCCGAACAAATCCAGTCCGCGGGGATCGCTGAGTCCACAACATCGAAAAGCCACGCGGGATCCCAATCAGGATAGCCCAAATCATTGACGAACAGCATAAACACCTGACCCTTGAAGACTGCCACAGCATGAACCTCATACTCTTTACCGGGAGATACAAGAACTTGGTCTGGGTTACCGAGAAATTCACGAATGGAGTCAGGAGCTTCAGCCAGATTCACTTGCCTTGCGCGGACTCGCACGTTCTACCACCTCACTGATCTTGAAGTCATCCATTGCCCCAGTTATTTTGTTATAGACATAGTGAACATTGATTGGATCCCCACCGGGGTAGATCATTTGCTGCATCTTTACCCAGCCCTCGGATGCGGGCCATCTCGGATCGGTCATCGGAACCGCAAGTACTTTTCCAGCAGTAGGGTTGGACATTGCCTGCTCGATCGCAAGCTGTTCCCGCAAGTTTCGCGGCAGTGTTGATCCCTTCGACGGATTTGCCGTGGAGCCGCGCCCAAGAACTTTACCCTCTCCACCACTTCCCCCAAACGAGATCGAACCCCGCTCACTCCGTAATATATTACCCATTCCACGGAGATTGGAATTGGCAGGCTGCCCAGCTTCGTAGCACCCTTGGTACCCAAAGCCAGCTCAGCGATGGCGAATATACCACAACTAATGGCTTCACCATAGTTACCCCGGTTCCAATCATCCACGATGGGATCGGTAGTACCGTGCCACAATGCAAGTCCAAATCCCTTCGGATCGTTTACGGCGTAGGGGACGGTGTTACTCACAGTCTCTGCACAGGCGTTAATACCCGGGCCAACCATAGCCAATACAGGACTGCCCGCACTAAGACAACCGCTTTGCTTTGATAGATCCCTGTTACCGTCTCAGAAAATCCCTCCCAGAGGCCAACGAAGACGCCTCCGACAACCTTCCCGAAATCCCTTAAGCCGTAACCACTGGAATCCCCTCCGGAACCACTCGCGGTTGAGGAAGAACGATCCTCCACAATCTTCCCGGTAATACTGTGGGCATACACTCCATCCG
>CALJVA010000079.1 GCA_937975135.1 uncultured Thermoactinomycetaceae bacterium | reverse complement strand
CCGCTTCTTCCGGCTCCATTCCCTCTTCCATATCAACCATAACTTCGTTCATATCATCGAGAGTCCAGTGGAAGTTATCTAACACTTTGTAAGCCCCCGGATTGTCATCTTCAAGGCCTTGCCGAACGATTGTATGAATCTCTTCGGTTTCTCCGAACACACCTTGCGGATCCTCCAAAAACTTCAGATCGAACTTTGCAAATTTCCAGTGTGGAGTCCAACCCGTTACGACAATCCACTCTTCACTGTCGTAATTTCGCTGCAACTCCGACATCATACCAGCTTCAGAACTTGTCATTAATTCAAGTTCAAGACCGTACTCGTCCGTCGCTTTTTCCGATCTCTGCATGATGCCGGCTCCAGGTTCAACTCCGACAATTTGGTTGTTAAATTTGTCTGCGTTATGGTTCAATTCTTCAATGGAATCAATCGTGACATATTCCGGTACCACAAGGCCGATTTTTGCGCCTTCGGTGTTCGGCCCTAAATCAACAAGTTGGTCTTTGAACCGTTCATAGTACTCATTATGGGTGATCGGCAGCCAAGCGGCCAGCAACACATCAGCACTTCCATCCGCTACGCCAGCCCACGACGCGGAAATGGTGGCAGTTGTCAATTCAACCGTAAATCCTCGATCTTCCATTGCTTTCTTAAGTACATGGCTACTGGCGATTTGGTCAGCCCAGTTATCGTAAACCAACGTTATGGTCCCGTTCCCGTCTTCCGCATCTTGGTCATTGTTGTTATTTGTTTCTTCAGTACTGTTTTCTCCGCTGTTATCAGTCGCACCTCCACAAGCTGCCAACACCATGCCCATCGTCACAATAAATGCTAAACTGATTAGAGTGCCTTTACGCAAAAACAATCAACTCCTCATATCCTTATACCCTATTGTGTTCACAAGTGCTGTTAGAACACAAACAGCAAAAACAGGAGTGAAACGTGTTGTAGCTATTTGTGTATCCAGTCACCATTCCTGACTTACGGAATTCGTGGAGATCTTGTCCATTGCTAATCTATGCGTGTTTTACCAAGCATCAGCTGAAAAGTGAGGAAGACTTTATCAAACGTTGAATCGGCATAGGTTTAGATGTAAAAGATATTCTAAATACCTTTCTGTTCCATTCACCCTGATCCTTCGACCATCCTTGATCAGCATCGTAGCATTTTCCACCCCGACAACGGCTGGTAGTCTTTTTGACTTTTTGTTCACCATCCGTTAATAGCTTTAATCGATCCAGTAATTCTTGTTCTTTTTTCAAAGCAACGCGTCGTCCTTGCTCAAATTGCCGATGGCTGGCATTGGGCTCAAAGTTTTTGATGTTACTGAGAATCATGGGGACAAGTGTCATTGGTTGTTCGCTCCAACGAGGTTTCGTAATATCGATTTCTCCGCTACATCGCATGCCGTATTTCTTGAGAAAATCATAGATCGCGTCTCGGTTTTCTGTCCACCAACAAACTTGACCAGTTCATCCAAAAAGTGTTCATCTTTTACATGTTGTAAATACTTAATGACTTCCGGATAAGGACGGATCGCATCGGCGACATCCAATAACGCCAGTCCCATTTCCGAAGTCATATTGTTTGGCACAGATTGAGTAAGCGTGTCTGCTGCGCTTTTTTTCACCTAACCATTTCTCCATATTTTCATTGATCCACTTTGAAGTATCCATCGCAGCCGTAATCGCCATCCATACCTTGCAGGTCAATTTGAATCGTCCGGTGACGATTTTATAAAATCTCCCCGCATGATGATGGTCATCAGGGCGTCTTTTATGAGCGGATCGGATTGTCCTAGGGTAATTAATACATTTTCTCTGCTGACAGGTGAAGCCAATTGACGTGCGACATCAACAAACAACCTGCCACCAGCTGTACGCATAGGAGCGTTCGTTGTTAACAGGTAGAAAGAAAGTCCTAACGGCTTCATAGGATCGTCATCATTTGCTGGTGGCCGACAGATACATAGACGTGGTTTTCTTGATCATTTGCTTCAGGGATGGGGTATAAAGTCGTGGCGGGCCGACTCTGGACAATATAAAAAGTATCATCAACTAAACACCATTCGAAAAGGACAGTTACCGATTATTTGTCTATCGTAACTGTCCTTTTTTGCAACTAATCTGCAACGCTCCTCTACAATTCCATTCCACCATTCATTCGACACAGTTCAAAATTGAAATTTATGTCCAACAACGTCGAGTTCCTGATTTTCAGTATTTCCACGAAATTGACCTGGTGAAAGTCCTGTATTTCGTTTAAACGCGTTATAAAAGCTAGAGGTGCTTTGATACCCTATTTGATAACCGATCTCCGTACAATTAATGACCGTCGTTAAGAGACGACTAACTCCTACCTTCGGTGCAATTTCATGTAAAGACATGTTTTGAACATAATTATTTTTTATCAACCACATAGTATCATCCAAAACAGATTCAAACGGGTCGTACATTTTTATATTTAGATCCGGTCGGCATCTTTTGCATGGCTTCTTTATTGTTGCGCTTTAATTCGTTTAATATCCACCGCCTTTAGCAGCCATGGCATCTGCTTTCGTTTCATGAACTGTACCAAACGGATGCTC
>CALJVA010000078.1 GCA_937975135.1 uncultured Thermoactinomycetaceae bacterium | reverse complement strand
TTTCAAGGGGATATTCGAGCGATTGAACGAGCCATTCAACAGGGAAAACTGGTTGTCGTACAAGGGACAACGTGGATCCTGCAGGTATTTGCCACTTACGTTACAGGAGCTCTTTATCACCGGCGACGGGAGTATCAAGATGCACGGATGAACGGGATGGATCAGCCATTTTTCCCTCCATTTTTGATTGTAACCGATGAGGCCCATAACTTTGCACCTAAAAGTATTGATTCACCAGCTAAATCAATCCTAAAGGAAATTGCTCAGGAAGGACGGAAGTATGGGGTATTTCTCGTTTTAGCGACGCAACGCCCCACCTTATTGGATGAGACGATTACAGCCCAATTAAATACGAAATTTGTATTTCGTACTGTGCGGGGGACAGATATTGCCACCCTTCGTGAGGAGACAGATTTAACTCCTGAAGAAGGAAAACGCCTTCCTTACTTACGTTCAGGGGATACTTTCGTTTCTTCTGCTCTTTACGGTCGAACCTTATTTGTACGGATTCGAGCCGCTTACACCAAGAGCCCCCATTTAACCAATCCCTTTGATGAACTAGAAGCTGCTTTAAATGAGCGAGATCATCAGGTATATTCTGTGATTAAAAAACAACTTCCTTTGTTTGAAACCGATCTGCTGGATGCTTTAACTGTGATCAACCAAGAATGTGGGTTAAACTGGGATGTAAAGCGATTGAAAGATGAGCTGGAAGAATGGGTTCGAAAAGAAAAAATTATTAAGAAGGAATCTCCCTTTGCAGCCTGTTATGATCTTCCTACTAAAGGGATAAACTAGAAATAAGTCTTGAATGTAATTTGGTTCTCTGGTAAAATGAACAACTACAAATGATGATTCGGGAAATAGGTTTCCCAGGAAATAATCTGTATCGATGACGGGGAGGAGTATCCCGCTTTACCCTATTAACAGAGAACTGGGGCAGGTGAAAGCCAGTATAGGGGCAGGCGGGGGAAGATGGCCCCTAAGATCCCACCTTGAAACGTATCGGAGTAGGGGGAGGGCGTCGGCCGGCGTTAGCGGCAGTAGAAACAATGAGGGTACCTACCTCGTTAGGAAGAAGTAGGGAAGCCATGGTAGCCGATTGTGATACCTACGTGGCTCGCTTCCCTCTAAATTTGGTAGGTGCTGAAATTGGGTGGTACCGCGTGAGTAGCCTCTCGCCCCAACCGGAAGGTAGGGGCTTTTTTATTTGGAAAGGAGTATCAGGATGAGTAAGAAAGAAACCTTTTATCTCACAACCCCAATCTATTATCCCAGTGCTCAGCTCCATATTGGCCATGCCTATACGACAGTAGCTGGGGATGCGATGACTCGTTACAAGCGCCTTCGTGGATACGATGTGCGTTATTTAACAGGAACCGATGAGCACGGCCAAAAAATCGAGCGAAAAGCACAAGAAGAAGGAAAAACGCCTCAACAGTTTGTCGACGAGATTGTAGCTGGTATCCGCGAATTATGGGGACAGCTGGATATTTCAATGGATGACTTTATCCGTACAACCGAAGAACGACATAAGCGCGTCGTCCAAAAAATTTTTGAACGACTCCTTGATCAAGGTGACATTTATTTAGGAGAGTATGAAGGGTGGTATTGTACACCGGATGAGGCCTTTTGGACCGAGCGGCAACTTGTTGATGGAAAGTGCCCAGATTGCGGTCGAGAGGTAGAGAAGGTACGGGAAACCAGTTACTTTTTCCGGATGAGTAAGTATGTAGATCGGTTGCGGGAACATTACGAAAAAAATCCTGATTTTATTCAACCCGTTTCACGTAAGAATGAGATGATCAAAAACTTTTTGGATCCTGGTTTAGAGGATTTGTGTGTATCACGAACCACTTTTAATTGGGGTATTCCCGTTTCCAGCGACCCCAAGCATGTAGTTTATGTTTGGTTGGATGCTTTAACCAGTTATATCAGTTCTCTTGGCTATCTATCTGATGATCCGGAAGAGCGGGAACGATTTGAGCGCTACTGGCCAGCAGATGTGCATCTTGTAGGAAAAGAGATTGTACGCTTTCATACGATTTACTGGCCCATCTTTCTTATGGCCTTGGACCTTCCTCTTCCCAAGAAAATATTTGCTCACGGTTGGCTTTTGATGAAGGATGGAAAAATGTCCAAATCAAAAGGAAATGTGGTTGATCCTGTTCCCTTGATTGAGAAATATGGACTGGATTCGGTGCGCTACTACTTGTTACGTGAGGTTCCCTTTGGATCAGATGGAGTATTTACACCGGAAGCTTTTGTTGAACGGAGTAATGCAGATTTAGCAAATGATTTAGGTAATCTTCTGCATCGCACCTTAACAATGGTAGAAAAGTATGAAGACGGTCGGATTCCAAATCAGCTGAACCATCGAACCGAACATGAGGAAAAGCTAGAGCAATTGGCAGCAGATGTTGTCCAACGTGTAGAAGAATCAATGGAGAATATGCAATTTTCCGTAGCACTATCAGCCATTTGGGATTTGGTTCGGGGAACCAACCGATATTATGAAGCGACGATGCCTTGGGAGTTAGCTAAAGATCCAGCCAATAAAGAACGGCTTGGTGGAGTCCTGTATCACGGATTGGAAAGTTTACGGATTATAAGTGTTTTGCTGCAGCCGTTTTTGACGAGAACTCCTCGGCGGATGTGGGAACAGATGGGCTTAACACCGGGCGAGTTGACCAGTTGGGATAGTGCTGCTACCTTTGGTTTGATTCAGCCAGGAACCCCAATCAAAAAAGAACAACCTCTCTTTCCTCGCTTAGATGTTAAAGAGGAAGTGAACTACATTGTAGGGTTGATGGGAGGCAATCGTGCATCAGAAGGGGAGAAAAAGCAGGAAAAGAAAACAGAGAAGAAGGAAGCTGAACAAATCACCATCGAAGACTTTTCGAAGGTAAAACTTCAGGTAGCAGAAATTGTAGAAGCCGCCCCAATTAAAGGAGCAGACCGTCTTTTGAAACTCCAGGTTGATCTGGGAACAGAAAAGCGTCAAGTTGTTTCTGGGATTGCTAAACAGTTTCGGCCAGAAGAGCTCATCGGGAGAAAAGTGATTGTTGTAACAAACCTGAAGCCCGTCAAATTGCGTGGTGAATGGTCAGAGGGCATGATATTGGCTGCGGGTGAAGGTGAAGAGTTGGCTTTAGCCGAGGTTGAAAGTCATGTTTCCAATGGAACTGTAGTAAAATAGAAGTCCGGGAATAACATTTTTTTCAAAATCCCCCTTTTTAGGGGGATTTTTTTGTTATGTGTAGAAAATAAAAGAAAGAAAAAGCGTCTGTGAGAGTATCTCTACTAAGCAAAGACACGAATAAGTGAAAATGTGAGAAGCTATTTTTCTTCCAACCAAGAGGTCATATTCTGGTGTTTTCTACTACCTTAAAAAGGGTAAAAGTCCAACAAAAGTAAAATAGACGAATTGGAAGATCTCAATGTTTAAGGAGGGTTCATGATGAATAAAGGAAAGCGCGCTTCAAAAGAATGGATTATGGCGATTTTATCAGCTGTGATTCTTTCACTTGTGATTCGTACCTTTCTGTTTACGCCATATGTTGTCCATGGAGAGTCTATGCTACCGACATTTAAAGGGAAAGAACTTTTAATTGTAAATAAATTTGTGTATGAATTGAAGGATCCCGAATATAACGACATCATTGTATTTCACACTTCTGAACAACGTGATTTTATTAAACGAATTATTGGATTACCAAATGATGAAATTATGATCAAGGACGGAAAAGTATTTCGTAATGGAAAAGTAGTTGATGAGCCATATCTAGCCGAACCAATCAATGGATCAATGCCACCTACAATTGTACCAGAGGGTAAGTTATTCGTATTAGGGGATAACCGAAATCACAGTAGAGATAGTCGCCAAATTGGAGTTATCGATATGAATGAAGTAGTAGGAAGAGCAGATGTGATTATTCTTCCTTTTCGGGAATTTAAGCTCTTGATTGAATAAAATTTAGATCTGTATGCAAGGGTACTAGGCACAAAAGGGATGCTTTATTCGACAATTTTTGGTACAATAAAAAAAGCCCTTCATATGAGATGAATACAATTTTAAAAGGTACAGTAACCCCTAGACGATGAACCGCAACAATCAAATAGCAATAAGGTAGGGAATTCCTTCTAAGGTGACGTGCTTCTATAAGAAGAAATATATAATAGGAGACATAAAAAATGCTTTTTGATACTCATGCACACTTAAATGATAAACAATTTGACAAGGATCGGGAGCAAGTAATTCGTCGTGCCCAAGAGGAGTATGGTGTAACAGGGATTGTAAATATTGGCTATAATCGTGAAACCATTCGTACCTCTTTGGCACTTGCTGAAGAGGTTGATTTTATTTATACAGCAATAGGCTGGCATCCTCATGATGCATCGACTTTTAATGAAGAGGAATTACAATGGATTAAATCTTTGAGCAGCCATCCTAAAGTAGTCGCCCTTGGTGAGATGGGCTTGGACTACTATCGGAATCGTGCTCCACGTGAGGTTCAAGCGGAGGTTTTTCGTCAACAGATTCGTTTGGCCCGGGAAGTGAATCTACCGATTGTGATTCATTGTCGAGAGGCATATCAAGATACACTGCAGATATTAAAGGATGAAAAAGCAGAAGAAGTAGGCGGGGTAATGCATTGTTTTGGCGGAGATCAGGAGGTTGCTGCCCAATGTTTGGAAATGGGCTTTATGATAGGTATTGGAGGCCCTGTCACCTTTAAAAATGGGCATTTGGTCCAAGAAATTGCAAGATGGGTACCGTTGGATCGTTTGTTGATTGAGACAGATGCGCCTTACTTGGCACCTCATCCTTATCGAGGAAAGCGGAACGAAAGCGGCTATGTCCGTTTGGTAGCAGAAAAGATAGCTCAGCTTCGTGGCATTTCTTTTGAGGAGCTCGCCCAGCAAACTACCGCTAATGCATGTCGTCTCTTTAGGTTGGAAAAATAATGGGAGGAGATGCATGAACATTGACAGCGAACGAAGCACCGCTCAAAATTAAAGAAATTATTGTGGTCGAAGGAAGAAGAGATACAGAGGCGGTACGGCGTGCTGTTATAGCGGATACCCTGGAAACAGGGGGGTCAGCAATAGGAGAGCAAGTGATTCGCTCGATTCGACTTGCTCAACAAAAGCGAGGGGTCATTTTATTTACAGATCCCGATGGCGCTGGAGAACGCATTCGACGAATTATTTCAGAACAAGTTCCAGGATGTAAGCATGCTTTCCTTCCTCGGGATCAGGCTAAAGGGACTGAAGGTATTGGTGTAGAATATGCAACCTCTGAAGCAATTCGCCATGCTCTTGAAAATGTATATAGCGAGGCAACTGAGAGTACCGAGAAAATTTCCTGGGATCAATATCTGGATGCAGGACTGGTAGGAGGGAACCGAGCTCGTCTACGCCGGCAAGCTTTAGCCGATGAACTGGGCATTGGCTACGGGAATGCACAGCAATTTTTTAACCGCTTAAATATCTTTTCAATTACATTGGAAGAATTGAATCAGGCTTTGGCAAAGATAGAAAGAGATCAGGCGATACTATCTGATTGATCATAAGCTTTGTGCCTTAAAGACGGAGAGAAGTAATCAGAATACTTACCAACCTATCCTTAATCAGGGGGATCCATCACCCCTGGGTGATGAATATAAATAGATAAGAGGTGAGTGACACGTGTATACCTGTGTTAGGATGGACACGTGTCCTTTATGGAAGCAATGAATGAACGAAACATTACAGGCCGGACAAGGGAAATTTTGTCACAGCATAAGATTCAGTTGAAAAAAAGTTTAGGTCAAAATTTTTTAGTTTCAGATCATGTTTTGGACAAAATTATCGCTGCTGCAAAATTGGACAATGAAACAGGAGTGTTGGAAATCGGTTCGGGAATTGGAGCCTTAACAGAAAGACTAGCGAAGTCTGCGGGGGCAGTAACCGCATTAGAGATTGATGGTCGCTTGATCCCTCTTTTAGCGGAGCTATTCTCAGATCAACCTCATGTGACCATCATACATGAGGACGTGATGGTGGCGGACCTGAAACAGATCTTAGAAGAGATGCGACATAGGGTAAAGCGTTGCAGTGTTGTTGCCAACCTTCCCTATTACGTTACATCCCCTATTCTTATGCGGTTATTAACAGAACGTTTACCCTTGAACCGAATTGTAGTCATGATGCAGAAGGAAGTTGCAGAACGTCTTGTTGCTTTACCGGGTACAAAAGCATATGGAGTGCTTACAGTTGCTACCCAATTTTTCTCTAAGCCCCGCTGGGTTACCAGTGTATCTCGCAATGCTTTTATTCCTAGACCTGATGTAGACTCCGCGGTTGTTTGTTTGGATGTTCGAGAAAAGCCTGCTGTTTCGGTAAGCAACCAAGATCTCTTTTTTAAAATTGTTCGGACAGCATTTGCGCAACGTCGTAAAACCTTACTCAATACATTGGCAGCTGGTTTTCCACAAGTAAGGAAAGAAGAATTACAGGAAGAATTGATCAAAATAGGGATTGATCCTAGACGCAGGGGAGAAACGCTTTCGATCGAGGAGTTTGCCCAGTTGACAGACCGATTGGATGATCGAATCAGTTAAAAATTTAGGAGTAGGAATCTAAATCCTCGGAGGAATTCCAGATGGAATTTATACACCCACGAAAAGGAACAATAAGTCTTCACGAAGTGATTCGTGATACGGAAGCATATATTGCTGCGGATCCCTCTTCCAATTATAAGATTGTAATCGGAACTGATTCTCAAACGAGTCAGGAGCAGACTTTGTTTATAACCGCAATTATTATCCATCGGGTTGGAAAAGGGGCACTGTTTTTTTATTCCCGTCAACAAAGTCGTCCAATTTTTGATTTGCGCTATCGTATTTATAAGGAGACAGAGTACAGCTTAAATTGTATGGAAAAATTGAAAGAAGAGGGATTTTTTCATGTGTCTACAGATATACCTATGGAGATTCATTTAGATGTGGGTCAAAGGGGAGAAACGCGAAAGCTGATTCAGGAAGTCGTCGGTTGGGTGACAGCTGTTGGTTATACTGTAAAGATTAAGCCAGAAGCTTATGCAGCGAGTTCAGTTGCCGATCGGTTTACAAAATAATTTTATCAATTTCTGTTGACAAAAGGTTTGTTTGGCTGTTATAATACAATGTCATTTGACAAGCCTTATTCACCATGTTATAATCGATGGTGAGTGAGGTGGTCGAGCCAATTATGGGAAAAAATGCGCTGGATGAGATCAAGCGTACGTTGGATGGTTACATTGGTCAGAAGATCCGTCTCAAAGCGAATAGTGGACGACGAAAAACCATTGAGCGTACCGGAGTTCTCGAAGAAACATACCCTTCCGTTTTTATCATCAAACTGGACGAAGATCAACACGCCTTTGAACGAGTTTCTTACAGCTATGCAGATGTATTAACGGAGACAGTCGAATTGACGGTTTATCAGGACAATGAACAAGTTCCGGTCAGGTATGTGAAAGATTCACAGTGATGAATGATTCAAGAGCTGTGCTTGGATTGAGATGCGTGGCGACGCCCCATATTAAATATAGACTAGTATAACCCATGAGAGCATTTTGGACAAGTTCTCGTTTTAGGGGATCTTATAGAACACATCTGATGTGTTCTATTTTATTTTTATCTTTAATTAGCCTCCTTTTTTTCAATCAATCAATAGGGACTCCCTTACTGGAAGGGAGTATTTGTCTTTTAAGTTTTTTAATTAAATGGCCATACTAAATACTGCCTCGTAATGGTCAAAAAAGGAGGGTTTTTCTTGGCACGACGTGGAGTAATGTCGGATGCTTTGAAAGAGGAGCTAGCCAAGGAATTAGGGTTTTACGATGTCGTGAAGCGGGAAGGCTGGGGCGGTATTAAAGCTCGAGATGCTGGGAACATGGTAAAACGGGCAATTCAGCTAGCCGAAGAACGCTTGAAAGAAACCTGATTACTTCCTAAACCTGCGAGGCAAGGCTGAGGGGATTCCCTCGGCCTTTTTATGTACTTTCTTTCCCAACACTTCTGATCATGATACAATGAAGTGTATTGGATCGTAGCGTTTCTTTTTAGAAAAGGGGAAATCGTGTTTTACCAAATCCTTCTTACCATAATGGTTCTTCCAGGGGATAGGAGGGGAGTAGGATTTGCTGAGAACATCTGAAAAAGCTCCAGCGAAAATCAACTTAACTCTGGATGTCTTACATAAGCGGGAAGATGGGTACCATGAACTTGAGATGGTGCTAACCACGATTGATCTAGCAGATCGGATCGATCTGATTGAAACCTCTGATGGACAGATTCATTTGGAGAGTACATCGGGATTTGTGCCCCAGGATGAACGTAACCTTGCTTATCGGGCCACTGCATTGATAAAGGAACGCTTTGGTATCAAAACCGGTGTGCGGATTATTATCCACAAAGAAATTCCCGTTGCTGCAGGATTAGCGGGAGGAAGCAGTGATGGAGCGGCAACATTGCGTGGCCTGAATCGGATGTGGAACTTAGGTTTATCAATGGAGCAACTAGCTGAGATCGGTGCTGAGTTGGGCTCCGATGTTCCTTTTTGTGTTTTTGGGGGAACCGCTTTGGCTCGAGGAAGAGGAGAGATTTTGACCCCATTGCCACCTCCTCCAGCAGGATGGGTTGTGTTAGCTAAGCCGGATCATGGTGTATCTACCTTAGAGGTTTTTAAAAATGTTAATCTAGAGAAAATCAAGGACTCTCCTAACACATCTGAGATGATCAAGGCACTGGAACAAGGTGATTATGCTGCAATCTGCAGAAATTTGGGCAATGTTCTCGAAGAGGTCACAATGGAAATGCATCCAACGGTGCGTAGATTGAAGGAAAAAATGATCGCTTTTGGTGGCGATGGCGTTCTCATGTCAGGAAGCGGACCTACAGTATTTGCTCTGGTAAATCGGGAGAGTCGTGCACGAAGGATGGTAAATGCTTTGCGTGGTTTTTGCCGCCAAGTATATGCGGTTCGTATGTTAGGCGGACGAAAAGGGCAGTTTGATAAAGAAGGAACTGGATAATCTTTTGCTTATCAGTATGGGTACATGGTGGGAGACGAATGATGAAGAAGTGGAAACGGAGCGAACGCATTGCAGATATGACCTGGCAACTAATGGAGCAACCACATCACCTATTTTCTTTAAGTATTTTTAGCCAGCGTTATGGTTCAGCTAAGTCCTCGATTAGTGAGGACTTGGCGATTGTAGATCAAGTGATTCGTGAGCGAGGAATTGGTTTTTTGGAGACGGTTGCGGGTGCTGCGGGTGGGGTTCGCTATGTACCTCAAATAAAAATGGACCATGCCAAGGAATTGTTACAGCAGCTGGCACTTAAACTATCGGATCCCACCCGTATTCTTCCAGGAGATTTCCTCTACTTGTCTGACCTACTTGCTGATCCCTTATGGATGCGAAGAATCGGACGAATCTGGGCCACACTTTTTTTAAATCAGCAGATTGATGCAATTGTAACTGTAGCAACAAAAGGGATCCCTCTTGCTTATGCAGTGGCGAATTACTTGAGTGTTCCAGTAGCAATTGTTCGCCAAGATAGTCGTGTAACTGAAGGATCAGTTGTTACAGTAAATACAGTATCTGGCTCAAGCCGGCAGATCCGAACGTTATCTCTTGCTCGCCGTTCGCTGAAGGAAGGAGCACGGGTTTTGGTTGTAGATGATTTCATGAAAGCAGGTGGGACCATTCGTGGAATCATCAATCTGTTGGCAGAATTTCGGGCAGAAGTGATGGGAGTTGGCGTGTTTGTAGAGTCCCCTGCTAAGGAACGCCTGGTAGAAAAATATGTTTCTCTGCTTACAGTAGCCGAGTTGGATGCTAAGCGGAATCAAGTAGTCGTAAAACTGGGGAATCTGTTTGAAGACAAGGAGGGATATGGAAATGAAAGTGATTCGGACAAGCCGAGCTCCTGAGGCGATTGGACCCTATTCCCAAGGCATTATTACTGGAAACTTACTGTTTACCTCAGGGCAAATTCCACTCACTCCAGAAGGTGAATTGATTGATGGTTCAATTGAAGAGCAGACAAAGCAAGTATTGGAAAATATACGTGCTGTTCTACAAGAGGCTGGATCTGATTTGCATCAAGTAGTTAAAACAACGGTTTATTTAGCGGATATGAACGATTTTCCTCAAATGAATGAGGTGTATGCCACTTATTTTTCGGAGCATCAACCTGCCCGTTCCTGCGTTGAAGTGGCCCGATTACCAAAGGACGTGCGCGTTGAGATGGAAGTAGTTGCCCTCGTAGACCCAGTTTAATCATGGGATCTGGTCATTAGTTTGAAGGTATTTCACCGCCTGTATGGAATAGTAAAAAGGAGTACATCTTTGGAAATGGGTGGTGATTTGGATGGAGGTTACCAATGTCCGTCTCCGCTTAGTCAACCAAGAGGGCCGCATGCGAGCGATAGCCTCTATGACGATTGATCATGAGTTTGTAATCCATGATCTTCGAGTGATCAATGGAAATAATGGTTTATTTGTAGCGATGCCTAGCAAACGGACACCGGATGGTGAGTTTCGGGATATTGCCCATCCTATTTCTCCACTAACCCGTGAGAAAATAGAGTCCGTAATTCTGCAGGAATATCACCGTGTTTTAGAAGAACATTCTACTCAGGGATCGGGGCGAGATTTTTCTGCCTAAACATGGTCAAAAAAGTTAAAAATCATAGCGATGGGCAGTAATGCTGTCCATCGCTTCTGATGAAACCACAGTGGGTAAAGGTGGGGTTCATTGTTTATCAATAAAGATGATCGTTTTCAAACCATGGGAAGTTTGAAAGGGATCATCTAGCTTGCCGCCGCCTCTTCTTGAAAGAGGCTTTTTTGCTATCCATAGGCTTTATCGATTTTTCCTTAAAATGAGAATCCTCCAGTAAGATTGCAATAGCGAGTTGGTTAGGATATAGTCGGAGAGGGAGTTTTGTGAGAAACGGAGTGCGACCACAGATGAAAAATAATCTTTATGCAGTAGTTTTGGCTGCGGGACAAGGTACAAGAATGAAGTCACAAAAGCATAAGTTACTTCATTCCGTATGTGGCCGGCCCATGATCGACTGGATCCTCGATGTCCTTACGGAGATCGAGGTAGATGAGACAGTAGTGGTGGTCGGACATCGTGCAGATCAGATTCAAGAGCATTTAGGTGACCGAGTAACTTATGCCTTCCAAGAAGAGCAATTGGGGACTGCTCATGCCGTCATGCAAGTAGAACCCATTTTGGGAGAAAAAGAAGGTCTTACGCTTGTGCTAAATGGTGATCATCCCTTGTTTCGGTCAGAAACCTTTTTACAAATGATTGCCAGTCATCAAAATTCAAATGCAGCAGCAACCGTATTGACTGCTTTATTGGAAAATCCTTTTGGTTATGGGCGAATTATTCGCGGAGAAGATGGTAGTGTAAGTCGAATTGTTGAACAAAAAGATGCAAATGAGGAAGAGCAGGCGGTTCGTGAGATTAATACAGGAGCTTTCTGTTTCGATAACCGAAAACTCTTTTCCGCCCTAAAGCATGTACAAAATGATAATGCCCAGGGTGAGTACTATCTCCCCGATGTAATTGAAGTATTGACAGAAGAGGGAGAACGGATTGAAGCCTTTGTGTTAGATGATCCTAGTGAAGCGATGGGGGTGAACAATAGGATCCAATTAGCAGAAGCCCAACGGGTGATGGGCCGCCGGATTTTAGAGAAGCACATGCTTGAAGGCGTTACCATTATCGATCCAGACCAGACATATATCGATGCAGATGTAATGATTGGTCCTGATACAGTGATTTACCCAGGAACTTACCTGAAGGGAAAAACGAAGATCGGCTCTCGTTGCCTCATAGGCCCTTGTGCGGATCTGAGGGACGTTATCGTGGATGATGATGTAACGATCCGATACTCAGTGATTGAGGAAAGCAGATTGGAAGAGAAGAGCAGGATCGGACCATACAGCTATATCCGTCCACAAACCCATCTGGGTGCAGAGACTCGTGTCGGCAGTTTCGTTGAAATGAAAAACACTTATATGGGACGAGGTTCTAAAGCGGCGCACTTGGGCTATATTGGTGATGCTGATGTGGGTGAAGGCGTAAATATTAGTTGTGGTGCAATCACGGTAAACTATGATGGTGTAAACAAACATCGCACTGTGATTGGAGATGGTGCTTTCATCGGCTGCAATACCAATTTGGTCGCGCCTGTGACAGTAGAGGATGGAGCATATATTGCTGCAGGGTCAACCATTACTCGAGATGTTCCAGCTGGTGATTTGGCAATCGCACGTCAACGACAGATAAATAAACCAGGCTATGCAAAAAAGTTAATACAGAAAAAAAAGAAAAAATAATGGTTACCCTATATAAAAGAGACTTACTTATCAATCACCGGTTGAAGTAGTTGATTGTGAACTCATCATTTTATTGACGATAGATTGATATAGTCGAAAATCAGTAGGAGGGTCGAGTAGACAATGTCTCAGTATAGGCAGCCGCCTTTACAAGTATTTACTTGTAACTCCAATCCCGAACTGGCCCAGGAGATTGTTGAAAATATTGGTATCCCCCTTGGAGATGCTGAAGTGGGTCGGTTTAGTGATGGAGAAATTTGTATTCGATTAAATGAAAGCGTTCGTGGATCGGATGTTTATGTCATCCAATCTACCTGCCATCCTGTAAATCAGCATTTGATGGAGCTATTGGTTATGGTGGACGCATTACGTAGAGCGTCAGCTAAGACAATTAATGTTGTTGTCCCTTACTACGGATATGCTCGCCAGGATCGTAAAGCTCGGGCCCGTGATCCAATTACGGCAAAGTTGGTCGCTAATTTGATTGAAACCGCTGGAGCAGATCGTCTCATTACCATGGATCTGCATGCGACACAAATACAAGGGTTTTTTGATATTCCTGTAGATCAACTAGTTGGAGTACCGATTCTTGCTGATTATTTTAAGAAGAAAAACCTTGAAGAGGTGGTTGTTGTTTCTCCCGATCACGGTGGTGTCGTCCGTGCTCGACGGATGGCGGAGCGGTTAGGAGCGCCAATTGCTATTATTGATAAACGTCGTCCTGAGCCCAATGTTGCAGAAGTGATGAGTATCGTAGGAGATGTAAAAGGACGAACAGCAATTATTATTGATGATATCATAGATACAGCAGGTACAATTTCTTTGGCAGCCAATGCGCTCCTTGAACATGGAGCCAAAGAAGTGTATGCTTGTTGTACACATCCCGTTTTTTCCGGTCCCGCGATTGAGCGAATTAAGCAAGCGAATATTCGTGAAATGGTGGTTACGAATACAATCCCTCTCAGTCCGGAAAAAAGACTGGATAAAATTCGCTCCCTTTCTGTTGCCCCTTTAATCGCGGAAGCGATTGTGCGTGTGCACGAAGAGCTATCCGTCAGCAAGTTATTTGATTAAAAGGTTTTGTAAAACCTAAAATTGGCAAGAAAGAGAGTATAAGGAGGGATGTGATTGACTGCAAATTTAGTTGCTGAAAAGCGTGATCGGGGATCCCGCTCCATCATTAGAAATTTACGCCGGCAGGGACGTGTGCCGGCAGTAATATATGGAAAAGGGCTGGACAATCTACTGATCCATCTAGATGAAGCGCAAATGCAGCGCTGTTTGCAAGAAGGAGGCCGCACTGCCCTGCTCAATCTACAAGTGGAGGGGAAAACATATCGGGTGATGGTCCGTGAGGCACAGCGTGATACCATCAAAGGAAAACTCCTTCACGTGGACTTTGTTACGGTGCGTCTTGATGAACCGGTAGATACCGAAGTTAACATCGAGTTGGAAGGAGAGCCCAAGGGCGTAAAAGAAGGCGGTGTTCTACAAGTCCAGCTCCGTTCTGTAACCGTCCGTTGTCTCCCGAACCAAATCCCGAATGAATTAGTGGTGGATGTAAGTGAGCTGGAGATTGGGGATACTGTAACTTTGTCAGCACTGAAACTTCCTGAAGGAGTAGAACTGCTCTCTGAAACCGATGAGATCATCGCCAGCGTACTCCCACCACAACATGGAAATGAAAGTGAAGAAAAATCAGAAGAAGTCGAGGAAGAAGAAACGGCGGAATAGATAAGAGCAAATAAGGAGCGCAACCTGCCAGTGGTTGCGCTTCCTTTTTCCTTTTAAACTGGTGCGAAACTTTTCCATCTCTTGTTTGGAAAGGAGGTACGACAGGAGAAAAGCTAGTTGCTAAGCATCCCATAAAAAGGGAATGCGGAATATACCTCTCTATGATAGTCAGCCTCCTGTCGGAGTTTGATGAAATTAATCGTAGGTCTAGGGAATCCGGGAACTCGTTATGCGATGACAAGACACAATGTTGGTTTTTGGGTAATTGATCAATTAAGTGAAGAGTGGGATCTTCCAGTTCGTCAAGAAAAATGGAATGCACTTGTGGGGAGTGGACATGTTGCAGGAGAGCAGGTTGTGTTGCTCAAGCCTCTTACTTATATGAATTTATCAGGAGAGGCAGTAGGTCCTGCACTTTCTTGGTTTAAAGGGAGTCCTGATGACTTGGTTGTTATTTATGATGATCTCGACTTGGCTCCAGGACAGATACGTTTGCGACAGAAGGGAAGTTCTGGCGGTCATCGAGGAGTACAATCCATTATTGATCATCTAGGGACCAATGCTTTCAAACGTGTAAAGATCGGGATTGGTCGCCCTGAGGGAAGGCAGCCGATTTCTGATTATGTATTATCCCCATTCTCTGTAAGTGAAGAGGAAATGATTCGGGATGCGGTAAACCGTTCAGTAGAGGCAGTCTGTACCTTTCTAGAAACTTCTTTTGTGGAAGCAATGAACCGTTTTAATAGGCGATAACCTTACTGTTGGTCAAAAGCTCAATGTATTTGATTTAAGTGTATCAGTTTTCGTTAATAAAAAGGAAATATTCCAAGAATAAATTTATTTAATTCTCAAAGCTAGAGACTCTAATTATCACTCTTTAAAAAGATGTATGTTTTTATTCGATGCGGTGATACTATAATAGAATATTTTCTAATCCGGAGGCATATACATGTCAATAAACTACATATGTCGCTATTGTTATCAATTGATCGGCCGCATCGAAGACGATAATATTCCAGAATGGCAACTTGGTTTCCATCAGTTGACCCCGCGAGAACGGCAGGATATAATTACACATGATATGAAAGGAGACACCCATGTACGGGTTGTCTGTGAATCTTGTCAGCAAATGTTGGAAGAACATCCGGAATTATCCTTACTTCCCCATCCATTTCAATAGTAATTACAGCCCTTCAAGAGAAGGACGTGCTGATTGCAGGGAAGTGTATCGCCAAAATGAAGCGAGCCTTAGCTGTCCTTGCTAAGGCTTATTTTTCATGGATAGAAAATTCCCATTAGTGGAAAGGAGGAGAAACTTTTTGGAATCGCTGATCGAGTTGTTTCGCCGTGATCCTGATTTTCAATCTACGGTGGCCGGGTTACGTAATTCACTTACAGAACAATTGGTTTCTGGTCTAACGGGTACTGCTCGCATTCTCTATGTAGCTTCGCTTTATCGAGAGATTAATAAGCCCATTCTCTTAGTTACCCATAACTTGAATCAGGCGCAAAAGGCGGCAGAAGATTTAGTAGAATTGTTGCCCCGTGATGAAGTATTATTATACCCAGCCAATGAATTGGTTACGACAGAGATTGCTTTGGCTGGCCATGAGACACTTGGGCAGCGAATCGATGTTTTATCTAAATTATCACAAGGCTTTTCGGGTGTTTTTGTGGTTCCCTTTGCTGGTCTTCGTAAATTATTTCCACCGCGTAATGTTTTAAAGAATAGTCATACTCTATTGAAAGTAGGTGATGAACAACCGATTGATCCACTGACAGAACATTTGGTAAAGATAGGTTACGAACGTGTTGATATGGTTGAAAAGCCTGGAGAGATCAGTGTTCGAGGAGGAATCCTCGATGTCTACCCACCTCCCTTTGATAATCCGATTCGGATTGAGTGGTTTGGTGATGAGGTAGATTCAATCCGTTCTTTTTCAGTAGCAAATCAGCGCTCGATCGAGAAATTGGATCGCGTTTTACTCCCGCCAGCTACAGAATTATTCGCCTCGCGAGAATCCCTGGATTCCGCTGCCGAAAAAGTTTCCCATTTACTAGAGGATCGCCTTCAAAAAGTGAAAGATCCTACGGTGATCGAAAAAATGAAAGATACGATTACCTGGGAAATAGAGCAAATGCGTGCGGGAACGCTTTTTACCGGTATCTATAAATATATTTCTGAAATTTATCCAGACTATCAAAGTTTGCTTGATTATTTGCCAGAGGATACCGTAATGGTTCTTGATGAGCCAGCCCGGATTTTGGAAACGGCCCGGCAGATGGAACGAGAAGAAGGAGAGTGGCAGACAGCGCTTTTGGCTCAAGGGGAATTTCTCCCACAGTTGAAGATCTCTTTTTCATACGAAGAGCTGCTAATGAATACCCGACGGCCGAGGATTTATCTAGCGCTTTTTATGCGTCAAGTATCAGGTACGAATCCACAAAATATTGTTCAATTTATCTGCCGCAGTATGCAGCAATTTCACGGGCAGATGCATGTACTTAAGGCTGAATGGGATCGATGGAAGAAGGCAGATTATCGCGTCGTTTTTACAGCAAGTAGTAGGGAACGTGCAGAACGATTACAACGTGTACTCCATGATTACGGAATGGAAGTAGAGACACAGGGAATCCTTACAGTTGGGCGGCCCTCAATTTTTATTGGAGCTCCATTAAATGGATTTGAACTAGCGGGCATCCGCCTAGCATTAATCACCGAGGGGGAAGTATTTACTCAGAAACAGCGACGTCCCCGGCGGATTACCCAGATTGATCATGGAGAGAAAATAAAAGATTATCAGGATTTAAAACCAGGTGATTATGTCGTTCATGTGAACCATGGAATTGGTCGTTATTTAGGGGTAGAAACCCTAAAAGTAGAAGGAATGCATAAGGATTATTTGCTGATTCAGTACGCAGGAAATGATAAACTGTATGTACCCATTGAGCAGATCGACCAGGTACAAAAGTATATTGGGAGTGAGGAACGAACACCCAAGATATACAGCCTAGGGGGCGGAGAATGGAAAAAGGTAAAAAATAAGGTTCGGTCCTCGGTTGAAGATATTGCCTCTCAATTGATTGAGTTGTATGCCAAACGTGAAACCACTAAGGGATATGCCTTTTCACCAGACACCCCTTATCAGCGGGAGTTTGATGCCTTGTTCCCCTATGAAGAAACTCCCGATCAACTTCGCTCAGTAGAAGAGATTAAGAGGGACATGGAACAGGAAAAGGCAATGGACCGACTTTTATGCGGTGACGTCGGTTACGGAAAAACAGAAGTGGCGATTCGAGCAGCCTTTAAGGCCGCCATGGATGGGAAGCAGACTGCAGTTTTGGTACCGACTACCATCTTGGCACAACAACATTATGAAACGTTTCGTGAACGTTTTTCAGGTTTTCCTGTAGAGGTTCGCGTACTGAGTCGTTTTCGTACTCGAAAAGAACAACGGGAAACACTGAAAGAGTTGGCACAGGGGACAGTAGATGTTGTGATTGGAACCCATCGCCTTCTCTCCAAAGATGTTAAGTTTAAAGATCTTGGATTACTCATTGTGGATGAAGAACAGCGTTTTGGTGTGAAGCATAAGGAAAAAATTAAACAACTAAAAGCAAACATTGATGTACTTACCTTAACAGCTACTCCGATTCCTCGGACCCTTCATATGGCGATGATTGGGGTTCGGGACTTGTCAGTTATTGAGACACCACCTGAGAATCGTTTTCCTGTGCAAACCTATGTAATCGAGTATTCGGCCGCATTAGTAAGGGAAGCTATTGAACGTGAGTTGGCCCGTGGTGGACAGGTCTATTTTTTATATAATCAGGTAGATGGAATTGACCGGATGGCTGAGCAGATTCGGGCGCTTGTCCCAGAGGCTCGTGTCGCCTATGCCCATGGACAGATGGCTGAAAGTGAATTAGAGCGGGTAATGCTGGATTTTCTTGACGGAGAATTTGATGTTTTGGTAAGTACCACGATTATTGAGACAGGGGTCGATATCCCCAATGTAAATACGTTAATTATTTATAATGCAGACAGGATGGGGCTTTCACAGCTGTATCAGTTGCGTGGCCGTGTGGGTCGTTCCAATCGGATTGCCTATGCCTACTTTACTTATCAACGGGATAAGGTATTGTCGGAAGTAGCGGAGAAGAGATTACAGGCGATCAAAGAATTTACGGAACTTGGTTCAGGTTTTAAAATTGCCATGCGAGATTTAGCCATTCGAGGAGCTGGGAATTTATTAGGGGCCGAGCAGCATGGCCATATTGCGTCTGTTGGATTTGAGCTTTATAGTCAGATGCTGAAAGAAGCAATTGAAAAACGAAAGAATCAAAATACACAATCAGAAGCACCGGAAGAACCAACCGTGGAGATTTCTGCAGATGCTTATCTGCCTTCTGAATATATCCAAGATGAGAAACAAAAGATTGAGATTTATAAGAAGATCCGAGGTGTAAGCACTTTAGAAGAAGTTCAAGACTTGGAAGAGGAGATTGAGGATCGCTTTGGAGATATTCCTCCCCCAACCCAAATCTTGCTTCGTATCGCACGACTAAGAGTCTATGCCCGGCTTTATCGAATCCAAGAGATGGTTCAAAAAGGAAAAGATATTGTGATCAAACTTCATCCTGACCAAAATCAAGTAATAGACGGTCAGCGTCTTTTCCAGTTAGCACAGAAGTTTCCACGAAGAATTCGCCTTTCTTCAGGACAATCCATTGGCATCACTTTTGTTGGTAAAGGATTAACATCTGAAGAACTACTGGAAATAGTAGAACAATTTTTGGTACAATATGAGACGGTTCTTAATAAGAAAGGGGCAATCCAAAATGCGGCAAACTAAGAAAAATATAATGATCTGGGGGATATTTCTGCTCGCTTTCAGCCTGCTGATTGCTGGTTGTGGTGGGGAGAAGGAAGATGACGAAAATGCGTTGGAAAAACCGGAACCGTTAGATACAACGAGCAAAAAAGTGGTAATCAAGTATGACGACGAAGAGATTACAGAGGGTGAATTTAATCTTTATTTGAACATTACCCTCTTTACTATTCCGGAAGCTGCTTTTATGTTGGAAAGCCCAGGGGTAAAAGAAGATATTGCTAAACAGTATGTCGCGGAAAAAATGATCGCCAAAAAAGTGAAGGATGACAAGAAGTTTTCCGAAGAAGCAGATAAAATGATTGCCGATTTTGAGAAAAGTGTAAAAGAGGAATCTAAGAAACCGGCCGATATTTATAAAGAACATGGTTTTAAAAAGGAAGATCTAAAAAATTTTTTGATCAACTCTGCTAAGGTTCGGGACTACTTTGAAAGCCAGATAAAAGAGGATGATATCAAAAAAGAATACGAGGATTCATGGGAGTATTATGAGTTAAAGGTAAACCATATTTTGATCTCTATCGAAGATCCAGAAGCGACAGATCCTGATGCAAAGCCATTACGAACCGATGAGGAAGCAAAAAAGCGTGCGGAAGAAGTAAAGAAGAAGTTGGAGGATGGCGGAGACTTTGAAAAGCTGGCTAAGGAGTATTCCGATGATCCAGGATCTAAAGATGAGGGTGGCTTAGTAGAAGGACTCTCTTCCAGTTTTACACCTCCTTTCTCCCAAGCTGCGATCAAGCTATCCAAAAATGAAATCAGTGATCCTGTAAAAACCGATTTCGGATACCATATTATTAAGTTGCTAGAAAAGAAAAAGCAATCATATAAAGATGTAAAAGATGACATAAAAAACAGAAAAGTTCAGGAAGCATACCAGGACTTCCTTGAGAACGAAGTAAAAGCAACGATTACCCTGCCCAAAGAGAAATCCTCTAAAAAATAATTTCGCTAAGGAAAACGGTTCCATACGGAGCCGTTTTTCCACTTTTTGGTATACCAAGGAGTCTGTATAATATTTTGGCAGAGGATGAATACTATGGGCGTGATTGACAGGACTGATCCGAAAAATTATGGAGAAAGTGAGGCACTATTATATGAAAGCAACCGGCATCGTTCGCCGCATCGATGATCTTGGTCGGGTCGTAATTCCTAAAGAGATACGCCGAACGTTGCGGATTCGGGAAGGCGATCCGCTGGAGATTTTTGTTGATCGTGACGGTGAAGTAATTTTAAAAAAATATTCTCCCATTGGTGAGCTAAGCGATTTTGCAACCGAATATGCGGAATCCTTATTTGAGAATCTACAAGTACCTACATTAATTTGTGATCGGGACATGGTAATCGCAGTAGCAGGTGCATCGAAGAAAGAATACCTCGAGAAACCAATTGGAGAATTGGTGGAATCATGTATGGATCAGCGTCGTAAACAGATCCAGACAGGACCAGGACGAGCGGAGATTATTCGCGACCAACCGGAGTCATATCAATCATTTGTGATCGTTCCGATTATTTCTGGAGGAGATCCGATCGGCGCAGTTATTTTATTTTCAACAGAAGAAGGGTCTACCATGGGAGAGCTTGAAGAGAAAATGGCTGGGACTGCTGCAGCTTTTCTTGGTAAACAAATGGAGCATTAATGGATCAGGATTTTGTTTACACATAAGGATTTGGAGAAGGAAATTTAGGTATTTGTGTTTTCTATTTTACCTATTAATACATTGGAGAAAAAACGATCCCTTGAGGGTCGTTTTTTCTTGCCTAATCAATATAAAGTTTTTCTTTTGATCACTTATCTATTCGAAGGGATGTGTATAATAAGACGAAGGGATAGGATGCAAGGGGGATATAATGAAAAGAAAACAATCCTTTATAAAAGGAGCAGCGATATTAGGGATCGCCGCTCTTTTTACCAAGTTGCTTGGAGCTGTTTATCGAATCCCGTACCAAAACATCACTGGGGATGAAGGGATGTTTGTATACCAACAGGTGTATCCCCTGTATAGTCTCCTGCTTACTGTAGCAACTGCCGGTGTTCCGATTGCGATTTCCAAAATGGTATCTGAGCGTTTGGCTCAATCCAATCCAATTGGTGCACGGCGTCTGTTTTGGACAGCTGCCACCGTTCTTACCACAACAGGAGTTATTTTTTTTATATTGTTGTTTTTCAGTGCACCTTGGATTGCGGATTGGATGGGGAGTCAGGAGATGTTAACCTTACCTATACGTGCGGTGGCTTTTTCTTTATTGATTGTACCACTTACTTCCACGATCCGTGGTTACTTTCAAGGGTATCAGGACATGGTTCCCACTGCAGTTTCCCAGGTCGCAGAACAATTGGTTCGTGTCGGAACCATTCTTTTTGCTGCTTGGTGGATGATGTCAATTGGTGCGGGAGTAGTGCTAGCAGGAACTGGTGCTGTATTTGGAGCGTTTACAGGTGCACTTGCGGCTCTGATTGCTCTTCTTTTTTTCTGGCAACGAAGATTAAAGGGAGAAAAGGGATTTCAGGAAACAGTTGTAAAAGAGGAATCTGTTGGGGAGATGATGAAAAGGCTATTTGCCTTAGCAATTCCAATCTGTTTTGGTTCCCTTGTACTTCCTTTGTTTTCATTGATTGATTCTTTTACTGTAGCCAATGTTTTGGAATGGAGTGGATGGACAAAAGCATTATCGATTCAAGAAAAAGGGGTTTATGATCGTAGCCAGCCGATGATTCAGTTTGCTTCTTTTTTTGCTTCTGCTGTCTCTCTGTCAATTGTACCGGCCATTGCTGAAGCACAGGCACAAGGAAAGTTGCAAACCGTCGTGGACCGGTCAGGACAAGCGATAAACATGACTTTGTTGCTGGGACTTCCAGCTTCTATTGGATTGGCGATTGTTGCTGCTCCTACAAATATCATGTTATTTAAAAATGATGCAGGCTCAGCAGCCATGTCGATCTTTGCTTTTACCACGATTTTTTCTACCTTAGGTATGACTTCTTCAGGTATTTTGCAAGGTTTAGGATATGTAATGCTTCCCGCACGAAACTTAATGATTGGTGCTCTAACAAAATTGGGCTTAAATCTGCTATTGATTCCAATTTGGGATATTCGGGGCGCTGCCATGGCCACAGTGATCGGCTATGGAGTGGCAACAGTCTTCAACTTGTGGGCGATAACAAGTAAGTTTCCTGGGATGTGGCAGAGGATCCGCTTTGGACGTCTTTTTGTCGCGAATATTTGGATGGGGGTAGCTGCTTATGGAGTGATGTGGCTTTTAATACAGCTTACCCAAGAGTTAGACTCCCTGCGCTTAGCGATGACAATCACTTCCTTAAGTGCGGTAGTCGTGGGAGTTATAGTATATACCTATGCTGTATTCCGCTTCGGCGTCTTGAAACGAAAGGATGTGGAACGTATTCCAAAATTGAAGCGGCTTCTGCCGCTCTTGGATTCCCTCCGCTTATTTGGAAAAGAGGAGCATCATCATAAGGAATCCAATTAAGTTTTTAATGGGGGAATTTGTATGGGAAAAATAACAGTGGTTGGTCTTGGTCCCGGAGATTGGGAAGGACTACCCCTTGGTACATATGAACGGTTACGCAAGGCAGAAGAAGTTTGGTTGCGGACAGAAAGACATCCAGTTATAAAATGGATGGCCAAAGAAGGAATCCCTTATCGATCCTTTGACTATGTCTATGAAGAGGAAAGGGACTTTACTACAGTCTATCAACAAATTGCTGCAAAATTGCTAGCAGAAGCAAGACGCGGGAAAGAGGTCGTCTATGGGGTGCCGGGTCACCCCCTTGTTGCGGAACGGACGGTGCAATTGCTGTTGAAAGAGGGGCCTGCTGCCAATGTTTCCATTGATATTCGTGGTGGTGGCAGCTTTCTTGATGTAGCCTTTGCTCGGCTGCACATTGATCCAATTGAAGGATTCCAACTCCTTGATGGAACAGCTCTTGAGGTGAGCATGATCAATCCTCGGCTACACCTGCTTATAGGTCAAGTGTATGACCGAATGGTTGCCTCGGAAGTAAAGCTTACGCTTATGGAGATCTACCCTGACGAGACGCCAGTGGTTCTTGCTTCGGCACTGGGAATTGAAGGCGTAGAGCGGATTCGTACCCTTCCATTGTTTGAACTGGATCGGGTAAAGGATTATGATGATTTAACCTTAGTTTATGTAGCACCTACAGAAAACCCTAGAATCCTGAGGCGTCGTTTTGATACTCTCACCCAGATTGTGGCTCATTTACGGGGGCCAGATGGTTGTCCTTGGGATCAGAAACAAACCCATCATAGTTTACGCCCCTATCTTCTCGAAGAGGCTTATGAATTTTTAGAAGCAGTGGCTCACAATGATCCGGAGGAAATGACCGAGGAGCTAGGGGATCTTTTATTGCAAGTTCTACTACATGCTCAGATTGGGCATGAAGAAGGGACCTTTAACATCGAGGATGTGATTTATGGGCTATGTGAGAAGCTGATTCGTCGTCATCCCCATGTTTTTGGGACGGATAAAGTAAGAAATGAGGCAGAAGTGCGAGCCAAATGGGAAACGATCAAAGAGCAAGAGCGGAATAATAAGAGTAGCAATGCATCACTTTTGGAGGGGGTAGAGAAATATCCTGCTCTGTTACGAGCCCATAAAATTCAGCAACGAGTGAGTAAAGTTGGATTTGACTGGTCACAAAAAGAAGAGGTTCGGGAAAAAGTATTCGAAGAATTGGATGAGCTATTTCATGCTGACCCCTCAAAACAGGAAGCAGAGTTGGGGGACGTTCTTTTTTCAGTTGTGGCATTGGCTCGTTTCTTTGAGGTGGATCCAGAACAAGCCTTGCTAACTACCTGTCGGAAATTTGTAAGGCGTTTTCGCTATTTAGAGGAACAGGCGCGAAAACAGCAACAATCTTTGGAAGAGATATCCTTGGAACAGCTGGATCATTGGTGGAATGAGGCGAAAAAAATTGAGGGATAAGGAGACAAAAAAGTTCTATCCCAATTTTAGAAACTTAATATTTGGAATTAAGGAGGTGAGCTTTGGTTTTTACACAAAAATCAATCCTTCTTGATTTGTAAAACATAGACACTTACACAATCTATCTTTTAAGGATAGGGAAGGATTTAAATCAAAATATTGTTAAACAAGCAGGATTTTAGCGAGGAGTAAAGAAAGGTATATGGCACAGTGATTAAGGAGGTTTTATCTGTGAACAAAAACGAACTGATTACCCGAATTGCCAAGAAGAGCGGAATGACAAAAAAGGATGTTGAAACCGTTGTAAACCAATTTCTTGATGAGATCACCTTAGCATTAGAAGCAGGAGAAAAAGTTCAGCTTATCGGTTTTGGCACCTTTGAAACCCGGAAGCGTTCCGGAAGAATCGGGCGAAATCCTCAAACTGGAGCAGCTATGGAGATTCCGGAATCCATTGTACCCGCCTTCCGAGCAGGAAGTCGTCTTAAAGAAGCGGTTAAGTAATGCGAGTCGATAAATTTTTGAAAGTCTCCCGTTTGATTAAACGGCGTACCCTGGCTAAAGAGATTTGTGATCAAGGGCGGGTACAAATTAATGGCCGTACAGCAAAGGCGGGTACAATAGTGGCAGTGGGAGACGAGATATCAATCCAGTTTAGTAACAAAGTCATCTTAGTTCGGGTAGAAGCACTTGCAGAAGGAGTCAAGAAAGAGGAGGCAAAAAAACTTTATACCGTTTTAGAAGAAAATACCGTATTTCAAGAAAGCTAAATATCCTCTTTTCATAATTTACAGCTGTAGGTTCTAATTGATTCCTGCTCTCCATATCATGTACCGAAAGGGGGTACATGCCTATGGTAGAGGAACTGTACAGTGCAAAACATGAACTTAAGATGTTGGATCGTCAGACTTTAGAAGTTACTGGTGTAATCAGTGTGGAGAGTTTTGACAGTGAAGAATTTCTTCTCAATACCTCTTGTGGTTTTCTTGGAATTCGTGGAGAAAATCTGCACATAAAAAATCTTGATTTGGAACAAGGCCGGGTTGGAATTGAAGGAAGCTTTTATGAAATGAACTACCTTGATGATGGTACTTCTCGTTCAGACAAAACAAAAGGCTTCCTAGGTAGGTTATTTCGGTGACCCTTTATTCCCAATGGGTGACGATGGCATTGATGATTTCCTCCGGCCTAATCTTAGGTACTGTGCTTGATATTTATCGCGTTTTAAAACACCGTCTTCGTCTTCGGGGATGGGTAATCTCGCTAATCGATTTTTTGTATTGGACTGTGGCTACAGGATTGGTTTTTAGTTTACTTATGTGGAGCAATTGGGGTGAGCTCCGCTTTTTTATCTTTGTTGCTGTCTTAGTTGGATTTGGTATTTACTATACATGGTTTAGTCAAGGGATGATTCGTTGGATTAAATGGACGATTCAGATCATCGAAAAGATGATACTGGTTTTGCTCCGTATTTTCCATTTATTGATTTTAACTCCACTTTTTTACCTTTGGACATTATTTCTATCACTACTCTATTTTTTGGGCCGCATTCTTAAATGGATGGGTTCACCATTTTACTGGCTGATAAAATTATGGATCCAAGGGTTTATCAAGATATTTCAGTGGCCGGTTCATTTCTGGCACCGTATTCGGGGAAGGAGTAATAAAGAATAAAGGGGGAAATGGGCTGTGGTACAAAGAAATAGCAGGCTAAGTAATGTTGTTTCCATCCATACTTCTCATACTCCCAAGCAGCAAAATTCACAAAAGGTTGTTCTTTCGCCGGCTGTACGTCGGCGCCGGTTTATATGGCTGGTTGTAATGCTTTCATTTTTTGCCTGGACAGCAGCAGAGCTTGTTACCCAATCTGGACAGCTTGCCAAAAAGAATAAAGAATTATTGGAAGTTGAATCCCGGATTCAAGCATTACAAGAGGAACAAAAATCCCTGAAGACAGAAATCAAGAAATTGCAGAATGAGGAGTATGTACTTGAACTGGCTCGAGAAAAGTATCATTACTATTTCCCGTCAGAAGTTCCTTATAAGGATAAGTAAAAAAGATCGAGAAGAACTTGTTAAACCCGATGAGTCCTTCGAAAAACTTTTTTCCTTCCCCTTTCGCTCCTCTACAAATCCCTTCCCGGCCAAGAATTAGCCGATTATCACTTTTTCATAGGGATATCGATAAGGCTCAGGGCGGGATTCTTTCCAAAGTAGGAACAGATAGGACATGATACCAACTCGACCTAAAAACATCAAAAAGATAATGATGAGCTTTCCTATTGAAGAAAGGTTAGATGTGATTCCTAGCGACAACCCTGAGGTGCCAAAAGCAGAACAAACTTCAAAAAAGATTGTGATTAAAGGGAGGTTCGGTTGAAGATAAGTGATTAGGAGTGTCGCGGAGGCGACTAATAAAACTGAATAGGCAAAAACAGTCATCGCTTTGTGAACATCACGATCCAGCAATTCTCGCCGAAAGATCCGGATATGTTCTCGTCCACGTGCAAAAGAAAAGATAGCCAACAGAATCACCGCTAGTGTTGTCGTACGAATTCCGCCTCCCACACTGGAGGGACTAGCACCAATAAACATCAAAAAAGAAAGTAACAACTGGCTAGGCACTCCAAATTTCGTTATATCGATGGTAGTAAACCCTGTACTTCGCGCACTTACGGAATGAAATAAAGAGTAGAAAAAGGATTCGACTACGCTTTTTTCTGCATAGGAGTAACCTCTTTCAAATATCCAGATGAGGATGAGTCCACCGAACAACAAGATAAAATATGTAGCAGAAGTAATTTTGGTAAAGAGAGAGAAGCGAAATAGTCGCCGATTGGGGCTACTTAACCATTCCTTCACTTCTATAAGAACGGGAAAACCGATCGCCCCTGTGATCATTAGCCATAAGTAAATCAGTTGGAGCATATAATTATCTGAAAAGTGAATCAGTGATGTTCCAAAAAGATCAAACCCTGCATTGGTAAAAGCGGAGGAAGCTTGAAAAATTCCGTGAAGCAGGGCCTCTTTCCATGAATGAAACTGAAAATAAAAAAAGAGAGTGAAGACCATTGCCCCAAGAGCCTGAATGATCATGGAGAGCAGCAAAATATCTTTTATTAAGCGGACCATACCCGATAATTCTGAACGGTTTTGATCAATCATAATCATATAGCGTTGGTTCAATCCAATCCGCTGCCCTGTGGCTAGCCAGAGAAAAGTTCCCAGGGTCATAATACCAATCCCACCAAGCTGAAAAGCAACTAGAAACAGAAATACCCCCAATAAGTTAAAAGTTTCTCCAATAGGAACAACGGTTAAGCCAGTTACACTTAATGCACTGGTAGCAGTAAATAATGCATCAAAATAGGTCAGGTCAACCCCAGGTTGATGGGTAATGGGGAAGCGAAAAAGGAGACTAAAGATAAGGATAGAAAGAAAATAGGATAAAATAACAATCTGTACTGGGGTCAGATTTTTGAGTGGCTGCATACCTACATCTCCCAGATCGAGCTTTGTTAACGATTAATTGTACAGTGCATGGAAAACTGTGTCAAAAATAAAGTGGAGGATCATCCATAGTCAATATTTTTCGAGACCTTAAAATTGGCTGTATCGATTGCTTGATGAAACAACAAGCAAGGGGGAGTAAAAGTGAGGAAGCGTTTATTGGGATTAGGATTGATCATTTTAATGATTGTAGGGCTCATCGGCTCTGGAACACCGAAGGGGCTGGCTTTAGAGGGGAATCGTGGTAATAAGAAGGTGGAGACAGGATTAGAGCGTTTATTGAAGATGCCTCACCGATTGAAAGGAAAGAAAGTTGGATTGATTACCAATCCCACAGGGATGACAGCAGATTATCGTCATGGATTGGATGCAATGTTAGAGAAAGGGATTCAGGTAGTCAAAGTATATGGTCCGGAACATGGTGTGCGTGGAACTGAACAGGCAGGAGATCTTCCCGGCTCATTTATTGATCCCCGAACAGGACTCCCCTTTATCAATTTATATGGTAAAACACCGGAGGAAATGGTTCCCTTATTTGAAGATGTGGATGTTCTTATTTTCGACATCCAAGATGTAGGAACCCGCTTCTACACTTATATCTATACAATGGCTTATGCGATGGAAGCAGCCGCCAAAGCAGACAAACCCTTCATTGTATTGGATCGTCCTAATCCCTTAGGAGGAAAGACGGTAGCGGGACCCATTCTTGATCCGGCCTTTAGTTCATTTGTTGGTTTGTATCCAATTCCTCTCATACACGGGATGACTGTTGGGGAGTTGGCACAGCTTTTTAACAACGAGTTCTTGCCTCAAGATGGAGGAAAGGCTGCCCAATTGGAAGTGATCACGATGAAGGGATGGAATCGCTCAATGCGATATTCTGAAACGGGGCTTCCTTGGGTACTCCCTTCTCCCAATATGCCAACAACCGATACCGCCCATGTATATCCAGGGACAGGGCTGATCGAGGGAACCAACTTATCGGAGGGAAGAGGTACCACTCGGCCGTTTGAGTTGATTGGAGCACCTTATATTGAAGGGTGGCGATTGGCAGAAGCATTAAATGAGGAGAATCTTCCTGGGGTTTCTTTTCGAGAAGCATACTTTAACCCCACGTTCTCCAAATATAAAGATGAAACTGTGGGAGGAATCCAGATATATATTGAGGATCCAGAACGTTTTTCACCTCTTTTGACAGGCCTTACGATTATCCAAAAAACACGAGAACTGTACCCAGAGGAATTTTCTTGGCGTAAAGATGGGGATTCCTATTGGATAGATAAGCTGACCGGTACGGATCAAGTGCGGCGACAACTGGATCAGGGGAAGTCCCCTAAAAAGATTGTGCAAAGTTGGAAGGCGGAAGAAAAATCATTTGAAAAACTACGGAAACGTTATCTTTTATATCCACCCTATGGGAAAGGAAAGTAAGAAGAAAAAGGATAAAAAATTTTTCTGCTCCACTCTTGACATCGAAAAATATCCCATGTATAATGAGAAATGTCGATTGACGCGGGGTGGAGCAGTTGGTAGCTCGTCGGGCTCATAACCCGAAGGTCGCAG
>CALJVA010000077.1 GCA_937975135.1 uncultured Thermoactinomycetaceae bacterium | reverse complement strand
CAAATGAATTTAAGTCCCTATAGTCGGCTCTTGCTAACCTGTAAATAAATCCGATCTCTTATATCATCTAATATTATATCTTATGGTATCAAGTAAGGCGATTTATTGGGAGTGGTTTTCGTGCCGAGCCGTGTTCATCTTGGATGAAGTTTATGAACTTGCAGAAAAAATTAGAAGACCGGTTGCTTTATAGCTGGCCGGTCTTTTAGTATTTGGTATGTTCAAGTAATAAAATTAGTTTTCAACACTGTATAATATCGATCCTCAAAACTTTTTTGATTAATTTTTACATTATCTAAGCTTTCTATGAACTTGCATACGTCAAAATATATATGGGGTTTCCCCGATAAATATCTCTTTTCAGAAGCATTATGGTGTTCGATTAATAATTCACATATTATTCGAGCACTTTGCACTCCTTCATTTAAAAATGATAGTATAGCTTGTTTTTGTTGATCATTAATACTTGATGATAAACTCTTGGATTCAATGAAATGTTGATCGTTAAATGGTTTTGTATTATCAAAGTGGTCAAACAGTAATTCCATTTGAAATGAGGAATTACCGCTGGATTCGGGGGTTTCGAATATTAATGGGCGTTCATTTTTTTCTCTTCGTTCTTCAATAATTTTTTTTAAACGGTTGACCTGTCGATCAAGAAGCGGAAGTTCTAATCGTAAATGATTGAAGATATCGTCAGGGATGGATTGTTCATCAAGTAATTCAGTCAGCAGTTCTGCTTGAATAAAGTTTTCAATATTCCATCCTTGATTGATTTTAATTAAAATTTCGTCCAATTCATAATCTATTGCATCGAATCCAGCTTTAATTTCTTTTACCGTTTTAGCGTCAATTCCAACATGTTGTTCTAAGTGATCTATTCCAAAAGATTTGATTTCACCAGTTGTTTTATTTTGTACTTTGTGTTGATAACGAAGCGGCCTTCCGCATTCGCATAGATGATCTTTTGATACATATCCAGCATCTATGTAATCAATGTAAATCCACTCGTCTAATAAATACTCTATTTGGTCATATTCCGCATCTTCAGGTATGTGAATTCCTTTTTGTTTTGCAAGGATATTAGCGAATTTAGTTTTCCTTCCGCGCTTCATTTGTTCTTGTAAGAAAAACCTTTGATCTTCACTCAATTTTGATAATAGGAGATCCCTTTCTTTTACCTCTAACTTTGGATATTTCACTTAAAAAATTCCTCCCGGCTACTTACTGATAAGATTGGTGAGCTGCAAATGTCATTGATCCGTCTCTTTATGTATGTCATATTTCGACTAAAAAATAGAATCTCCTGCAATAGATCAGCTCATCAATAAAGGATATCGAGTAATGGGCGGCACAGCAAATTGTCAGAGGGTCTTTATTTATGTTTTTAATGCTGCATCGTTTACGGCTGCTAATAGTTGTTGCATCTTTGAATATTTCATTTAGCATCTGTTGAGTTGTACACTTTTGATTAAAATGCTAATATAAAAGTATATTACTGCTTCTTTATTATTTTTTAGTTTAGGACACGCGTCCCGAGCCCATCTAAATCGTTTACGAAAATGCGCTTATTTAAGCGACCAAATCCTGCATAAAGGCAGAAATAGCACGCAGGTGCTTTTTTGGTTGTTTAAATAGGCGCATTTTTTTGCCTCTAAACCACCAAATTACTATGAAATTAAAAGGAGAGTGATGAGGATGATCAAAACCCAACAGAACCCACAGTTTAATCCATCTGTGATGAAAAAATTGGTGGAAACGGATCTATACCTGTCTTTTGTCTATGCAGATCTGATAAAGCAAATCAATGATGAGGAGCGGGTATTGAAAATTCTTTTTCATTCTAATGTGATTGAAGATTCTTCATATTTAGAACAGTATCAAAAATTAAGCAAATATCCTTCTTCAGGAGTGTAAAAAGAGTCCAATCGAGAAAAGTCGATTGGGCTTTTTTTATTAAAACAGAGGAGGTTTTGTGATGAATATTGTTTCGAATGATAATGCAGAGGAAGAACGTTATGAGTTCAAAGAAACCAATGTAAGAGTGTTTATTTCTGCTAATATTAAGCGTCACTCTAATGATACGAGGCACTTGTGGAGGCAGATCCAAAACAAAGGTTGGAGTTTCATGGGAGTTGTTCGTGATTGGACAGCCGTTTTTACCCAGCAAGGATATTATATGGTTTGGCATCACTTTGTAGATGATCAGCCAAACCCTGCATTGATTGGAGATAAAGAAGAAGGAGTTCATTGGGGCGATTTTTTTGAACGTGTCGGCGTGGTTGGCTCACTTCTTGCTGAACTGGAAACGATGGGGTTGGAAGTGTTTCTACCTGTCCAAGCGTTTACGGATGCTTATATTCAAGATATGAGCAGTTTTGATTGGGACTGGCATTTAGAATCGCCAAAGCACAAGATCCTTGTCTGGGCTTTGTCCGAGAAGCTGTCATTCCTGGTGGAAGTGTATTTGGATATGCCGATCGCACCTTATGGAGTCAAAGAGAAAATGGCATGGCCAGATTTAACCCCTGTTCCTGAATATTTTCAAGAAAGCTTATTTGAATTTGATGAAGGTGAAGACGTTAATGCACATCCCGCTTTTCAAGGGGAAACAATGGGTATCTTAGAAGAAGTAGATCCAGAATTACTTGAGAATACGAGACAAGCTATCCGCAAAATTATGACCGAAAACGATCGGGTTGTCTTAGCCTTTTCAGCTGGTAAAGATTCCACATGTTGCTTGTTGCTTGTGCTCGAATATCTCTTAGAACATCCTGATTGTGATACGGAGTTTTCGATTTTGTCTTCCGATACAGGGGTAGAAAATCCGGTTATTGCCTCGCATTTGTTAAAGATGAAAGAATCCATCGAATCACTCAATCTTAATATTCCTTTTTATATCGTTAGGCCAGATGTCGAGAATAATTATTTAACACGAGTATTTGGGGCAGGATATAGTCCACCAAGCCCTTTGTTTAAGTGGTGTGTGTCTCGTCTCAAAATTTTGCCTTCTATCAGGGAATTAGAATGGATGGTTCATAAGGATATAAAAACTTGTCTCATACTTGGAACGAGGGTTGCGGAAAGTCAAACTAGATCAAGGAGTGTTAATAAACATTTTGGTGAAAATTTCTACGGTACACATCAAGTTAAATATTTAAGAACAGCTGCACCGATCCGAGAATGGTCGGCAACCGATGTGGTCACGTATTTGGTTCGACATCCTGCACCATGGAGCGGATACGGCAATTTTGAACTGATCAATTTGTATGGTTCTGCCGGATCGTTTGGCGAATGTCCCGTTGGGGCAGCGATTACATCGGAAAACGAAGCCATCAAAAGTTGTTCGGGAACCGGAAGTCGATTTGGCTGTTGGTCTTGTACCGTAGTAAGGTCTGATGAATCCTTGAAAAATATGACATTTGATTACCCCGAACTGGAACCATATTATCAATTTCGTCAAATTCTAAAGTCTGCTCAAGATATTCGTTATGGCGGCAATGTGGGTTTTCAGAGAATTAGTCCTGCAAAATTAGGAAGTGGAATAGGTGATCTGACTATAGATATCCGAACCATCATGTTAGAACGGATGAAATCCCTTGGGATACCGATGTCGGAAGATGAAGTTATCGCAATCTACAGGATGGTAAAGGAACGGGAAATTAAAGAAGGGATACCGGTTACACGGCGATTTCGAGAAGCTTTGTTTTCCTTTCTTGATGTGCATCCTGGTGTAATCGGAGCGATGTATGATTCAATTTGGGATCCATGGAATTGCGGAGTTGATCGTTTTACTCAGGAAGATATTAAGGCTATCGAGCGTATTCAAAGTCAAAAATTATACAAAGTGTGACGGTTTAAATTAGACATTTTCTGAATATCCGCAAGAATTGCTTTCTATTGAAGGAGTGATTACTAATGCAATTACAAAAAGTTGTGATGATGTGGAAGGATTGCCGTAATTTAAAGGAGATTGAGCCTCAGTTGCTTCAAGACGACAGGGAAACTTTTGTCCGGGTAAATCAATTTAATGATTCACTGATTACCGTTGAAATTTCTAATATCTCCTCAAATCAAATTTCTGCGAAATTTGCTCATTTTCACCGTGTGCTTCGAGGAAAATGTCATACCATTAAATTTCACATCGAAGCAGAGAAACCTGGAAAATTACCTTATTCAAGATTGAAGGAATTAGGTTTTAAAAAAAGTGATAGTTTTATTTGGCGTTTAAAACACAGTGATTACTCCGTTGGGGCAATAGCGATTCCTCATATACGAGAACCATATTGGGTTTTACAAATATCGAAACATACTGGAAGCGGGTTGCCTGCAACTGCTTATGATATGGCATCGTTATTGCAAACCCAAATCGAACTGGAATTGCCTGTGAATGTATCATAAAATAATAACCCAGCGATTGCGCTGGGTTTCTTTATTGGTTTCGATTATGAATCGTAGAGTATTTTCCACCTGTCTCCGTCTTCATAACTTAAACATGCGGTTTTATGTTCGAACTTAACATGCATGCAACCGGCGTGATCTATAAACAACACTTCTCCCACAGACCCTTTATGGACTGGATCGAGAGGGCAGCTGCAACTAATAAGCATGATCTTAGTTCCCTTCGGATGATCTTTTTTTATTTGTGCAGATATGTTATTTTCGCTTACTCCTGTAAGGTCGTAAACCATAATTCGATCACCTTCAATAGAACTATCCGGCTACACGGATAGTTCTCATTGCCTGATTTATCTAGTCTAAAGGTTATTTCAATTCAAACCAGTTTTCTTTTTCTGTATTATCGTCAATTGAGACCTTATAGTTTAGTCCTTTAATCCTAATTCCCTGTTTTTTCTGTATTAGGCAAGTGAAAATGTATGAAATGGCAAAGATTTTTGCAGCCTCCTGCAGCTGCATTAGATAAAGATGTTTGACAAATAAACAAATATCGGTATCATCATAATGGTGGTAAATAAAAATTTGCATCTTTCGTTCATATTCGTTTAGTTGAAGGAAGCACCTCAATTAAGCCATTTTACCTTGGCCGAATTGAGGTTTTTTTATTGCTGATCTAAAATATTATGGTCTTAACTCGGAAGGAGGCATGATTTCTTATGTTCTATATCACCCGAATAATAAATTTTTCTGCTATGCACAGTTATCATGTTGTTGAATGGAGTAAAGAAAAAAATGAACAAGTATTTGGAGCTTGTAGCAACCCTCATGGTCACGGACATGACTTTAAATTAGAAGTTACGGTTAAAGGGAAGTTGGCGCGAGAATCAGGAGTTGTTGTTAACACAGTGGATATAAAACAAATTGTGGGTTCATTCGTAGCAGAAGAATTAGATGGAAAGTTTCTTAATAAGGAACATCCGTATTTTAAAAAGCATGTTCCGACATTGGAAAATATCATTATTTATTTGTGGGACGCAATTGCTCCTAAATTATCCAATTGTATTTTATTCCGACTGCGATTACACGAAAATCATTATTTGTTTTCAGAAAAGGAGGAAGGTTCCTTGGTTACTTTTTCAAGAAGATATCATTTTAGTGCTGCACATCGTTTACATAGCGCTGCATTATCGGATGAAGAAAATCGAAGGTTATTTGGTAAATGCAACAATTATTATGGTCATGGACATAATTATTATCTTGATGTTTGCGTAAAGGGAGAGCCTGATCCTATAACTGGAATGGTTATTGATTTGACATATTTAGATGAGATTGTGGAGTCCGTTATATTAGACAAGTTCGATCATAAACATTTGAATTTGGACACTTCAGAATTCGAAAACTTAAATCCTACTTCTGAAATGTTCGCCATGGTGATATATAATTTACTTTCTCCTTACATTCCTAATTTACATAAAATCGGTCTCTGGGAAACGGAAAATAATTATTTTGAATATTTTGGTCCCGAGGGGGAGTAAGTCATGGATCTCACTCAAATCAAAGGGAAGACAGTTGTCATTATCGGAGCAAGCCGAGGAATTGGTCTAGAAACAGCAAGGTCATTGCATGGTAAAGGTGTAAATTTGGTACTTGGATCACGTCATATTGAGGGATTGGAGCAGGAGTTTCATGGAAATGAAGTGTATCCGCTCTTTGTAGATGTGACAGATGAAGAATCAGTCAAAAAATTCACTGAGTCCAGTATCGAACGTTTCGGAAAAATTGATGTGTTAATAAATGCTGCTGGTGTTGGCAAATTTTCAAATCTCTTGGATTCTGATACACGTGATTTTGATCATATGATTGCTGTAAATTTACGCGGAACATATTTAACGTGCAAATATTTTGGACGACATATGGTTAAAAGGAATAAAGGGCAAATAATAAATTTGGTTTCAATTGCAGGAACAACTGCGTTAGCCGGATGCGGTGGGTATTCTGCTTCAAAATTTGGTGTTTTAGGACTGACTAGGGTTTTGCAAGCAGAACTTAGAGGTAAGGGTCTTCGGATCACTTCAGTGATTCCAGGAGCAGTAAACACTTCTTTTTGGGATTCAATAGACACCAAACCTGATGCTTCGAGCATGATTCCAGTTCAAGCAATTGCTGAACATATTATTTTCTTATTATGTCAACCCGATTCATATGTTATAGATGAAATTACAATCATGCCACAAAAAGGGATTTTATAGTTGAACCTAAGGGAGAGTGAAAATAGGTGATAGACATTTTTAGAAGGGTATTTAAAAGCCAAAAATTAAGCCCTTCACTCCCTCCAGATCTATCTCTTTCGAGCATACTTGATAAGACTTTGGCCGGTTTCCTGGCAAGGGATATGGATTTAGAATCACAAACGGATATAAAAGAAGCTGATCTAAGGTTCTACTATTCTATTTTCCAATCTGGTGAAAGGAACAAATATCTTGAACTCACTGAGAAGTTGTTGGAATGGATTCGAAAAGGTGAAGATATTGAAGGAAAAATTAATGATTTGTCACTTTCAATAGATACTAAAAACCTTATGTTGGTTGTGTTAAACAAGTATAGAAAAGAACTGGAAGAGTTATTGAATCCAGCCAAGAAAACATCATTTAATGATGATTCCTCCTTTAAGGATCCGCATTATCAAAAATGGAAGATTTACCGAGACGTAATCTACGCTTGCACCAATAAACAGTTTTTGTTGGTTTCAAGAAAAGAAGTCGATTCTTATAAAACCGGTGAGTTGATTTGTGAAGGAAAGATCCAGGATCGATACGATATTCCGAAATGCCGCGATATGGTACAACGATCGCTGGAACAATTAAATATTTGCAAACATTCAATCACGAATTGGTTGTTGGCTGTTTCGGAAGCTATTACGAATACGATTAAACATGCGAGTGATGGTAAATTGGAAGTTTATAAAAATACTGATGACTCTATCAGCGTAATTGTAGAAGACAATGGTCCCGGATTCGATTTAGATGATTTGCCAAATACAACTTTGCTGGCCGGTTATTCCACAAAACAATCATTAGGTCAAGGATTTATTCTAATGAGAAAAATGACTGAACGATTGTTACTCTACACTTCCCCTAAAGGTTCATCGATCATTTTGATTTTTAGGTGTGATCAGTAAATAAAAGTTAGTTGGGAAAGGAAGTTCGAATAGATGAAGGTTCTAACTCATAAAAGAACGAGGGATTTAATGATTAAACGCACACTAAAAACAGCTCAGTTGATTGATGGTTTTTGGGATAGATGGTTAGCGCATGGAGTGAGCAGGGAAGCAATAGTTCAAGTTCGAAAAAATCTTAATTCCTTGCAAAGCTGGGTGCCAAATTGGTTGGAGTTTGCAATAAGAAAAGAGGAGGAAGCTCGTGAGTATTTAAGCAAACAATTATGTGATGCTGCTTCCCGCTCCTTTTTGGAAGCGTCACTCTATTACAATTTAATACAGTGGATTTTTCCAGATAACGGACCTGATAAGAAGAAATGGTATCGAGAATGTTTACGTGTATTTAGAGCTGCAGATGAATTGGCAAAGCATGATGTTTTTTATGAAGAAATAGAAGTAAGCGGTTATTCGTGTGCTGGGAGAATTTCAATTCCAAAGAACGCTGAAGCATGCATCATCATCATTAATCCTATTGATTCAACGAAAGAAGAGCTGTTTTTGTACGAAAAGGATTTTGTGGAAGCGGGATATATGGTGGTTAGTTTTGATGGTCCAGGTCAAGGCCAAACCTATACTATAAACGGATTGCGAGGAACAAAATTACGGTGGGAGCAATTTATTGATCGCCTAATACGTTTTTCGTTTGATTTAGGAAGCGGAATTCCGCTTTATTTATTTGGAACAAGCTTAGGTGCCTCGTGGGCAATATATGGCAGCACTTATCCTCAAATAAACAAAACTGTAGCAGTGAGTCCAGCGGTGACATTTGAAACATTAAATCTTCCTACATATTTTTTAGAACGCATGGATTATTCATGCACATTAGTACCTGAACAAAGAGCAATTCCTGATTTTGATAAATTAAATTACTCCTCGCCGGTTTGCATACATCATGGAACATCTGATCAAATGGTCCCCACTCAGGATGTTTATGGTTTATACACACGTCTGCCCCAAGGCTCTGAATTAATCGAATACGATGGCGAGGGTCATTGCTGCAACGGGAAATTAAGTCAGATTCGACAACACACTATACGTTGGCTCCAAAATGGTAATTGAAACAGGAGATGAATGGCATGAAAAGTTCATTAAGAACGCAGTTTTTAGTACGAATCTTTATTGTAATGATTGTCACAGCATTATTAACGGGACTTATTCAGCTTTATTTTATTAATGATCAGATTGCTGAACAAACCAAAAATCAAGCTTCATTGATCTCTTTAAGTGTTGAATCGGGTTTAAAGGAGACTCTTGTTGCTGCAAAATCCATCGAACATCAAATTGACTTAAAAATGATCTCTTATTCAAAGCATATCGCGGAAATTTTAAAGGGAAAATCTGTCGAGGAGATTGATGAGGAACTTTTACAAAACGTCAAGGAAGAGATTGGCGTCTCTGGAATTACGATCTTCGCAAAACGTGATGATGATATTGTAGGTGTAGTCTCTACAGAACCAGAAGAAATCGGATTTAGCATGAAAAAAGTGGGCTTTTTAGAAGTAGGAGAGATAATGCTTCAAGGAGGCAAAGCACCTGTTCCTGGTGCGACGTTTATTGATCATAATATTGTGGTTCTTCCTATTGCGCAATCTGCCTCTCACAACGAAATTCCCAGCTTCTTTAAATATGCTTATTATCATCCGCCAGGAAGTGAATATGTAATAAATCCTTATATTGAAGCGGATGAGGTTAACCGGTTTATCGAAGAAGTTGGTCCAAATACATGGATTTCCGAAATGGTTAGTGATAATCCATATTTATCTGAAATTGCAATTCTTGCTCCAGAAGTATTCGTGGATCCAAAACTTGAAGAAAAAATATATCCACCTAAGAAAAAAGTTGTTTATGGCCAATTTAATCATTACAACGAAGATGATATCAACATCATTAAAAAGATGGCAGTACATAGGGAAAAGGTTTCGTTTGTGCAGGATATAAATGGTCAAAAACTCTACAAGACTTATCTGCCCATTGGTGATAACTTTGTCGTTTATACTTCTTTAGATTATGGAAAATTAAGCGGGCCTTTATACCGCCATTCACTTATACTCATTTTTTCTGGATTGTTATCGTTGTTTGCATTATTTTTCTTGACGGCTAAATTTTTTAATCGTGTATACATTAATATTCAAAAAATTAAGTCACAACTTCTGCTTTTAGAAGCCGGTGATTTAACAGCAAAAAGTGACGTAAATGATCGAAATGAATTAGGGACATTATCGGACAGCGCTAATAATATGGTGGATCACCTTCGTAAGCTCATTCATGATACCACTGAACACGCCAAAAATGTTCAGAGAACTTCAGCGATTGTTGAAGCAGAGGCTTCACAATCTGTTGAAAAAATGTATCAATTATCAACGGAAGCTACAGCAAAGTCGAGAGAGCATTTGTATAGTATTATGGATTTTCTTGAAAGCATGGAAGAATTTCTTCAAACACTTCCTGCAAGTGACAAGAAGGACGAGCTGCTGAAGAGCATTGATGAAATAAAAAAAGTTGCCCATGATAGAACTGCAGCAACAACGGATTTAACTTTATCCTTGTCTGATTTATTAAAATCACTTCATCATCAATCGAGTCAATTATCAAAAATATCCAATCTCGTATTACATCAGATGGCCAAATTTAAACTCAACTAACAGATAGTGATAGGATAGGGGCGATGGCAACTATGAGTTTGGCACTCGATATAAATAACAAAAATGGTCAATGTACAATCAAAATTAAAGGCATATTAGATATTTCGACGGTAGAGATCTTTCATGAAGAATTCGAAAAGTGTGGATCGTTTAATCGTTTAGTGATTGATTTTTCAGAAATGAGGTTCGTTGATTCGACAGGGATAGGAACAATTATGCAGGTAATATATGCTTCACAAGAGCGAGGATATACGGTGAAATTTAACGGATTAAAAGAAAAAGCCAGGGAAGTTTTTGAAACGGTTGGTTTATTTGAAATCATGAAAGCTATGCAAGACAGGGGGAGATGAAATGTTTGACCGTGCTGGGGTCTCCTTCTTTAGCGACTCAAGCGATAAGTATAACGTATTACATAAGGAGATTGAAATTGCCCGAAATATTCAAAGCATGCTATTAAATGCTCGGTTGCCGGAATTTGACGGTGGGGAAGTTACCGGCATCTCTATACCTGCAAGGTTGATCGGAGGAGATTATTTTGATTTTTATCCATTACCAAATGGTAAATTACGAATAGTAATCGGGGATGTAATGGGGAAAGGAATTCCTGCTGCAATGCTCATGATATTGACCCGCGGAGCATTTCGAAGTGCTTCGGAAAGCATAAAAGGCCCTGGTGAAACATTGCGTTCAATGAATAATGCAATTGAAAATGATTTAAGAGCACTTCGCTCATTTGTCACTTTGTTTTGTGCAGATTGGGATCCTAAGAGTCGCACTTTATCTTATGCTAATGCTGGTCACAATCTCCCCTTGCTGATAAGAAAAAAAGAAACTGTTACATTGCCGAAAGTTCCAGGTATCATGTTGGGCGGGCTTCCCAATCAGGAATATAAGGAATGCCAAATAAAGCTAAATGATGACGAGTATGTGTTCTTTTATACAGATGGCATTATTGATGCGCAAGATATGGATGGCAACCAATTCAAGCTGCGACGCCTTTTACAAGTGTTACAAAAACATGATTATCGGAATGTGAAGGAGCTAGAGAATAAAGTATTTGAATCCATATATCAATTTACCAAGGGCGCTCCGCAAAGGGATGATATGACAATGGTGATTTTTAAAGTTACTAATGAAAAGAATTCGGATCTTACAGATTCACCCTAATATAAGGCTGATCTATTCGTTAAGGGTTGCTATTCATGTCGCTTTCTTCTAAAATATAATTATATTTTACCTTTTTTAAGTTGCTTTGGGTCAGGCGACCTGAAGGTTCTAATTAGCTGCAATCAGCTAAATTTGTTATGCCCAAAATGGGTTAAAATTAATACTTTAATGAGTAAATACGCCTCTGTAGGTGACTAATTACTTGTAGATTTGTTGCTATAAGTAAAATGTCTCCTTCAGGGGCTTTTTTGCGTTCTCTGAGAAAAGGAGGGTTATGGTTTACGAGGCGCAGTTTTGAGTTAAACACCGAATCCAAACCAAATCATTTCTGAGGAGTTGAGAGTGTAATGTTTAAAATTCAGAGTGAGGTACTAAAAGGTGTAGTTGGTTCTATTGCTAAAGGTGCTCGAAAGGCTAGACTGGGTGAGAATTTTATTTTCATTCGGACTCTTGAGGAAGGAATGGTCAGCATCTTCTTCAACGGAGATAATGCATCTGTGGAACGAAGGGTTAAAGCTGATGTTCAAGGGGAGCTTGATGTTGCGACAACCTTAAAAGAGATTGATACGAAAGTCGCCGCATTGCCGAATGATACGGAAATCCTTGTGCAGTTAGAAGGATCCCTTATTAAGTTGAAATGGGGTAAAAAGTCCGCCATATCTGTAGATACTGTTCCTGAAACGACACCCATGATCGAAATACCAGAATTGGTGGAACAAGTTACATGGGCTGCGGGAACCGTGCATGGCATTGCGCGGGTAATGACTCCATTTACAGCTTTACCAAACTCCAGTATTAGCCAGAGAAATCCTTCAATTGTAGGTCCAAACTTTGTAAAGGATCCTGATACAGGAGAAACGTTTGTTAGGGCAACCGATGGATTTAGAGCTGTAACTATGCGTGCTGCGAAGATTGACTGGTTCAGCGAATCGGTATCAATTGAGGCTAGTAACTTGTTAAGCGTAGCTGATGTGTTGCCTAAAGATGCGGAAATATCGGTTGGAATAAACAAGGGGTATTCTCTTGTTGTTTTTGCTAGTGGCTCAACAACTGCAGTAGTGAGAGCTTTATCCGGCAAATATCCACAAATTGACAATTTGTATCGTACTGACGCTAAATCAAAATGGAGATTTGATCGTTTGGAATTGATCGAGCTTTGCAGGAGGGTTCAAATTCTTTCACCGCAAAGACCGATTCTAGAATTTCGTCTCATAAACGGAAAAGTTAATGCAGTGATTCCGAACACATTAGATCAGTCTATTGGCGTTGTCATCGATGGGATTCCAAGTGAGTTTGCAATTAATGCGAAATACTTAGAGATGGCTGCTTCGTTGTTTAGAACGGAGGAGATCAATTTGTTGGTTGAGGCTGCGAATAAACCTATCACTATGAGAATTGATCAAAGCGATGATATTCGCACTGTGCTTTCCCCCGCACAGTTACGCTAATAATTAAAAATCAAGAGAAACGAGGTGAATTGCCTCCGACAATGAAAGTCGGGGGCCTTTTTATGAAACTAAACTACGATAACAAAGGTTTAAGGTTTCAATCGACTGATATTCAAGAAGCATTATTAGTCAGTGAGTGTATTGAAGCGGAAAATTTTGCTTCGAATTTAACTTGGCATTATCTGTTAACCAGAGAACCTGAAGAGGATGTCAATCGTTTAAGAGTTATAGATTCGTTTCGTCTTTGGGGCCTCGAAGTTGATGGTGTGAAGAATGTTCAAAATGTGTTGAATAGTAAGAGAAAAAAATACATGTGGTCAATCAAATCTCTTGAAGAAATTGAAAAAACACCTCAGTACGAGCGAGCAAAAAAGTTAATCGAGAATCGATATGGAGGACCATTGAAAGATGGGAGACAGCTATTTCCTTACCAAATCGAAACTGCGGCTTATATGATTGCAACAAAGAGGCTGCTCATCGGATTGGATATGGGTTTAGGTAAGACACTGACTTCTTTGGTCGGAATGACAGCAGATCCGTCTAATAAGAAAATTTTGATTGTCACTATGAGTCGTAATATTAACGATTGGGTGAATGAAATCGAAAAACTTGGATTGGAAAACGATTATGTGATTCTACAGAATAAGCATGATCTTCATTCAAGTAAGAGAATTCATATTGTCTCATACCGAAAGTGGGCGGATGATCGCATCATATTTGCAAAAAAACCCCGCACAGAGTGTCCAGATTGTGGTGAAAGCGGTCCTAGATTTTGGAAACAAAATCTAGGTTATTGTTGCCTTTGTAAAACTAAACACAGCAAATTCTTAGAGGAAAGATGGAGTGAAAAGGATCTTCCCAAAGAATGTCCTCAATGCAGGAACGAATGGAAAGGACATTATACTTGCAAGTATTGTAAGTACACTGTCATTGAATTGAGGAAAGAAGCTCTTTATCGTTTTTTCCATAACGGTTATGATGCGGCAGCTGTTGATGAGGGGCACTATATAAAGAACGGTACTACTAAAACAAGTCTTGCCATTCGGCGGATCAACACAAAGAGGCGTTATTTATTGACCGGTACGCCTGCTGAGAATGGGACTGACGATATTTTCTGGCCTCTCGCTTGGTTGACCGGATGTGATTCCCGATTCGAAGATCCAATTTCAGCGCTTTTAGGAGACCCTAAGCCATTTCAAGGTTATGGGAAAATTGGAGAAGAACATTTTAGAGAATATTATTCCGGTGGGAAAAAGAAAGCAATACTTGATGTGGATAGCATAGAACCCCGGGCTTCGAACCATGAGAAGTTATGGAAACTTCTTGATTCCATTATGGTTCGCAAGAGAAAAACAGATGAAGATGTCGCAGATTATATTAAAGTTCCCAAGCCAAATCATTACAGCATGCATCTTACTTTACATCAGGCTGAAAGAGAGCTTTATGACAAAATACTCAATGATTTCCGTGAGTGGTATGCTTTAGAATTGGCTCGCAAAAAGGCTGCGGCAGCAAGGGGAAATATGTATCGTATTTCCACGATTGAGATATGCAGTTGGTTGGATAAGTTGCGGAAGGCAGCGAGTTCACCGTGGCAGTTTGATGAGTATGATGCTATTAGAGGAAAAACAACAGCTAAGTTAGAGTTTTTAAAGAACAAAGCCAAAGATTTGCTTCGGAGAGAGAGGAAAATTTTAGTATTCTCCGGACACAAGGAAACCGTTGAACAACTTGGTTTATTGTTGGATGGCATTGTTCCTGGGAAGAAAGCAGGTTACATTCACGGTGGAGTGAAGATGGAATTTCGTTGGGAAATGATGAAAAGATTTCAGGACCCTAATGATCCTCTATCTATTTTAATCATGTCACATCGAACAGGGGCTGAAAGTTACACCTTAACAGAAGCCAAAGCGGTGTTTTTGTTTGATTTGGATTTTAATGCCAAAAAAATCGAACAATGTTATTCGCGAGCTGTTCGGTTAGGTCAGAAAGATGTGGTAGACATCTATTGGTTGATTGGGGTCGATACAATTGATGCCAATATGCACGGCATGGTTTTGTCTAAAGCATCAGGTGTAAATTTAGCAATTGATCGGGAAGAAATGGATTTTAGTGAAATTGCTAAAGAATTTAAAGGTGATTCATCAGTTGCGATGTCTTCTATTGATTATGAGGAGTTCGCAAGTGAGATGTTAGGTAGAGGTACCAAACGATCTGATATTGCTTAAATTACCTGAAAGGGAGAGATGGGAAAATGCACCCACGTTTTGATAAGAGTACAGGTCACTTAATTATAGAATGGTATGAAAAGCGAGAACAAGGATCCCCAATTCACCACTATTATTCTGAAAAGCCAACGCGGTTGCAGCTGCATCCGAGAGATCCAGAGAAGGTGATTCGAGCCGTTTTCTCAAATAAAATGCCTGGATGGCTTGAAAAATATGCGAAAAAACACGATTTCAAGTGTCAGCAGGTGACGCGAAATGGGGAGGTTGGTTTTTGGATCGCCAACTGGAGAATTTATCCCGATGGTTATAAGCCATTTACCTCGCCTTCTATTGAAGGTGCAATTGAGCAATTTACTCATCAAATTCCAGAAGTGTGCAAACATTTAAGGGATTTGATACTTGAAAATATTGACATCATCAAACAAAACCTTGAAAATTACCCGGCAGCCTTTGAGGGATTAGGGTTTTATTACCGTCCTGAAGAAATAAACGGGAACGGCGGTGCAATTGTTTTTGATAATTTCATTCCTATTCAAGGTGTCGATGAAACGGGTGATGAATATCGCTTACGGATTGAGAAGGACGGGCGGTTAGAGCGATTGGTCTATGAGCTGACCAGTCCGCTTCCTGAACCTGTAAAAAAGGATGAGGTGGATGAAAATGATGTCGAACCTATCCATATTGAATTCGAGGAAGATGAAGAATTAATAGTTGAAGATATTGAATTCGAGGACATTGAAGATGAAAACGAACTTTCATTGGAAAATATCGAATTTATTGAGGACGAAGATGCATCTAATGATCAATCGGAGGAATTGTCAGAAAGTGATATTTCCAATGAAGCGGGAGAGGATCATGAGGATATAGAAGGAGAATGTTTTGGTGAAGTTGTTGAACATTCTCTGGAGGACGCGGAAGAAATAAAAATTGATAATGAACCATTAGAAGAATCCGAAAGTTCCCTTGAACAAACCAATTTATATGCAGATGTTGAATTGAAAATCACCGATGATGAAAACTATCAGGTTGTAGAAGGGCAATTTTCGCTGTTTTAAATGAATGGAGAGTCGTTAGACTCTCTTTTTTTGTTGTCATATTAAGTTATTTTTGTTAATATAAACATATATAATTATTATTTTTTATAAATATTTCTTGGGTCAAGCGACTTGAGAATTCTGGAAAGAACGAGAAGTTCTATAAATGCTAGTTTTTTAGCTTATATGGGTATTTACGCTCAAATGACCTGTTAATGGGAATGTGAATTTCTTGTTTTTACAGGTTTATTAAGTGATACATAAATGATACAAAACACCTGTTGGTGGAGTAACGTTTGTTTTTACAGACGATTGAACTCCCAACAGGTGTTTTTTTATATAGATTAAAACACTGTGAAGGAGATGTATGACTTGTGTTTAAAATGTACTCACAAAATGAATTGTTAGAAAAATACTCTATTTATGCGGGATTGGATGAACTACAACAAGAATTTTTAAAGGAAGAAATCCAAAAAAACAGCCAGCGTTCAACAGCCGTTCTCAGAAATGTTGCGAAAAAAAGAGCATTAATGCAAAGAATGAAATGGTTTGTTGAAGATATTTTAATTGCAGTTGGACTGTTGAGTGTTTTGGCGGCTTTGATCATCATTCTGTTAATTTTTATGTATTAATCAAGATGGGGGACCGCTGAAATGATAGGAATGATTGCAATAGTGATTTTATTATTGCCTTTTTTTCTGGGTACCATTGTAGGAATGATCAGTTCTAATCAATATCCTTATAATGTGGTCGCTGCGTATCCGGAAGATCCGGTTTTTGAGAGTAAGGAGAAATTAGATTCGAATTCTGAAGTTAATGAAACAGAGTCTAATTTCCAACTATCAGAGCTTCAAATCAGTGAACCATCACCTGATATGAACGGGGCTATTGATGAATTATTGTCTGCTGTTGAAGCATCAAATGTGAGCTTACAAGCAAAAAAGGCAAGTGAAGATTCGGGGCGAACAGATGCAAATATAAATGAATCGATGACATCAAACCATTTTCAAGCAGAAGACAAACTCTCCTTTTCTATTGAAAAAGGATCTGAGGTGCTTGAGTCTGATCCCGATTATCAAACTCAAGATAACGCCCTGGATGAAGAAGTTATGGCATCCAATGAATGCTATGAAGAAAAAAAAGATTCATCAAACCAATACCATGTTAATGAAGGCTTTGGCGCAGCCAAACAAGAAGAAATAGATGTCTTTTCGGACATTCCCGAAATTTTCATGGAACAAAGTGATGAATCAAGACAGGATGAAGGGGTTGGTTTTGATGAAGATGATCTTGCATCATTTACCAGCTCAGAACCTGCTTGTATGAATTATGCAGGAATACCTGATGATGGACTGAATACCAAGATGGAATCTGAACATCGTTCGATTCGAGTAATCACCGGAGGAACAATTACAGATACAACTGCAACTGTTTTTGATCAATTACCTACGCCATTATCTGCGAAAGACTACCGAGCTATCCAAAAGCGTTATGGAGACATGGTAGCACAAATCATTACGACTACTCCGGGTATTGGGGGTACGATCACTAATGATATTATGATCGGCCGTTTGAAAAAAATATCAATCGGTTATGTGCTTACCTATAGAGATTCTTACATTGTTTTAAATGGAGAAATACCTAAACACTTATTAAACTCAGTTATATTGGTTTATGGCCGTTTTGTTTCACAGGAACACTTTTATGTATATAGATGGTGCGATCCAGAAGAATGTTCAAAACTATCCATACCGCCATTTACTGATTCTGAATCAGAAATGGCAGCATCCTCTTTCTAAGATTAGGGGAGATTTTCTCCCCCGCTTCCTCAACTTTATCTAATATATGAAAATTTCATTATGACAAATAAAAACATTTATGTTAGGTAAAGTTGAGGAAGCGGCAGCAGCATTTCATCCGAAACTCTTAAATAATGTATTATTTCGATGTTTTTCGACATAATTCGAGGAATTTTTTTCTTGTAATATGAATTATTTTTGAATAAAATAATGATTAAACAAGGGGTGAAATTATTAAATATTAATTTGAAATTTTCACAATATGGTAAAACAGCAGCGCGTAAGTATTTCGGATGATTTGAAGAATAGCCGCTATTTACGCCGAAAGGGGTTGGTTTTACCATTCAAACCTAAAAAAGTGGAGACTTAACAACACAAAAAAATTTTCAATTGTTTTCAATGTATGAGGGGGAAAGCACCATGTCAGGAAACAATAAGGAATTATTGGAACAAATTAAAGCAAAAGTTATTGAAGAGTATCATGATGAAATTACAAACAACAGCAAGGGAGAATTAAAGTTTTTTATCAGAAATGCCCGCGTCCAAAGAACTTTTCCGGAAGAAGAGTATGTATACAAAGATAAGCAAATGGTATTGGAACGCACGGAAAAAGGAATGACGCCGAAGAATATTGAAAATTTTTTTAAATTGATTGAAAACGTTCTTTCTAGAAGCAGCCCAATTGAGTATTGCTATCTTTATATCAACTATGCTCTGAATAGTAGCAGAACTGATTTTTCGGATTTCCGAATAAAAGTTAAACGTGAAGTTCATTATTCGAACAACTAATGCTCGGACTTGACAAGTTTTATTGTAAATACGATAATAATTTTGTATTAAATACACAAAATATCATTTGCTGAGCGGAAGCACCGCCGAGCAATTAAAAGGTATAGGTATGCCTTTTATTTGTTCGGCGGTTTTTTGTTTAAAGGGGGGAGAGAATTTCAAGTGTATTTATTTTATTAGTATCTTTTAACGAAAGGAGCAGCTTTCAATGCATAGAAGGAAGGCGTTAGGAACATTATTGTTGTGTGCGGTTTTATTTTCAGTATTTTTAGGACCGGTGACGGCTTTTGCCGCCCCTAACCCGGTAACAGGGTTGGATCGTAGTATTTATGAAACAACTGATGACAATGTTTTTTATTTTACAGGCGAGAAAGTTGTTAGGTGGGTTGGTGGTTTTGGAGGACTTGGTTTTACGTTAGCTGTTTTGATTATTTCTTTATTTATTATCTTTGGATCTATTTCATCGGCTAAAATCGGAAGATGGTGGGGAGCATTGCTTAGTTGTGTAGCTGGTGCTTTTATTTTCTACAGTGCCTATTTTTTCGCGCCGGCTATTGCCAGTATAGCATTTAATTAAACCGAATTTTACAAGGGGGAGGACATTTCTCTCCCTTGTTATTATCAAGGGGTGAAACTAAGTGGATGAGATCATCGTACCTATTGATTTAACTCAGGAGGAAAAAGAAATTTTGGCAATTTTCTCAAAACGTCAATTCCTTATCATTTTTCCTCCAGGAGTGATTTCCTTAGCTTTTTTATTGTTTGGAAATATACCGTTTATCCCGACTGCATTGGATGTGATATTGCGCATTATTATATTTATTGTTGTTGTAACGGTGTGTTTATGTTTGTCATTTGTGTACCTCGATAAGCATCAGCAATATTTAAGCGAGTATGTGATTACAAAGTATAAATTTTGGCGAGGGCAAAAAACTTATACTCGCTGAATACTGAGGATAAAGGAGAGACTGATTATTGTTCGATATATTTGTTTACATCTCGATGGGGTTGTTTGTGGTTACACTTATTTTCCTGTTTTATGCAAAAAAACGGATGGACAACAATGAACCAGTCATCGGTTGGAGGAGAAAACAATTTCTCCAAGAGCAAGACCAGCAACAATCTTCCCGTTCCAAATCTAAAGAAGAACAAAGCATCAAAGAGTTGACCGGAATAAAGGATATTCGTTACGGCATTTTTGAAAAGGATCGCAATGAATATTCAGTGATTATTTCGACGGATTTTGTCAATTTCGATTTATTGTCAGATTCTTCTAAGGCTTCGATTATATTGGGATATCAGTCATTGTTTAAAGTTATTCGATTTCCTATTCAGATTCTTGGACAAGCGGTACGGCAAGACCTGAGAAAAGATGTGCAACGATGGAACAAAAACTTAGAAAAGTGTAATCCACAAACGAAAGCATATAATCAACAGGTCATTGATGATATAAAAGAAAAATCAGAAAAGGAGTTCCGAATTACCAGGAAAGTTTATTATGTGATCACGTATCAATACGAAGTCAGTCGCTTAGGTGCATTAACTCCTGAACAAAAAGAGAAGAAAATAATGACGGAATTGTATATGAGAGCAAGGACTGTCATTGGAATGTTGCGACGCGCTGGGGTTGATGCTTACTTGCTTGACAGTTTACACGCTATGGAAGTGATGAAGCGAGCAGTTAATCGTGATCGCATGTTGTTTAACCCAATCGAAGATGTGGTTAAAAAAGAGAAGCTTTCCTTATATGTTACAGCTGATGTAACATCTTTACCGGGGTATGAAGATCTGGTTTATGACGTTGAGGAGGTGAAAGAATATGTTGGGGGTTCTCAAGAAGATAATGCCTAAGTTGCCCATAAATAAAGAGAAGGCGGTATATCAAAATGACAATACAGATCAGAAAAATGACCGATTATCCTTCCCTAGCTTAATTGACAATATGCTGAATGAAGGAGTTAGTTTTCATGATAAAGATCATTTTGAAATACAGACTGGTCTTGGGAATATCAAATATGCACGATCATTTTTCGTTAAACCTTCTGGGTACCCTCGTACTGTGAATATTGGATGGTTGGATGGACTTTTTACAGGAGAAGATCTTGATGTATCAATTCACATAGAACCATTCGATCGTACAAATGCTATTAAACGCTTGCAGGATAAAATCGATGAATTAGATGCTGTCATTTATTCTGCAAAAGGTCAAACTAATGAAGGAAAGATTGAAGATGCACAAACGAAAAAGGAAGACACAGCATCTCTTCAACGGCAAATTAAAAATAACAGAAATGGATTATATTTTGTTTCTGTCGTAGGCACTGTTTATGCTGATTCTTTAGAAGCATTAAACGAAAAATGCGTGGAAATTGAGTCGATTTTGGGTGGGGAGTCCATTGAATTAGTTAATGCTTATAATCGGCAAAAGGAAGGTTTTTTGTCAACATTGCCACTGGGGAGAAATTATCTTGATAAGTCAACACGAAATTTGGATCAGTTGGCGTTAACTGCTATTTTTCCCCACAGTTCGTCGAAATTAAATCATAGTGGTGGTATCCCTATTGGTATTTATGGTCGTGAATATGTGTATTTTAATCAATTTGACAGCAAGCTAAATAACTACTCGATGGGAGTATTCGGTGAATCTGGTGCTGGTAAGAGTGTCTTTGTTAAACAAATTATAGGCAGAGGACCTATGGATGGGATCCATCGGCATATCATTCTTGATGTGGAGCCGGAATACTCTGATTTAGTTCGTGCTTTAGGTGGAATTGTCATACCTATACAGTCTTCAAATGATGATCATGTAAACCGCATTAATCCGCTGGATATTTATCCTGAAAAGGAAGTTGTAAATAAGGGAGAACCTAATGAATATATCCTAGAAAAAATCAATATTAACGAGAAGATTAAAGAGGCCATAGAATTTTTTAAAGTAATGAAAGAAAGTTGCTCTTCTGGAGAAAAAGGTTTAACTGCGGTTGAAATTGGGGTACTGAACGACGTATTAGGAGAGCTGTACAGAGAAAAAGGAATAACGGAGGATCCAGAATCAATCTATCGTCAAGTTGAAAAAATTGATGATTATGGAAATATTACGTGGGAGCGTCAATATGCTGAAATGCCCACGATTTCTGATGTGTACCGAAAGATCGAACAAAAACGAGAAAGCGGATTTCATGAACTCAATGATTTGGCAAACGTGGTGAAGTTGTTTACACGCGGGAATGCATTCGGTTTATTCGACGGCCAAACGCACATTGATATGGGGTATGAGGTTTCGTTAGAAGATGCGCCAATTATATCGTTCGATATTTCGAAACTGTCTTCTACCGGAATTGAGCGACCTCTCGCACAACATGTTTTGATGACGTGGGTTTGGAACAGATTTATCATTGGTGATCCGAAGGCGAAGAAACGGGTCATTATTGAAGAGGCCTGGATGATGTTAAAGTATCCAAGTATGATGGAATTCTTAAAACTCCTCAGTGCCAGAGGAAGGAAGTGGAACACATCGTTAACATTGGTTTCTCAGCGTTTTGAAATGTTCGCACGTGATGAAGTATCAAGGGATGTTGTTGCACAACTAAATACGGTAGTGTTTTTAAAGCAAAGCGATGTCGATATTGAACCGATTTTAGAAACCTTTAAATTTTCTGATGAAGTGGGAGAAATGATTCGGGCCGCGGACACTGGCGAAGTAGTGATGAAAACAGGCAAGGAAATTGTAGCTTTTAAATGTTCTCCAACTCCAGGTGAGTGGAAATATCTTAATACAAATCAAAATATTGATGTTAACAGCCATCATACTACAACCCGAACTCGTGAAGAAGAAATTGAATGGTTAGAATCCGAAGGGGTGCCTTCTGAGGAAAAATCATTGGAGGACGTAGGTGTATGAGAAAAAGCAGGAAGAGAATCATCCCGCTTCTATTATTGACGTTATTCTTACTTCTGATGTTTGCCCCCCTTGCAGTTTATGCCAACGGTGTACTTATTGATGGTGAGATGCAAAAAAGGTTGGAAAAAGCTGAAGAAGAAGCGGGGATTATGGATGGCTTTATTATTAGACAAGCCAATAATTTCTTTAATATTGGTCCTGTTAACTCTTTAAATAACTTGATATTCGGTAATCCATATGAAGTTTGGATGGATGCAGATATGGATGAACCTATATACTACGGTTTGTTTTACGAGAGAGAATTGAATACTTTCATCATTCCTTTAATGGGTATATTTGGTGCCAGTTATGTTATTTTTATGACACTTTCCATTATGATCGCATCTTTAAAAATGGGATTTGGAGCAGCCTTATCTCCACAAGCGAAAGCGGATTTTTGGCAGGATGTCCAAATGTGGATTGTATCGGCTTTTTTTATGGGGACGTTTTGGTGGATTTCTCAAATATTATTTAGTTTAAATGAAGGTCTAGTTCAAAGTGTTTTAAATGTTGTTGAAAGAATGGGCATTGATATGAATGGTTTGTCCATTATTTCGCAAGCAGGAAGTTTTTCTATTGGAGACATTCTTGTGTTTTTCGTGGAATGGGGATTGGCTCTTTATATGAACTTCATTTATATAGCCAGAAAGGTTATTATCATCATATTTATGATTTTGGCTCCTTTGGCAGCTATTAGTTTGTTGTATGCCAGAACCAGGGCTTTCTTTGGTACATGGTTTAAGGAATTTTCGGGAAATATCTTTCTGCAATCCATACATGCTATTGTTATGGCTATTTTCGCAGGTCTTGCTTCACTTGGAGCGGGTACCATCTTCAAAATAGGCATGTTGATTATGTTCATTCCGGTTACTGGGATGATAAGCAGGTTCATGAATTTTGGCGACTCTTCAAGCTCTGTCGGACGAATTATGGGAATGGTGGGATTAAGCGGTGTTGCAGGTCTTGTTGCGTTGTCTCGACATTCTAGAGGTGTATTTAGAGGAGAAAATTCATCTGAAAGCAGGTCTATTCAAAATTATGGAAACGATGGGAACACCACGGCTATAACACAGGCTGCAAGGGGCTTGAACTCCTCAGTGTGGCAAAAATCGAAAACTGCTCTTGGCTTCGTGGGAGCGGGAGTAGGCGGCGCTGTTGGCTTAGGATTTGGAGGTCCTGCTGGAGCTGTTGCCGGTGGGTTTTTAGGGAAAAAAGCTTTTACAGTTGCAGGACAAAGTGCTTATAGCGCAGTTGTTGGTAGCAGTAATACTGTTCGAACTATAAAAGAAGCGCATAAAACAGGCTTAAAGAATATATGGAATGATATTGAAAAGCGACGAGAGTTTGCTGGGAAACTGGGAGAATCCATTGGTAGTACAATTTCCATTGGCGATATGAATGCCGGTGGAGCAGGAAGGAAAATCGGACATGCTTTCTCTGGAGTAAGTCAAAACCGAGTCATGGCTCAAAAGTATGGGAATAAATCGCTCGCAGATTGGGCGAAAGAAAAACCAGGTGCAAAGATTGAACTGCGAACTGATGGAGCGGGGTCTGCCTTCTATTTAATCGAGAAGGGAAAAGAGCGACAAATTTCTCCTATGGGTGCAGCTGATCCAAATTTGAAACCTGGTGAGATGAGAATTGATGAATATCGTTTAGGGGGACCTGAACATTTCCAAGTAAGCGGGAAAGATTCAAAAGTCATTTATAGTTCAAAAGGAACGGTAGAAGGAACTGGTTCGAGTGTAACAGGAGGACCTTTACCTGGATCCACGATGCACTTGCAACGAATAAGAGAATCGTATATCAAGGGACGTGACGGTCAGGAATACACAGATCGTCGGTTTAATGCGAGAAACATAAACCCAGATGATTATTTTGCACATAATGTCATTGGTGTGCCAGAGCGGCGGAGCAGCAGCAACAAATTTGCTGACAGAATTTCTCGAACCAATACTCAGAACTTGGAAAATATTAAATCATGGAGAGAAAACTTAGAGCGCTCAAATAAACCACGGCATTCGGGCGTCATTTAGTCAATAAAAAGTGCATCCGCCGGGGATCCTTTATCCTCAAAGGGGGTGAGAAAGATTTCTGATTCTCATGAGATTGGGCAAGAAACGGTAGAGCAGATGGCTAATATGTCAAAGAAGGCCGGGGGAAAGTTTGTAAGAAGGGCGACAAGTAGAGCCTTAAAATTCATAAAGCGACTCTTGGCGAGCTTCATGGAAAGATTAATTGTTAGTATATTAAAAGCTTTTGCGGTTTTTGTAGGACCGATCGGTTGTCTTGCTATATTGGTTATCTTGCTTTTATTAGCCATTCTTTCATCCATACCGTTTGCTGATTGGTTTTTTGAAGGCGGAACAAGATCAGAAGCTCAAGTGGAGGCTGACAAAGAGTATGAACGAAGGTTTATTGAGTTGGCAGATGAAAGTGTTAAAGAGATAGATGGCATCGAAGCAGATGAGGAATGGAAAACGGCAATAAAAAACGAAGTCAAGCCAAGTTGGGGAATTCCAGCAGCACTAACGAAATACCAGATTATCAAAGTGGATCAAAAAATTGATCTTCCAGATCCTGAAGATTTGTTTGCAGGTCTAAAACCAAGTTTTTTATATAAAACAATTTCCGATGATTATGAATATTTCATGGTGGAAGAAACATGTACTTATACAACGAAAGCAACTGAAGATAAGCCGGTCCAAACATATACAACTACTTCAACATCTTTTTTCAGTAATCGTTTGTCAGAGCATGAAATCTTGACTGAAGTTGTCACACCTTACGGCCATTTAGAAATTCCTTCGCTTAAAAGATATTATCCTGGTGGTTACACGGATGGATTCCATTCATGGGAATATTACGATAGTTCATCTGACGGTGATTGCTCTTCTGTAACGTACCGTCAATGGGAAAGAACTCAAGTAGATGATCGTGGAGTGCCGGCACTGGAGATCGATTCTCAGAAATTAAAGACAATTTTAATAGATAAAGGAGTATTAGAGGAAGATATACCGTTGGTGTTTGAATTCGCAAAAACAGCTGATCCAAGCTTTATTCCACAATTGTTTGATGGGTATAGATACTCGGGTATATATGGTTCATTTAGATATGAGAATGTAACCTACACATATTCAGGACCGGTAATTGATGGTTGGGTTTGGCCGGTCGCTGGTTATTACAATATCACATCTAACTTCGGCCCCCGCAACGGGGAGTTTCATTTTGGTGTGGATATAGGAGGCGCTCCTTCGGAAGGAGCACCGGTTCTTGCTGCCTTGGATGGTGTGGTGATTTGGTCTAATTGGAGTGACAGCTATGGAAATTGGGCGATCATTGCACATGATAATGGGTTGCAAACTCGCTATGCACATATGAAATATGTAACCGTGAGAAAAGGTGATCAAGTTCGAGCCGGTGATCAAATTGGTGTAGTAGGGTCAACTGGCAGAAGTACAGGGCCGCATTTGCATTTTGAGGTGCTTCGGCCAGGAAGAGTATCGCCATATGAACAATCAAAAAATATGGAGCAAGCTTATGATCCGATGATTTTTCTCGAAAAACTAATCGGGGTCTATTAGTGAGGTGAAGCATGAGTTGGCTTTTGTATCAGAAGCGCCTAATACAGTCGTTGAACAATTTATTCGCTTGTTACAATTAGTAGGTATTCCGTTATTTGCTTCTTTAGTGGTAATCGGATTGTTGTTACTTTTAACATCTGGAAAAAATCCGCGACGAAAAAGAGCTGGATATATAATGTCGATCGGTTTTACCATAGGTGTTTTTACAGTAGCATATGTCCCGCTCCTAACGTATCATTATGGTGGGGATGCACCGCGGACAGCAACAGGAGATGAAACGATTCACAGTTTGGTTGATTCTTCAGCTGAACTCGGATCGTATATATTTAACGGATTGATTTATGCTTCCATTCCATTGACTTTCACCATGTTTTATATTGGATTAATCATTATGTTAACTGCAGCAAAAAGCCCGCAAAAGAAGCGATTGGGATTAGGGGTTATGATTATGAGCCCGTTGGTTCAAAGTGTAGTTTTTTTATTTCCCAAACTATTATCTTTGCTCTAAGATTAAAGCCATCCCATATAGGGATGGCTTTTAGTGGGCGTAAGCCCTTAAAGTTATTGAAAGCTTTGCCGCAATGAGGTCAACCTACAGGGCTTTGTTTCCTATATTATGCGTCATTGATGGCTTGATTCTAGCAATTCTAGTTGTGAGTGTAGAGAGAAATTAAATCACCTCTTTCTGAGTTTTATATTCTATTAACTTAAAGAGACATAATTATCCTCCCTTATAATTGCCTTACTTGCTTACATAATATATAATGAAGTTAATCTATAAAAATCATTAGGTGAAGTTAAATGAATGATTCACTTGAAAATAGTCAGGCTATTTATCGTGATATTCACAAACGATTAGTAGAACTGTTCCCTCCAGGTACGATTGAGATGAGGGAGAATGATCCAGAGAGTAGATATATTCCAGTACAACCATACATACAACGTTTAGAAGAAGCTGCCGGAACGTTTTGGTCATGGCGTTTAACGGGAGATCCGATCATTTTTGAAAAAGAAGATCAGGTAATGGTAAGAGGGGTACTAAAGGTGGTTGAAGCGGAGCGAGAAGGTATAGGCTTTGCAAATTTCCAAAGGTACCCCGATACGGGTAAAATCAAAAATTTAAAATATGCGATTAATTCGGCTGCAAGTGATGCTTTAAGAGATGCGTGTAATTTATTTGGAATGGGCTGGAAGGACTTGGCTCCCTATCGTAAGTGGGCGCAAAATCCAGGTGCAGGTTTGATGGACTATGTACAGACATCTTCTCGAAGTAATAGTGAAGCATCATCCATTACAAAATGCATCAAATGCCAAAAAGCATTGAGTGTGGAGGATGAATTGCTATTAAAAGAATTAAATATCCGACATCGGTATTGTCAGGATCATATTCCCAAGCATCTTAGAAGAGAGAGGTGAAACGTATGAAAAGACGGCTGATTTTGACCTGTTCTTTATGTTCAAACTACAATCCTAATCGTTTGCTTTGTAGCATTAGCGGCGAAAGGGTAGATGCTACCTCTGATGAATTCGCAATGGAATGTAAAAAGAAAGGGTATTTCGTGCGTGACATGAATGTACTGCCTGATGCTTATAACTATTTTTCTGCGGATGAAGAAATTCCTTATGATTGGAAAATTGATTTATCAAAATTGCCTAAGGATAAAAACGGCTTGCCATTATTTGTTTCTACGAAAAGAGGTATAGAACGTGCTATACCTGCCAATGACTCGGTTTCGCTTGAATCTGACGCTATTTTTGGAGTTCCTAGGATCAAAACATATCAAGGGCAGCGCGAAATCATTTATGAATTGGGCGTGGAATTGGCTCGTAAGGAAGCGGAAAAGGCAGGAGTAGAATTAACAGTGCTTCCCGAAGAACAAGGTGCGCAAGGTCATGAAAGGTATTTGAGAGAATATCATTGGCGCCAAGAGCCAAATGAAGATCATGATCACTGGATTGAGGAAGAAGGGTGGGATTAAATGACACAGACATTTGAATTTTCTGAAGAAGTCAATGACATTCGCAGCAATATCATCGAATCTTTGCTCCGATTATTTTATAAATATGAAAAAGGCGGAAAGGAAGTACATCTACAGTTTGAAAACAATAAGCTTCATTATGTTCCTGGGAAGGGTCTTTGGATTGATGGCAGCATCGACGAAATCAAAGTCAAAGAATATGCTTACTCATCAGTTAAATTAGGAGGAAAAATTCAATCGTACCATCATTTGCCCTATAGATGGATTAAATCTCTCCTTGGAAGTGATTCTTGATGAAATCAAGCCGTATGATTATACTGCCGGTTGTGGTTTTGAAGTCACTTTGGGATCGAGTTGTTTCTCAAGTTGAAGCGTCGAATATGAAGTCCGTCTCATATATGTTTGCACTGATGGGAGAAAAGCTGCTTAGCAATCCTCGGCCATTAGTTATTGAACCGAATAGAAGGGTAACAATTTACTCAAAAAAGAAGCAATATGACATAGAATTCCCTACGGTAAGAACTTCATTGTATGTAGACTCTGATTTGTTGGAAAGACTTTTTGAGATTTACCAAGACTTATGTTATCAACAGTTTGGAGAAAAAACAACGCTTGATGTTAATTCACTTGTACAAACTGTTTTTTATTATTTTTGTAAAGAACATAATCTCCCTGTAGATGAGAATTATTTTGAT
>CALJVA010000076.1 GCA_937975135.1 uncultured Thermoactinomycetaceae bacterium | reverse complement strand
CGTCGCGCTCAAGAAGAGATCCAAAAGGTGACGGATCAATATATCCGTGAAGTGGACAACATCATCGCAGCGAAGGAAAAAGAAGTGATGGAAGTATAAGTGGCGACGGATCGCCCCCTTCACCTGTAAGGGGGTTTTTATTGTTAAATCTGGAGGAAGTTAGCGGGAATCGATTGTAGTTTGTAAAAGGAACAAAGCATTTTTTTGCAGAACCATTTTGTATTATACTAGAGTTATCGTTTATAGTGGAGGAATTCCATGATCGACAGTCTAAAGAGATGGTTTGCCGGAAATAAAAAGAAGAAGATGGATGATACCGAACGCATTCAGACCTTAGCCCAGGGACCATTACCAAGGCATGTTGCTTTGATTATGGATGGCAATGGACGTTGGGCCAAAAAACGAGGGATGCCCCGTATTGCGGGACACTCTGCCGGTATGAATACAGTACGCCAAACCATCCGGGCCGCTGATGAGTTGGGCATCGAAGTTCTCACACTATACTCTTTTTCAACGGAAAACTGGAAGCGACCGGCAGAAGAAGTGGAGTTTTTAATGAAACTTCCTGCGGAGTTTTTAAAAACGGATTTGCAGGAGTTGATTGATCGCAATGTACGGGTTCAGATGTTAGGTGCCTTGGAAGATCTACCGGAACATACGTATTATGCGATCAGCCGTTTTCAGGAAGAAACGAAAGAGAACACCGGAATGATTCTTAACTTCGCTATAAACTATGGAGCGCGGGCAGAACTGGTTACAGCAATAAAAAAGATGATGAAAGCAATGAAAGCCGGCGATTTAGATGAGGCTTCGATCAATGAATCAACTGTGAATAAATATTTATATACGGCTGGGCTACCAGATCCTGATTTAATGATCCGAACAAGTGGTGAGATTCGGATTAGCAACTTTATGTTATGGCAATTGGCCTACAGTGAACTCTATTTTACTGAAGTAGCTTGGCCAGATTTTAGTCGAGAGCACTTTTTCCGAGCAATTGAGGATTTTCAGCGCCGTTCGCGCCGATATGGAGCGGTGTGATAAGGACGGGTGAAGAGTAGGATGAAGCAGCGAATCATAACAGGAGTGTTAGGTGGTGCCGGCCTTCTTTTTGTCCTGTGGATGGGTGGTTGGTGGTATGCAGGATCTGTGATCCTGCTCGCCACAATCGGATATGCAGAGTATTGTCGTATGAAGAAGATCGCTCTTTATACCCCACAGGCACTGATCGGTTTTGGCTTATTGTGGGTGTTACTGATTTCCGGGTTGGCAGAGGGAAAACTGATATCGACAGTGGGTATTTTGACATCTCCTAATAATATTATTCTTGGATTGGTACTTTTTTTTGTACTTATTGTTTTAAGTCGCAATCACTTTCAAATTGATGAGATGTCTTACCTTTTTGTCGGCTCTCTATACATAGGGTACGGCTTCTCCTACATGATCCAGACCCGGTTTTTGGAGGAAGGATTTATTTGGTCTTTGTTTATTTTGATTATCACTTTTGCCAATGACACAGGTGCCTATTTTACAGGGAAACGGTTTGGACGGCGAAAATTATGGCCGATTATCAGTCCCAACAAAACCGTTGAGGGCTCACTGGGCGGATTTTTCTTTTCTCTGGTTATGGGTGTTGTGATGGCCTTGGTTTTCCCCCAGCTGGGCAGTATATGGGTAGTCCTTACGTTAAGTGCATTGATCGCTATTGTTGGGCCGATAGGTGATTTGGTGGAATCGGCGATAAAACGGACCAATGGTGTGAAGGATACAGGATCATTGTTGCCTGGACATGGCGGAATCTTGGATCGGTTTGATAGTCTACTGCTGGTCTTTCCCGTGTTACACCTGTTTCAGCTGATATGAGGAGGCACATTGATGAAGAAATTAGTAGTACTCGGTTCCACGGGGTCGATTGGAAAAAGCACTTTATCAGTGGTAAATCATCATCCGGATCGGTTTCAGATCGTTGGACTAGCGGCTGGTAGCAATGTAGAAGAGATGGTGCGACAGGCAAAGGCCGTTCGTCCTAAAATTATTTCCATGGCAGATCGTGAATCGGCTGAGGAAGTTCGTCAGCAGGTTGGAGAAGATATTAACGTTGTATATGGCGATGAGGGGTTACTGGAGGTGGCCACAATGGCTGAGGCGGATACTGTTGTCTCCGCCATTGTGGGTAGCCGTGGTTTACATCCCACTCTGGCAGCCATTAAAGCAGGAAAAACAATCGGCCTGGCTAATAAAGAAACATTGGTGACTGCTGGTCACTTGGTTACCCAAGCGGCTATGGAAGCAGGAGTCTCCATTATTCCGATTGATAGTGAACACTCGGCAATCTTTCAATGTCTCAACGGTGAGCGAAAAGCGGATGTTCGAAAGCTGATACTTACGGCTTCCGGAGGGGCACTTCGAGATTGGCCACAGGAGAAGCTGGTAACAGCCACAAGAGAGGAAGTATTAAATCATCCCAATTGGTCGATGGGAGCTAAGGTAACTGTTGATTCAGCCACTATGATGAATAAAGGCCTGGAAGTGATTGAAGCTCATTGGCTTTTCTCCTTTCCCTATGACAAGATTGAGGTCTTAATCCATGCAGAAAGTATTATTCATTCAATGGTTGAGTTTCAGGATGGAGCAGTGATGGCCCAGCTGGGAATCCCAGATATGAAAGTACCGATCCAATATGCACTTACCTATCCAGAACGGCTACCACTTTCCTTAAAACCCCTTGACTTAGCAACGATCGGAACACTCCAATTTCGTTCCCCAGATTGGGAGCGTTATCCTTGCTTACGTTTAGCATACGAGGCTGGACGGTGTGGTGGGACCATGCCAACGGTACTTAATGCAGCGAACGAAGTAGCTGTGGAACGTTTCTTGGATGGTGAGATCGCTTTTACAGCAATTGAAGCAGTGATTGAAACTGTGCTGGAACAACACGAATCACTGGCGAATCCCGAACTGGAAGTGATTGAAGAAGTGGACCGTTGGGCACGAAATGTAGCCAAGCAATGTTCCGTAGAAAATTTCTGAGCCCAACGTTATCAACCAAGGCGGGTGATAGGTAATGCAAACAATCATTGTGTTTATTCTGGTATTAAGTGTGTTGGTATTTGTTCATGAATTGGGCCACTTTATTTTTGCCAAACGAGCAGGTATCTTAGTACGAGAATTTGCTATTGGTTTTGGGCCGAAATTGATTGCTTGGCGTAGGAATGAAACATTATATACACTCCGAATTTTACCCCTGGGTGGATATGTACGGATGGCCGGGGAAGATCCGGAGATGATTGAGATTAAGACCGGCTCCCAGGTTTGGGCTGTACAGAATGATCAGGGAGAAGTTACCGATGTATATCTGTACTCAGATGCTCCCACATCTGAGACCATGGTCCAGGGCCGAGTCGTGGACATGGATTTGGAGAAAGATTTGTATCTGTTGCTTGAAGATGAAACAGGGGATGAGGTTCGCCTGCCTCTTCACCGACAAGCGATCATCCATTTTGACCGTAAGCAGGAAATGCAAATTGCTCCCTTGGACCGGCAATTTGGTTCTAAAACGATTTTACAACGTGCACTTACCATTTTTGCCGGACCTCTCTTTAATATTTTGATGACCATTTTCTTATTTATTGTGGTTACCTTTATGATTGGATTGGAGACCGGGGTTTCGGTCGATACTGCAGAGCCTGGTTCACCTGCAGCAGAAGCAGGGTTGCAACCAGGGGATCGGATCGAGTCCGTGGATAATAAAAAGATACGCAGTGCAGATGATCTACGTATCGCCATTCAAGAGGCAAAGGGGGAGCCCCTTACCTTTAAAGTAAAAAGACAGGATGAAGTTTTTGAGACGCAAGTGATACCTGAGTGGAACGATGAGTATAAGCAGTACTGGATAAATGTTTTACTGCAACAGGAACGAAAAGATCCCACTATATTGGAAGCGATCGGAAACGGCTTTGTGCAAACCAAAGTTTGGACAGTACGTATATTTGAAGGGCTAGGTAGTCTGATTACCGGACAGGCAGGCTTAAAAAGCTTTGCTGGACCTTTGGGAATCGCAGAGATTACTGGTCAAGCTGCCAAAGCCGGCTTATCCCAAGTGATATGGTTAACCGCGGTGATCAGTCTTAACTTAGCGATCTTCAACCTATTACCTATACCTGCTTTGGATGGCAGTCGCCTTGTTTTTATTGGATTGGAAGCGATCCGAGGTAAGCCGATTGATCCCAATAAAGAAAGCATGGTTCACTTTGTTGGTTTTGCGATGTTGATCTTACTAATGCTACTGGTAACTTACAACGATATAATGCGCATCTTTTTTGGACAAACAGGATAAAAAGTGAGTAGGAGGAGACAGGAATGAGGCAAAAAACAGCCCTTGTTCCTACGTTGCGTGAAGTAGGAGAAGCGGAAATGGCAAGTCATCGCCTGATGCTTCGTGCCGGATTGATCCGGCAGTTGGCTGCAGGCATTTATACTTATCTGCCTCTCGCATATCGGGTTTTGCGTAAGGTGGAGAATATTGTTCGTGAGGAGATGGATCGAGCTGGAGCCCAAGAATTGCTCTTGCCTGCACTACAGCCAGCTGAATTGTGGGAAGAAACCAAGCGATTGGATACTTATGGTCCTGAATTAGTGAAGTTAGAGGATCGACATGGACGTCCCTTTGTCATTGGACCGACCCATGAAGAAGTGATTACCGACCTACTACGGGGAGAAATCAACTCTTATAAACGGTTACCGATGATACTTTACCAAATTCAAACCAAGGTACGAGATGAACGGCGTCCTCGTTCGGGTCTGTTGCGGGGCCGGGAGTTTATTATGAAGGATGCATACTCCTTTGATGTTGATCGGGAAGGGCTCGAACAGAGTTACGAGGCGATGTATCAAGCTTATGAGCGCATTTTTACCCGGTGTGGCCTCAAGTTTCGAGCAGTAGAGGCAGATGCCGGTTCCATCGGTGGGAAAGGCACACATGAATTTATGGTGTTGTCTGAGTCTGGTGAGGATACAATCGTTCATTGTAGCTCCTGTGATTATGCCGCTAACTTAGAGATGGCGGAGGTAGTTGATTCAAAAGCACCTCAATCAGCAGCTGCTCATGAAGAAGGAATACCAAACAAAGTGCATACGCCCAATGCGGGCCGCTTAGAAGAGGTAACCCAGATGTTAGGAGTTACCCCTAAGCAGGTAATTAAGAGTTTGCTTTTTATTGCAGATGAAGAGCCGGTTCTTGTTTTGGTTCGTGGCGATCATGAAGTCAATGAAGTCAAAGTAAAGAATTTCTTGGATGCTTCCGTCTGTGAATTGGCTGATGAAGCAACGGTTCGCCAAGTAACAGGAGCTCCAGTTGGATTTGCTGGACCTATTGGTCTTAAAAAGAAAGTGCAGATTTTGGCCGATAATAGTGTCCGGGGTATGACCAACGCCGTTGTGGGAGCCAATGAGAAGGATTACCATTTGGTAGGCGTTACTGCAGATCATCATTTTCATGTGGATCGCTATGGCGATCTTCGTAATGCAGAAGAAGGAGATCCCTGCCCAAAATGTGGGGCAACCCTTCGCTTTTCACGTGGTATCGAAGTAGGTCATGTGTTTAAATTGGGGACCGAGTATAGTGAAAAGATGGGAGCTACTTTTCTTGATCAACAGGGCAAAGTGCAACCTTACATCATGGGTTGTTATGGGATTGGCGTATCACGAACCGTAGCGGCGATTGTCGAACAAAACCATGATGAAGCGGGGATTATCTGGCCCCTTGCCGTAGCACCTTTTGCCATTCATTTGATTGCTGTAAATATGAAAAACAAAGAGCAAGCACAGTTGGCGGAAGAATTATATAGCAATCTTATCTCTGCCGGCTATGAAGTTTTATTTGATGATCGGGAAGAACGGGCCGGTGTGAAGTTTAAAGATGCTGACTTAATTGGTATCCCATTACGTATTACAGTAGGTTCCAAGGCGGCTGAAGGATTGGTCGAGTATAAGTTTAGACGCGGAGGAGAATCGGGAATGCTCCCGGCAGGGGATCTGTTGGATCAGCTTCCGAACCTACTTGAGCAGTGTAAATAAAAAAGGCCCTTCCTACGAGATAGGAAGGGCCTTATCATTTAGAATGAGGAATGATAAATACTTCCTCCAGTTGCTGTTTTCCTTTCATCTGGTAGACTGAAGAAGAAGCAAGTATGAGGGAGTGGGAGAGTTTACGGAGGTGGACCCTGATGTCTGTCCCAGCAGTAAATCGAGACCGTTTGGTGCAAATGCTACGGCATGCCAAAGTCCCGAATGATTGGCAGGAGAAATATTTTACCGGTGGTTACATAGAGAAGATCGAGGTAAGTCGCAGACAAAGAACATGGACCTTCTATCTTTGCTTAACTCGTCCTCTGCCCTCGGATGTTTTGGAAGAATTGGAGCAGAGAGTAGAGAAAGCGTTCCCCCAGGTGGCACAGGTATTATTAAAAATTCGTTATAAAGAGGTTAACCTGGAGCAAATCATTGATCAATATTGGCCATGGATCTGTAAAAAGATTTCAGAAAATGTCTCCGCTTCGGCCGCGGGTTGGTTGGCACGGGCACAGCGTAAGATTGTGAACAAGGAACTCACCATTCTTTTTTCCGATCCCATGATGGTGGAGATGACCCGTAAAAAACAGCTTGATCAAGTGATTGAAAAGCTGATTTATGAAATATCCGGCCAACGTCTTGTCGTTCAGTTGCAGAGTAAACAACCGGAGCTGGCGCGAGAACAGTTTTTTGAGCAACAGGCGGAGGAGCAAAAAGCATTGGTAGCCCAAGCTCTGGTGGCACAGCAAGAGAAAAAGCGGTTACCAGCCCCTCAGGAAGAGGAGGAAGCCCCCCTTACGATTGGCTATCCTTTTGATGACGAGCCAATCCCAATCAAAGAGATTGAAGATGAAGAACGAAGGGTTTGTGTTCAGGGTACCGTATTTAAAGCAGAGATCCGTCAATTGCGCAGTGGGCGTACTTTACTTACATTTAATCTCACCGATTATACAGATTCGATTTCGGCAAAAATATTTGCCCGAGATAAGGAAGATGTAGCAAAGTTAGAACAGATAAAAAATGGAATCTGGGTACGAGTGCGTGGATCTGTCCAGTTCGATACATTTGCTCGTGATCTTGTGATTATGGTGAATGACCTTCGCGAAGTAGATGTGCCAAAAAAGAAAGATACTGCCGAGGAAAAAAGAGTGGAACTACACCTGCATACGGCAATGAGTGCTATGGATGGGGTAGTTTCCCCTGGGAAGATGGTACAGCGAGCGGCGGAGTGGGGACATCCTGCGGTAGCAATTACTGATCATGGAGTGGTCCAAGCGTTTCCTGAGGCTTTTTCTGCCGGACAGAAGCATGGGATTAAAGTAATTTTTGGTGTCGAGGCATATATTGTTGATGATGGTGTACCGATCGTTGTACGTCCTGCACCCCGTTCTTTAAAAGATGATACTTATGTCGTCTTTGACGTGGAGACGACGGGATTATCCGTTGTTAGCGATACGATTATCGAACTGGCTGGTGTTAAAATTAAAAATGGTGAAGTGATTGACACCTTTGAAAGTTTCGCCAATCCCCATCGCAAATTATCTGCTTTTACTTCTGAACTGACTGGGATAACTGATGAAATGTTAATCGGAGCGCCAGAAATCGAGGAAGTCTTGATGCGCTTCCGTGAATTTATCGGCGATAGTGTTTTGGTAGCCCACAATGCCTCTTTTGATATGGGTTTTTTGCAGAGGGGATTTGAGAATATCGGGCTAGAGCCTGTAACGAACCCAGTATTGGATACGTTGGAATTGGGACGAGCCCTTTATCCCGGGCTACGAAATTATCGCTTAAATACCTTATGCGCTAAATTTAATATTCGTCTGGAGCAACATCACCGGGCAGTCCATGATGCGGAGGCAACGGGACAATTACTGTGGAAAATGGTGAGTGATTGTCTTGATCGGGGACTGACACGGTTGGATGAGCTGAATGATTCTGCCGGCGAGCGGGATCTCACACGAATTCGTCCATTTCATGCGGTCATTCTCGTTAAGAATGAAACAGGGCTGAAAAATTTGTATAAACTCATCTCCCTATCCCATCTGAAGTATTTTCATCGTGTGCCTCGAATTCCTCGCAGTGAGTTAGTGAAACATCGAGATGGGTTGATTATCGGATCGGGCTGTGAACAGGGAGAACTCTTTGAAGCGGCATTACAAAAGTCCCCACAAGATGCTGAAGAGATTGCCCGCTTTTATGATTATATAGAGATCCAGCCTGTGGATATTAACCGACATCTGGTGGACAATGGCCTTGTTGAAAGTGAAGATCGCTTGCGTGAGGTTAATCGACTATTGGTTCAGATTGGTGAAAAATTGGGTAAGCCTGTTGTGGCTACAGCCAATGTCCACTATCTCGATGAGTGGGAAGGGATTTACAGAAAAATCCTCGTAAGTAATCAGAGCGGATTTCGAAAAAAAGTGGAGCTACCAAGTGCCCATTTTCGAACCACTGATGAGATGTTAGCCGAATTTTCGTATTTGGGTGAGGAGAAGGCCCGGGAGGTTGTGATTGAGGCGCCACGACAGATTGCTGAGCAGGTGAAGGAGTTACGTCCTTTTCCAGATCGCCTGTTTACACCGATTATTGAAGGGGCAGAGGAAGAGTTACGAAATATTTGTTATAAGACAGCCAAAGAAATCTACGGAGATCCTTTGCCGAAAATTGTTAAGGACCGTTTGGAAAAAGAATTGGGAAGCATTATTAAGCATGGATTTGCTGTGATTTATCTTATTTCCCAAAAACTTGTCACACGGTCTCTTGCTGATGGCTATTTGGTTGGTTCCCGGGGATCAGTGGGGTCTTCTTTTGTGGCGACGATGAGCTCTATTACTGAAGTTAATCCTTTGCCACCCCATTATGTTTGCCCGGAATGCAGATACAGTGAGTTTATTACCGATGGTTCGGTCGCTTCAGGATTTGACTTACCTGATAAAAATTGTCCTACCTGTGGTAGTAAGTTGAAAAAAGATGGTCATGATATTCCCTTTGAAACTTTCCTTGGTTTTAAAGGGGATAAGGTGCCCGATATTGACCTTAACTTTTCAGGAGAATATCAACCGCGTGCTCACCGTTATACAGAAGAGTTATTTGGAAAAGAGTTTGTCTACCGAGCTGGAACCATCTCAACCGTGGCGCAAAAAACAGCCTATGGGTATGTTAAGAAATATGAAGAAGAGTATGGTCTTCGTTTGCGCGGCGCAGAGATTGACCGCTTGGTAGAAGGATGTACAGGAGTAAAGCGGACCACCGGTCAACATCCTGGAGGATTAATGGTGATCCCTCAAAATAAAGAGGTATATGATTTTACACCGATCCAGCGACCGGCGGATGACATGAAATCAACCACGATTACCACACACTTCGATTATCACGCGATGGAAGAACAACTATTAAAATTAGACATATTGGGTCATGATGATCCGACGGTAATTCGGATGTTGCAGGATTTGACAGGAGTGAAGTTGGAGGAAATTTCTCTGAGTGATCCTAAAGTGATGCGTCTATTTAGCAGTACTGAACCGCTTGGGGTAACTCCTGAGGAGATCGGTTCAACGACAGGTACTTTAGGAATTCCCGAGTTTGGGACACGCTTTGTTCGTCAAATGTTGGAGGATACCCGCCCCAAAACCTTTGGTGAATTGGTACGGATCTCGGGACTTTCCCATGGAACTGATGTATGGTTAAACAATGCCCAGGAACTTATCCGTAATAAGACGGCTGTTTTGTCTGAGGTGATTTCTACCCGGGATGATATTATGGTATACCTCATCTACAAAGGAATGGAGCCGGCGGTTGCCTTTAAAATTATGGAGAAAGTGCGTAAAGGTAGAGGAGTTAGCGAAGAGGAAGCGGAATTAATGCGCAGTTATGATGTCCCAGAATGGTATATTGAATCCTGTCGTAAGATCAAATATATGTTTCCTAAGGCTCATGCCACTGCCTACGTAATGATGGCTGTCCGAATTGCTTGGTTCAAAGTGTATTATCCGATTCAATATTATGCCACCTACTTTACGGTACGTGCCGATGATTTTGATTTGGAGCTGGTATTAAAAGGGCCAGAAGTGGTTCGCAAAACCATTTCGCAAATTGAGGAGAAGGGAAATGCAGCTACAGCAAAGGAAAAGGGTTTATTAACGGTTTTAGAATCGGTCCGTGAAATGATGGCGCGAGGATTTCAGTTTAAATCGCTAGACCTCTACAAATCCGATGCAACACGTTTTTTGGTAGATGGAGACCAACTTCTTCCTCCCTTTTTGTCCGTCTCTGGCATTGGGGAAAATGCGGCCAAGAACCTGGTTAAGGCAAGGGAAGAAGGTCCATTCCTATCCATTGAAGATTTGCAAAAACGGAGTCGGGTTTCAAGTACGGTTATCGAAGTGTTACGTAGTTTTGGTTGTTTGGAGGATTTACCAGAGAGTAACCAGCTCACTTTATTTTAAGCCTTAATAAATGCGCCCTGTTTCCCTTCCTTTTGCAAGGGAACAGGGGCTTTTTATCTTAAGGTGTTAAGGTGATGTTATCCGTCGGAAGATGTGGGAAGAGCCTGTTGGAGTTGTTGAACCACATTTTCTAGCCATTGGACGGGAGATTGATTGAGTGCAGGAAAATAAAGGTCGCAATGGTTGGAAATAAATTGATTTTTCTCATCTTCAGTCAAAGAGCTCGCTAAAAAAGAAGTGGCTGCTGTTACGACTTCAGTTAAATAGTGGGGCGATTCTTCTTTTATTAAGGCTTGAAGAGCGGCTTCTGGTGATTCGATATCTTGATGAAAGTATGCTTGAAGAAAGTTTTTTAATACTTGTAGCTGGTTGTCTGATGCCATCTCTGAGATCCTCCTCATTTTCTAGGATATCCTGTCAATATGTAATAGCCATATTTCTCATCCTTTTTTAGGATGATTACAGCATTCGTCAAGTTGTATACCTGGTTTGGGGAGTCTCTAAACACTCCACGTCCAATCACCTTATCCCCTTTATAATGGAGGGCGAGGTTATTTCCCTTATTGCTTTCAAGCCATTGTTGAATGTTTTGTTGGTTGTCGGGATCAGATAGAACAGCATCTACCACTTCCTGGGCAGTGGAACGGTCTGTAAAGGTAGAAGCTCCTGAGATTTTGGAGTCCTCTTGTAATCGCTGAATTAACTCTTGGTCGGTTTTGTTTACATGTCGCTCAAGTAAATGGCCTCCTCGTTGTTCATGGACATCCAAATCCGTCGTTGCTTGGCTTCCTTTTTCAGGAGCTGTGGCAAAGCTGCAAGCAGCAGTGATGAAAAGGAGCAAGAAACTGAATATGCCTAAGAATCGACGCAAGGGAGACAATAGAGGCACCTCCTAAAATGTTTTTGTCCCGTATAGCATTTTAGTATAAAAATCGTGAAATTTCGACGGTGACCAAGAAAGATTCTTTCTTTGTGTTCCTCCTAAATATGGCAGTCACTAAGTTACCTCCTTTTGTTTATATCCCCCATCTTTTCTGTGCAGACTAACGGAAAAGATGGGGTGATATGAGTGAAGCATTTGCCTAGACTTTTATGCATTCTCCTATTCTCTTTTACCATTATTGGATGTGCCCAAGGGACGCAATCAACGGAAAAAATGGCACCAACTCGAGAGATTGAAAGTCGCTCGGCTAAACCGATGACTAAAGCAGAGAGGGACGTGGCCCGCTTGCCTGATTTGGCTGGGGGTTCTGAATATAGTACGCGGGATCCGCATCCAGTATCCAATCAAATGTTGGAGCGGAAATACCCGGGGGTGATTGCCCTCAAAGGATCAGAGAATACCAATATGATTGCACTTACCTTTGATGATGGGCCCGATCGACGCTTTACACCTCAAGTGTTAGATGTACTTAAAAAGCATAATGTGAAAGCAACCTTTTTCTTAATGGGTAGCAGGGTAAGGTCACTACCAAAAATTACCCAACGCATTTATGAAGAAGGTCATGCGATTGGAAATCATACTTATTGGCACCCAAATCTTTTGAATGAAAAAAAGAAACGCCTTCATTGGGAAGTGAAAGAGACGGAGAAGGCCATTTACAATACGATTGGCTATCGTACCAGATTATTTCGAGCACCCTATGGAAATATCAATGAAGATCAGCTGCAATTATTGGCCAATATGGGATACCGGATCATCGGCTGGTCCGTTGACTCTCTGGACTGGCGGCAATTGCCCAAAAAAGAAGTAGCTCATAATGTTCTTAGTAATAGCCATCCGGGAGCGATTATTCTCATGCATAGTGGTGGCCATTGGACCCAAGATTTAACCGGGATGGTTGCTGCACTAGATGAGATTATTCCCCGCTTAAAAAAGGATGGGATGCGTTTTGTTACTGTCCCAGAATTGCTCAATATTCCGCCTTACAAAAAAGAGGTATAAGAAGTTATCTTTTGTTAGGGATACAATTGCCATAGATAGAATGATTGTGTTATAATCAGTTTGGCTATACTGGAGTCAGATACGTAATCTTAGGAAAGAGTGGGTGCGACGCCCACTCTTTCCCTTTGTCGGTAAGGTTTGAGAAAGGAGGGACTGTTATGAGCAAGGTGAAAGAACAAGTAGAGGAGCTTGTGCTGCCGATATTGAATGAGGAAGATCTGGAATTAGTTGACATCTCCTTTGGGAAAGAGGGCAAGAACCGAGTTTTACGGGTATTAATTGACCGAATCGGCGGACGGGTTGGGATTGATGATTGTACTCGAGTAAGTGAGCAGCTAAACAAAGAGCTGGATCGTACGGATCTGATCAGCGGTGCCTATATGTTAGAAGTTTCTTCAGCAGGTGCGGAACGAGTCCTCAAAAAGGAACGGGATTTCCAGATCGCAATTGGAAAACATGTTCGTATAACCACTTATGAGCCTGTTGAAGGATCCAAAGTATTTGAAGGTATTCTGGTGGCGTATACGCCAGAGAAATTATCCGTTGAGGTCAATGGAAATCAGGTAGAGATTCCGTTCGAAAAGGTCGCCAAGGCACGGTTGGCAATCGTCTTTTAAATGAAGGGAGGAAGACGAAAGCGATGAATGCACAATTCATCGAAGCCCTTAATCAATTGGAGCGGGAAAAAGGGATTAGTAAAGATGTGTTGGTTGAAGCGATCGAGGCAGCCCTTATTTCCGGATATAAGCGTAACTTTCATTCCGCACAAAATGTACGTGTGGATATTGACAGGGAGACTGGGGAAGTTCGAGTATTTGCTCGCAAAGTTGTAGTGGAAGAGGTTCTGGATCCCCGGTTGGAAATTTCTTTGGATGCTGCACGAGAGATCAACCCCAACTATGAGTTAAACGATACAGTGGAAATTGAGGTTACTCCTGCAGACTTTGGCCGGATTGCTGCACAGACTGCGAAACAAGTAGTTACTCAGCGGATCCGGGAAGCAGAACGGAGTATTATTTATGAAGAGTTTATTGACCGGGAAGAAGATATTGTAACGGGAATTGTCCAACGTTCAGACGGTCGTAATACCTTTATTGATTTGGGGCGTGTGGAAGCAATTTTACCACATAGTGAACTGATGCCAAATGAGCGATTTACCCATGGAGATCGTGTGAAAACCTATATCACGAAGGTAGAAAAGTCAACCAAAGGACCGCAAATTTTCGTATCCCGCACTCATCCCGGACTTCTCCGGCGTTTATTTGAGCTGGAGGTGCCAGAAATATATGATGGAGTGGTAGAGATTGTTTCAGTGGCACGGGAAGCGGGCTCTCGTTCGAAAATCGCAGTTCATACAAGGGATGAACAAGTAGATCCTGTCGGTGCCTGTGTTGGTCACCGGGGTGTTCGGGTACAAACCATTGTGAATGAATTGCAAGGAGAAAAAATCGATATTGTTCGTTGGTCAGAAGATGCGGCAGAATTTGTCGCCAACTCTCTCAGTCCCTCTAAAGTGCTTCGTGTAGATATTGATGAGGAAGAAAGAGTGGCACGGGTAGTAGTTCCAGATCATCAACTTTCTCTAGCGATTGGAAAAGAGGGACAAAATGCACGGCTGGCTGCCAAGTTGACGAATTGGAAAATTGATATTAAGAGTGAATCTGAAAGTAATAGTGAATCTGAAAGTGATTAAATCACTTAGGTTGGTTCATTGAGCAGGGGGTGCGTGCAAACAGTGAGAAAGCGAAAAATTCCGATGCGAAAATGTGTTGCATGCCAAGAGATGAAGCCAAAGAAAAGTTTGATTCGAATCGTTCGCACACCTGAAATGGAAACAATGATTGATCCCACAGGTAAAAAGTCGGGTCGGGGTGCTTACTTATGCGCCGATCCAGAATGCTTTTCTTTGGCGAAAAAGAAACAGGCCTTAGATCGGGCACTCAAGATCAAGGTAAGTGATGATGTATACGATCGACTCCAGCAGGAATTAGGTATGGTACATCAAGATGAATAAGCTGTTTAATCTATTGGGATTGGCGATGCGTGCCGGAAAAGTGGTAACTGGGGAAGAGCAAGTGATTAAGGTTGTACGTAGCCGACAGGCATCACTTGTATTTTTATCTACCGATGCTGCTCCAAATTTGAGGAAAAAGGTAGAAAACAAGTGTGCCTATTATCAGGTACCAGTAGTTAAGTATGGGACGCGCCAACAATTAGGGAAAGCTGTGGGCAAGCCAAATCGGGTGGTGATTGCTGTCACTGACCCAGGGTTTACCCGCTCGATGCTCCAAATGTTAGAAAGAAAGTAACGGGGGTGACGAGAATGGCAAAGATGCGTGTCTATGAGTATGCACGAAAAATGAATATGAGTAGCAAAGAGGTAATTACGATTTTGAAACGGATGAACATGGAAGTTAGTAACCACATGAGTGTAATGGATGAAGAGATGATGAAAAAAGTGGAGCAGTTCTTTAAAGATGTTAAGAGAGGAGCAACTCCATCGGAACAGGATACCGTAAAAAAAGAGACAAAATCGTCGCAAACAAAGGGACACACAAAGGGGAATGAAGGCGGTAAAGGAAAAAGTACCAGTAAAGAGCGTACCACACAAGGCAGTGGAGAGCAAAAAACAAAATCAACCCGTGAGAGCCGTTCAACCGAAAGCGATCGTCAAAAAGAAACCCGTCCTGGCAAGCGTCAACAAGGGAAAAAGCATTCCGCAGGCAAAGCAGAGGGAAAAAATCAGCAACGTCGCCGAGGTGGCCGACGCCAAGAACGGCGTGAAGCTCCAAAACAGGAACCAAAACGACCGGATCGCATTGAAGTGTCTGGCCCGTTGACCGTAGGTGAAGTGGCTAAACGAATGCGCCGTGAGGCAGCTGAATTAATTCGGAAGTTAATGGCCAATGGTGTGATGGCGACAATCAACCAGGAGATTGACGTTGAAACCATTGAACTTATTGCCGCTGAGTTTGGGGTAGAGGTTGATGTAAAAGAAGAAGTGGACGAATCGATCTTTGAGGAGATTGAAGAAAAAGATGCTCCAGAAGACCTCCAAGAGCGTCCTCCAGTGGTTACGATTATGGGACATGTTGACCACGGAAAAACTACTCTCCTGGATTCGATCCGTAATACCAAAGTAGCGGCTCAAGAAGCAGGAGGAATTACGCAACATATTGGTGCTTACCAAGTGGATGTCGACGGGAAAAAGATTACTTTCTTGGATACCCCCGGCCATGCTGCCTTTACCACGATGCGGGCTAGAGGAGCGGAGTTAACAGATATCACAATTCTGGTTGTAGCTGCTGATGATGGAGTTATGCCTCAAACGGTGGAAGCAATTAACCATGCCAAGGCTGCTGAGGTTCCCATCATCGTTGCGGTGAATAAGATGGATAAGCCTGAGGCCAATCCTGACCGGATCAAACAGCAATTAAGTGAACATGGTTTGGTTCCTGAAGAGTGGGGCGGCGATACAGTATATGTCCATATTTCTGCCTTAAAAGGTGAAGGACTGGATGAGCTGTTAGAAATGGTGTTGCTAGTCGCTGAGATCCAGGAACTAAAAGCCAACCCCAATAAACGTGCCCGTGGGATTGTGATTGATGCAGAGTTGGATAAGGGACGCGGTGTGGTAGCTACACTTTTAGTACAAAATGGTACCTTAAAAGTGGGAGATGTATTGGTTGCGGGTAACTACTTTGGTAAGGTTCGCGCAATGATAAATGATATGGGACGGCGAGTAAAATCAGCGGCTCCATCTACTCCTGTGGCAATCTTGGGCTTATCAGATGTGCCGGCTGCCGGTGAACAATTCATTGTCTATGAAGATGAAAAGAAAGCGCGAGCAATTGCCCAGCGCCGGGAGGAAAGACAACGGGCACAAGAATTGGGACAGTCTGCACGGATTACGTTGGATGATCTATACAAGCAGATTCAAGAGGGCGATGTTAAGGAACTAAACATGATTATTAAAGCTGATGTGCATGGATCTGTGGAGGCCTTGCGAGGATCATTAGAAAAGATTGATGTTGATGGTGTCCGGGTAAATGTGATTCATGCAGGTGTAGGAGCGATTACAGAGTCAGATATTATTTTGGCCTCAGCTTCCAATGCGATTGTGATCGGCTTTAACGTTCGTCCTGAACCAAATGCTCGAATTATGGCAGAGCAAGAAAAGGTGGATATTCGGATACACCGGGTGATCTACTCTGCGATCGAGGAGATTGAAGATGCGATGAAAGGATTGCTGGACCCTGAATATGAAGAACGGGTTGTGGGTACAGCAGAGGTTCGTCAAATCTTCAAATCTTCCAAAGCAGGAACTATCGCCGGTTGCTATGTAGTAGAAGGAAAGGTTGTACGAGATGGTCACGCACGTGTCATTCGAGATGGAGTAATCATCCATGAGGGAGAATTGGATACCCTAAAACGATTTAAAGATGATGTTCGAGAGGTATCTCAAGGTTATGAGTGCGGAATTACACTGAAAAATTTCCATGATCTGAAAAAGGAGGATCGCATCG
>CALJVA010000075.1 GCA_937975135.1 uncultured Thermoactinomycetaceae bacterium | reverse complement strand
AGTGACCGATGGCTTTTCCTCTTTTCACTTTTTGCGAACTATATTATACGTGATCAAAGCCGTATTTGGCCACCACATGGCGTAAAAAGCCGGTGTGCTGAACCTCATCATAAGCGGGTATGCCCAGGCGTGTGCCTATCCTTTTTACTGCTTGCACCACCCGATCAAGCTGTTCATGTTGAATGAGGCACTCATTCATATCGATGATCTGATGGCTTCTTTCCCGGTAAAACCCGCCGATCAAACCGCCTTCCGCCTCGCCTATGGGCACCTGGCTTTTGTTCCGGTACCGCCACGGATTGGCCATGCCGATGATGGGCAAAACCTGAACATGGCTGAGATCGAGGCCGCCGATCCGCTCCAGATTGGCTCGAACCAGCTTTTCCTTAAATTGAAGCTGGGCCGAATAGCGCATATGCTGCAGTTGACAGCCGCCGCATTTGGCATAGAGGGGACAGGTGGGAGGGATGCGGTCTGGACTTTCCTGAAGCAAGGCCAGCCGTTTGGCATAGCCGTAATTATTTTTGGTTTTTAACACTTTGGCTTTAATCACTTCACCTGGAAGGGCATCCTTGACAAACAGGGTATAGCCCTGATAGCGTCCTACGCCAAGAGCTTCATGGGAAAGATCAGCGATGGTTAGTTCAATTTCATCGTTCTTTTTGACAGGTATCTGTTCCGTCACGATCCATTTCCCTCTTTCAGTAAAACTACACATTCCACATGGGACGTCTGGGGAAACATGTCCAGCGGTTGGACCCACGCCAAGGTAAAACCGCCATCGATGAGTACTTTGCAGTCTTTGGCCAGAGTAGCTGGATTGCAGGAGACGTAGACAAACCGCTTGGGTCGGGCCTGAAGGACAGCAGCAAGAAATTTACGATCACAACCGGTGCGGGGCGGATCCACCACGATCACATCAGGACGATAGCCTTCCTTTATCCATTTCGGCAAAAGCTCCTCGCTCTTTCCCTGAAAAAAGCGGACATTATCGATTCCGTTCAATCGGGCGTTCTCTTGTGCATCCCGGACGGCTTCAGCGATCTCCTCGATTCCCCGCACTTCTGCCGCTTGCGGAGCCAGCCAGAGGGCAATGGTTCCCGTTCCGCAATAGGCATCCACCACCTGCTCTACGCCGGTCAACGCCGCCGCTTCCTTTACAAAATCGTACAAAACCGTCGTCTGGGCCGGATTAATCTGGAAGAAGGCCCGGGGCGACAAGCGATAGGAAAGATCTCCCAGCCGTTCCTCGATGACCGGTTTGCCCCACAGGATGCGGGTGTGTTCCCCAAAGACAAGGGGGGTATTTTTGGGCTGAATATTGACGGCGATGGTGGCTACCTCCGGCAGCCTGGCGGCGATTCCTTCAATCAATTCTTTTTCTTTGGGCAAGCGATCCTTTGAAAGGACGAAGGTGACCTGCAATTCGCCGGAGTGGGAACTTTTGCGCAGGACAACGGTGCGCAGCAGTCCCTCCTTCGTTTTTTCCTGATAAGGGGGGAGGCCCAACTCATCGATCAGGTCTCGGATGACCTGTGCGGCTTGGTTGATGTCCGGCTGCTGAACCGGACAACCGGCGACATCCACCAGCTTGTGGCTGGCCGGCGAATAGAGGCCGAGTACCGTACGCCCGCCGATTGGACCCGCTTGCAGTTGGGCTTTGTGCCGATATGCCCACGGTACGGCCATGCCGGCCATGGGACGGATGGGCGGCTTGTCTAGACCGGTATAGCGGGCAAAGGATTCCCGAACTATTTCCTCTTTTTCGGCCAACTGTCCCCCATAGTCCATATGCTGCAACTGACATCCTCCGCACTGTTCGTAAACGGGACAGTCGGGCCTGGTTCGGTGCGGCGATCTTTTTTCGATCTGGAGGAGCTCTGCCTCTAGATAGCGCGGTTCCGAACGGACCACCTTCGCTTTAACCACTTCCTGGGGCAGGGCGCCGGGCACAAAAACCGCCTTGCGCCGGTAGTACCCAACCCCTTCTCCGTTGATCCCCAACCGTTTGATGGTGACGACGATCACATCACCCTTTTTCAAACGGTCTGCTTCCTTCTTTTTAACGTCCATCCATGTACGCTCCTTGATTTCATCCTTAGACCCTTTACTTTCATGAAGATAAGTATATCCTTCGCTTTCTACATATCAATAGTTTTTGGCATTTTTTCCGAAAACAGACGTTCAATAAAAAAGACCGACGCTTAACGCCGATCCCCGAATTTATCTATTTTCCATAAATTGTATGAGCAAATCATTAAAAACATCCTTCTCGTCATAAAACGAGCCATGGCCGGAAAATTGAATGGGCACCAACACAGAGTGACGAATCATCCGGTGCTGTATTTCCCCCAGCTGAAAAGGGACCACCTGATCATGAATGCCGTGGAGAATGAGCGTGGGCACCCGGATCGATTCCAAATCGGCAAATAACTCCTCGTTGATCCAGGTGTTGGCGATGGCTGCCGTTGCCCAGCCTGCCGCTTGAAGTCCCAATTGGAAAAACCAGTCCAAAAAGGCTGGGGAGGTGTGTTGAAAGAAAAACTTTAAGGCAAATTGACGGAGCATTTGGGGACGGTCCTGTAAGGTACCTCCGATGATTTCCTCGACGGTCTTGCGCTCAAGACCATAGGGAAATTGGGGGCGCCGGATCAAGCTAGGGGCAGCAGCGGCAACCAGAACCAATTTGGCCACTCCGAAAGCTTGATGACGGTTCATGGATCGAGCGGCGATGGCGCCGCCGGTGGAATGGCCCAGCAGGGTAAAATCCTTCAAGCCTAATGCCTCCACGACCCCTCGCACATCATCGGCCAAGGTATTATAATCGTATCCGTCAAAGGGTTTATCCGAGTGGCCAAACCCTCTCGTATCCAGCCCGATACAGCGTATGCCGGCCAAAGGCAGTCTGTCAAACTGGTATTCAAACAGTTTGTGGTTTCCCGGCCAACCGTGCAAAAACAGGATCGTCTTTTCCCCTCCGGGATTTAAATCTTCCACATAGAGTTTGATCCGGTTTACCTCCACATGGTAACCCATCGTCCTTCTCCTTTAGGCAAAACTTCTAGACCATCATATTCTTTAAAAAGATGTCTGGTGAAGCCTACCTTTCCGGAAATTAAGGAGCAAAAATAGGAGACAATCTCTGGTCTCGTTTCATCCGCTCTTTCACTTTGCTGCAAACCTCTTTTGCATACAAAATATAGGAACGGGACAATCACCTATATCACTTCAACTTCCTTTTCTCTACGGACGAAATAGAGGGATACAGCCAAAAAAACTATAAATACTCCTCCACAAACAAGGGGTTCTATCCCTATCATGCCCAACGCTTTATATAAAGAATTGTTCATACTGAAAGGATCGTTAAACACGTAGAGACAAAGTACCGTCAGCACGGCAAACATGGGCATAAGTTTCAGAATCAGGGTGATCAGGTTCCGGCTGAACCTTGAAAATAGAAACGCCATCGCTGCCGTCCCCAAACAAAGGGTATACAGCAATACGATATACAGAACAATATATTGCCCATAGGTAATGTCAAACAAGAAGATAGGTCCGTTTAGAAAAGATGTCATGCCGCTGTGCCAAAATACCCAGGTTCCATTCGTGCTGTAAATGGCTCCAAAAATCAAAATTAAAAGCGTAGTGAGCATAAAAGCCGAAAGCAAAACAGCCAAAAGCTGCTTTTGCAAAATCTTTCGCCCATGCTTTGAACTATATTGTAACAGATGGACATTCCTTGCGCGGTCAGTGACGATGAGGGGTGAAACCAGCACGAACACCGCCAAGATGGACAATATGGCTAAGTAAACGGTATATCCAACTGTATTTTCATATACTTCCCATTCCATAATGTTTGTATATTCTTTTGTCTCCAAAATGGCGTTAAGGCGGTCAATTTCCTTTTGATTGGTGGCTTCTGCCATAAGTTCGGATACGTAGCGGGGATAATCGCGATACTGATTCTCAATCCATTCGATGGTTTGCAGTTTGAAACGAACAAAGTTGCTTTCTTTTCCCAACAATGTCCATAAGGCTTCTGTTTCGGCTTCCGTCGGATTTTGTTTTTTATATACCCGTTCGTAATCCTCGTAAGAGGATATGCCCACCTTGGCAAATACAGGGTTACTTTTTATATACCTCTCCATTTCAGCAATTACTTTTTCCCGGTTTGCGCTGATAAACTCAACATATTCGTCTTCTTCCAGCGTTGGGCCGTAACGATCCAACAACTCGTTGCTGTATTCAAATTCTTCGATTGCTGGATGACCGTTTGGGAAAAAATCGATGTAAAAACTCATAAAAAGCCAATAAAATAAAGTGCAAAGCAGTGCCACAACCAAAAGAATTCTACTGTTCCAGATCTTTCTTAGTTCATACCATACCATTCTCATGTAAAATCCTTCCTTTTAAAATGGTTTACAGCCAGTACGCATAAAGCTGTTAACACAACAAGGGATACAACAAGCCCCAAGGTTTCAAAATGTTTCCAAACGATGTCAATGTCTCCGTCGGTAAACCATATGCCATGTTTTAACCAGAGCAACGTTGGAGTTAGCACGGCAAAATACTTGATGGCCAACCCTACTGGCATGGTTTGAGGGATTTGTAAGGGAATGACGACCGTCACTGCATTGACCACAAGGAATACCAAAAAAGCGATGTAACTGTTGCGTACCCACATGCCTATTCCGAAGGCGAGCAGCGAAAAGCATAAAACTAAGCCTAGGCCCATGCCGAGCATGGCCATAAAATAGGTCAGAATACTGAAGCTATACCATGTGATAAAGGGCCTATTTCCGGTGACAAGATCTATTCGGTAATTGAATAGGCTTGAGACACTGCTCCTCCATACGCCTTCATATTCGTTTACGCTGAAATAAATGAGGAAGGTCAGTAATGCCAGCAGGGCGAAAACACCAAGTCCAGCAGATACGGAGGCTGCCAATTTAGGCCTCAGAACTTGACGACCTTTTTTCGTGGAGTAGACGATACTTTCCGTTCCGTGAATCTGTTCGTATCCAACGGAAAGCAACACCAATAGACCGGAAACGAGCGCCCCCTCGGTCAACAGCCAACCCATCAATGTGCTAAAAAGAAGTTGATGACGGTAATGGGTTGCTCCTGCAAAATAAAGGGTTAAACTTTCATCATTTTTAGCCTTTTCGTTGACGACCTTCTGCAGCGCCGAATATTTATCCAGCATAAGCTTGGCAAAATATCCGGTTGATCCGGTCACCTGGATATATCTTTCTCCTATGCTCTTTGTTTCATATCCTTCAAACACATCGGTCACACCGTCGGTTTCATATTGAAGTTGCTCCAGATACTCTGACTGTTTGCCGCTTTCCGCAATCCGGGCGAGCTTTTCGTAAAAGGATTGATCCAAAATATATCCTGTATCTTTGGATACAGCGCTGACAAAATCGGCATACTTATCACCGGAATTGCCGATGATGACAATGTTAAACAGCAGGCAGGCGGCGACAAACCCCCAAACAGCGACAGAAGTGAGCAGCTTTTTCAATTCATGCCAATAAATGCGCATCAAATCGCCTCATCCCGATAGACGTATAAAAACACGTCCTCTAAATTGGGTGTGACCGGTCGAGCCACTTCTGTGCAATCGCTTTCACAGACAAACCGGACGAGTGTACGTCCATCCTCCTGTCGCTGCGTTAATGGGAAATAGGGTTGGGTGACGGTTTTTATATCCCACGTTTCATAGACCTTGCCCTCCAATGTACGGCAAATGTTTGAGGGAGAATCGTTGCAATACAGCTTATGATCCTTAAGCATGATGACCCGGTTGGCAATTGTTTCTATATCCGAAACGATATGGGTCGACAAAATGACAATTCGATCTTGAGAGATCTCAGATATTAAATTGCGGAAACGAACCCGTTCTTTTGGGTCAAGCCCGGCCGTCGGTTCATCCAATATCAATATTTTCGGATCGTTAAGCAGGGCCTGCGCGATTCCCACCCGCTGGATCATACCGCCAGAAAAATGGCGCATTTTTTTATCCATCACATCACTAAGTGAAACAAGCTCTAAAAGTTCTGTCACCTTGCGGTTTGCAACCGAGCGGTCAATTCCTTTTAAAGCAGCTAAATAATGAAGAAACTGGCGCGGAGATTGATTTTTATAATAACCAAAATCCTGGGGCAGGTAGCCTATAATATTGCGATATTCTTCACCTAGCTTTGTAATCTCTATCCCTTCCCACAGTATTTCACCGCTTGTCGGGAAAAGCAGGGTAGCTAGCATTTTGATCAGGGTGGTTTTCCCACTTCCATTTGGTGCAAGCAAGCCATAAACACCATTTGTAAACTTAATCGTTATATCCTCAAGGGCGGTAAAATTGCCATATTTTTTTGTCACATGATTAACGACCAACATAATAGGCAACCTCTCTTTGTTGAATATTGATGAGTTTTTTTAATTCCATCAGATACAATCCAAAGGCAATCACCGTGAAAAATACGGTTATGACAATAGGGAGTTGGGATAAGAATGATTCCCATCGTTCCCTTAAAATCCAAATCGGGAAAAGGCCAATCATCATCCAAAGTAAGACAGGAGTAAAATGAGTCCATTTCCAATTGAAATAGCGCATGAGAAATATGCTCAAAAACGAACAAATAAATAACGCGAAAAGGGAAAGGGAAAGGGCTCTGAAAAAGTCTAGAACATCCGGGAATCGGCTGAAAAGACTGGTAAGTGTACAGAACACTGAGCCCATCAGTGAAAAACACAACACGCGAAATGCGGTAATTTGCTGTATGGTATATTTACAAGTCATTTTTAACTCATACAAAGGGCTACTCCGTTCCACTATTTCGGTCAGCAACACAACAAAAATAAAAAATACGGGGGCCGTAGCGAACAACACAGCGTTTTTAAATTGTTCGGATGGCAAGGGGCACAAAACGATAAACCCAATCATTAAAGCAACAGATATGATCACTGGCAGCATGGTATTCAAGAAGAGATAGTGGAATCCAAGAGCGCGGTACAATTCGTAAAAATGCTTCCAAAGACTTTTTGGTTTTGATAAACCTATAGAGAGAATATATTCAATGGCCCTTTCCTTTTCATCTTGAGAAGGCTTAATCATATTCATCCTTAAACTCCCCTCTGAGCAATTTTAATAAGCGATAATACTTTGATTTAACCGTTGATTCCGGTAATCCCAAGAAGGTTGAGATTTCTGCAAATGTGTACTCACCAAAGAACCTCAAGCGAAAAATCTGCTGTAAGCCCATTTCCAATGAATTGACGTAACTTTGCACCCTCGTAAGCAATACCTTCATTTCAATCTGACGTGTCAATTCGGTTTTATCAGGAATGTCCATATCTTCAATGCTGAGGACATGCTTTTTTTCTATTGTTTGGCTTCGGTAATAATCAATGATTTTGTTTGTCGCAATACGATACAACCAGGTCCGAAAGCTCGCTTTATTTGCATCATAGTTACCGATCGATTGAAGCATGGCAATAAAAATAATCTGTGTTAAGTTCATCGCGGTTTGCTTGTCGGATGTTTGTTTGTAAACATACGCATAAATTTCATCAAAGTATTTGCGTATCAATTGATCTGCAGCTGATCGATTGCCCGTTTTTTGGATCCTCCGTATCAGCCGGATGTCTTCCTCCATAGTCACACCTCCTTAGCCTGCCCCTCTATCTATGTATTCGATCCAGGTCAGTCAAAAGTCTTAATTTCACGGGGATTTTTTTACATTTTTCTCACACCATTTTACTCGATGCACGACTGATTGAAAAAATAGGCTGCCATTTGGATGGCAGCCTCAGACTGATGACAAACACCTATGATTTAAGCTAAAAGGAGCCACAAAAAAGCAC
>CALJVA010000074.1 GCA_937975135.1 uncultured Thermoactinomycetaceae bacterium | reverse complement strand
AATGGTTATATCAAGAACACTTGTTAACTCATTCATGGGAATTCACCTTCCTTCCCAATCGGAAACGCTCCAAAAACCAGCTGGTTACATTGGCAGCCACAAAAAAGATGATTGCTGCAAATACAACTCGGATCACTTCAAAAGGCACCTGGGCATCATATTGCATTTCACTTCCCCCAAAGGTTAAAACACCAAACAAGATGGAGGAAAGGACCACACCAACTGGTGTATTCGCACCTAACAGAGCCACTGCAATCCCATCAAAGCCGATTCCAGAAAATGCATCCTGAATAAAGAGGTATTCATAGGTTCCTAACACTTCCCCGGCGCCTGCCAATCCAGCAAAAGATCCACTGATCATCATCGAGAGAATAATATTTTTGCGTACATTGATACCTGCGTATTCCGAAGCATCTGGATTAAATCCAACCGCCCGCATCTGAAAGCCCCAGGTTGTTCGCCATAAAAGAAAATACATCACTATAACCATAACAAGAGCGATAATAAAACCAAAATGAATACGTGCTCCCCCAAACCAGTCGGAGAAAAAAGACATTTTTAATGAGGCCGATTCAGGGATCGGATCTGTAGAATCTGCTCCACTAGTTAACCAAGTACGAACAAGCACATTGGACAAATAAAGAGCGATAAAGTTCATCATAATCGTCGTAATGACTTCATGAACACCACGTGTTGCCTTTAGCAATCCAGGTAGAAAGGCCCATAATCCCCCTGCTATTCCCCCAACGATTACAGCAACTGCAGCATGTAGTCCAGGAGGCAAGTCCAATTTAAGAGCAACGATTACTGCTGCTAACTGACCAATAATCAGTTGTCCCTCAACACCTATATTAAATAAGCCAGTTCGAAAGGCCAAAGCAACTGCAAGACCTGTTAAAAGAAGGGGTGTCAAAGTTCGAATGGATTCCCCCACACCATACATATCCAAAAAACCACTGCGAAAAAGCGCACTATAGGCTACCAGGGGATCATAGCCTGCTACCAACATTAAAATAGCACCTACAACCAGTCCTAGGATAATCGATACAAGGGAAGAGAGAATCGTTGATTGCCGATTCATACGTGATAACAACTGCATCAGCCCTTCACCTCCTCGGCCTTTTTACTCCCTGCCATCAATAGACCAAGCTCCTCTTCGGTGGCCGTCTTCGGATCGACCCAACCCACAATCTTCCCCTCGTAAATGACAGCAATTCGATCACTTAATTGAAGTACTTCGTCCAATTCCAGCGAAACTAGTAGAACCGCTTTTCCTTTATCACGTTGCTCCACAATACGACGGTGAATAAACTCGATGGCTCCCACATCAAGTCCCCGCGTAGGCTGTGCAGCAATCAACAGATCGGGGTCTCGATCCACTTCCCGGGCAATAATCGCCTTCTGTTGGTTACCTCCAGACAGCGAACGCGCCAAAGTATGCTCATCAGGAGTTCGCACATCAAAGGATGAGATAAGCTTCTGTGCATAGGCATTGATTTCTGGATAACGCAAGAAAAGCCCTTTGGCAAAGGGAGCCTGATCATATGTGTGTAAGACAATGTTTTCACTGATTGAAAAATCAAGCACTAACCCTCGCTTATGGCGGTCCTCAGGAATATGACCAATCCCGGCCTGGATAATCTCCCGTGGTTTCCGATGGGTAATATTTTTCCCCTTTAAACGGATCGTCCCTTTTTTGCTAGGGCGCAATCCCGTAATCGCCTCAATCAATTCAGACTGTCCATTTCCATCCACACCAGCAATCCCAACGATCTCACCAGCACGAACATCCAAATCGAGGCCATTTACAACATGCACACCCCGAGCATCTGTCACTACGAGGTCCTTCACTTCCAGCACGGTCTCCTTGGCTTCCGCCGGCTTCTTATCGACAGAAAAAGAAACCTCGCGCCCCACCATCATCGCAGCCAAACGCTTCTCATTCACTTCCTCATCGATGGCCACCGTGCCGATCTTCTTTCCACGGCGAATTACTGTTACTGTATCACAGGCTTTCATAATCTCTTTTAACTTATGCGTAATAAAAATAATCGTCTTACCTTCACGAACAAGATTCCGCATAATCTCAATCAGTTCATCAATTTCCTGGGGTGCCAACACAGCAGTGGGCTCATCAAAAATCAGGATCTCGGCACCACGATACAAAGTTTTCAAAATTTCTACACGTTGCTGCATACCGACGGAAATGTTACCCACCTTCGCACGAGGGTCTACATGGAGTCCATATTGCTCGGAAATCTCCCGTACCTTCCGCTCAGCTGCAGCCATATCGATAAAACCTGCAGAAGTTGGTTCCAAGCCTAGAATAATATTTTCTGTTACTGTAAAGGGATTTACAAGCATGAAGTGTTGGTGAACCATCCCAATTCCTAGCTCTACGGCCTTGGAAGGACCTGTTATATTGACCCGCTGTCCATTAATAAAAATTTCCCCTTCATCCGGTTGGTACAAGCCAAAAAGAATATTCATCAAGGTTGATTTTCCTGCACCATTCTCTCCCAGTAGTGCATGAATCTCTCCTTTACGAACCTTAAGATCAATTCGGTCATTGGCTACTGTACCTGGAAAGCGCTTGGTAATCCCTTTCATCTCCACAACATTCATATAAAAATCCTCCTTTCCGGAGAAGTATATAAAGAAAGCTAGCTAATCGAAGCATTGTGACTTAAAAAGTTGGTCAATGGCAGGAATTGCCCCGCTTGCTTTTTGTGAGCAAAGGTGCTCGGGTGCATATCCTGCCATTACCTTCATCACAATGCTTATCATGCTAGCCTTCGCTTTACTCACTTATCCTGCGATTATTTTTCCAAAAATTCTTTTAGCTCTGCTTCAGTTCCGGGGACCTTAATCTTGCCATCAATAATCTCTTGTTTATACTTCTCCACTTCATCCAATATCTCTTTGGGTACATGCTTATCCGTATTATCTGCAATTCCAACCCCATTTTCTTTCAACCCGAGGTTGATTACTTTACCACCTTGCCAATCTCCATTTTTTAAACGCTTGGAAATGTCATAAACAGCTACATCAACCCGTTTTATCATTGAAGTAAGGGTGTGATCAGGTGCTAAGGAGGACTGATCCATATCTACACCCATCGCCCAATATTTTCCTTGCTCCCGGGTTTTTACTTCACTGAAAAGACCTTTTCCGACACCACCTGCGGCATGATAAATAATATCCGCACCGCCATCATACATGTTTTTGGCCAATGAACGACCCTTCGCTACATCAGTGAAACTCTCAGCGTATGCAACTACCACTTTAATATCGGGATCAACTGCATGAACCCCTGCCCGGAAACCGCTCTCAAAACGCTTGATAACAGGTGAGCTGATTCCACCGATAAATCCAACTTGTTTTGTCTTAGTCATTTTGGCAGCAATAACACCGAGTAGGAAGGAGCCTTCTTCCTCCTTAAACAAAACAGCAGAAACATTCTCAGGGATATCTCCACCTAAGTCACTATCAACAATCCCCAGCTTTGCATCTGGGAAACGCTTAGCCACTTCTGGTAATGCCTTTTCAAACTTAAAGCCAATTCCCCAGGTAATATCCGTATTATCCCGGACAAACTTCGTCAAGTTGGGAACGTAGTCTGAATCCCGCTTTGACTCTAGATAACTCACTTTGGCACCGATATCTTTCTCTAAGTTCTCCAATCCTGCCCAAGCAATCTGGTTAAAGGATTCGTCATTAATTCCTCCAACATCAGTTACTAACCCTGCTGAAAAAGCATCTTCATTCTTTCCTCCCGCATCCTTCTCTTCTGTTGCTCCACCACAAGCAGTCGCCAATACAAGGAGCGCTGAGAGGAGCAGCAAACCTAAAGATTTCTTACCCATTACAATAGACCCCCTTAAATGATTGCGGTTCACGGATGCTCTAATACTGTGAAATCTTATGAACTTAGGCAGTATTAAAGACCTCCTCCATTGTTATATCATGTACAGACTTATTTTGCTACTCTTTTTATCTCTTATATACGATTCATCTGTCCAAGTAATTCTTGGCTTTAAAAAAACAATCCTCCAACAAAATGGAGGATTGTTATAAGAAAAGCGTCCGTATTAATGATAACAGTAGTCCTGTGAACCTAAGCAGCGTTGTGGTACAACATCAGACGCATTGGCTACAGAAAAGACCGAAAACATGGAGACAAAAGAGAGTGCAGCGATCATATCTTTTTCATAACTATCTACCCTGTTATATATAAATCCGTTTTATTGATTTATACCATATATCGAAATATTTTAAAAAACAACTATAGTAAATGTTTTTATCCTGTGATGAATTTTTCATTTTAACCGATATTTTTCTTTGCTAGCCACTGCTCTCTGGTTACCAATACCTCTCGTGGTTTGCTACCTTCATAGGGTCCGACAATCCCTCTTTCCTCCATCATATCGATCAGTCGCGCTGCACGGGTATAGCCGATCCGTAACCTACGTTGTAAAAGGGAAACCGATGCCGTTTCTGCTTCCACTACAAGTTGAACAGCTTGAGCAAAAAGCTCATCTCCCGCTTCCTCTTCACTTCCAGCTAACTCAGTCTCTTTGGGAATCATCTCTTCATCATATTCCACCTGACATTGTTCTTTTACATGACGGACAATCCTTTCCACTTCTCGATCTGAGACAAAAGAGCCCTGAATTCGAATCGGTTTGGACTCTCCTACTGGAAGATAAAGAAGATCCCCACGCCCCAATAGTTTTTCCGCTCCCCCCATATCGAGAATCGTACGGGAATCTGTTTGAGAGGAAACACCAAAGGCGATTCTTGAAGGGATATTCGCCTTAATCAACCCTGTGATTACATCCACCGAGGGACGTTGAGTCGCAATAATCAGATGAATCCCTGCTGCCCGGGCCATCTGCGCCAATCTACAAATGGCATCTTCTACATCATTGGGAGCTACCATCATCAAATCAGCCAACTCATCAACGATCACCACGATGTAGGGGAGTAACTGCTCTTCCTTTTCTTGCTCCTTCATCATCTCGTTGTATCGCTCGATATCACGTGCTCCTGACTTTGCAAACAACTGATATCTCTTTTCCATCTCGGCGACAACCTTTTTCAGTGCAATTGCAGCATGACGGGAATCGGTAACCACGGGAGCCAATAGATGGGGGATCCCATTATATACGCTGAGCTCTACCATTTTTGGATCAATCATCATCAATTTCACTTCGTTCGGTTTTGCTTTATATAGGAGACTAATAATAATCCCATTGATACAAACACTCTTCCCCGATCCCGTTGCACCTGCTACTAGTAAATGAGGCATTTTGGTTAAATCGCCTACAATCGGTTCACCAGAGATATCCCGGCCAAGAGCAATACTTAATTTGGAGGGAGCTTCATGATAAGCGGAGCTTTCCAAAACATCACGGAGTCCCACCAATGCAACCTCTGCATTGGGCACCTCTATCCCAACAGCTGCTTTGCCAGGAATAGGCGCTTCAATCCGAATATCCTTAGCAGCCAGCGCCAACGCAAGATCATCCGACAAGTTTACAATTCGACTCACCTTTACTCCGGTATCTGGCTGCACCTCATAACGTGTAACCGCAGGCCCACGATGAATCTGCATCACCTTTGCCTTTACTCCAAAACTGTCCAATGTCTCTTCCAACTTTCGCGCATTGGCCGTCATATCCTGACGTCCCATGCTTTTTTCTATTCCTCTAGTCTTGTCCAATAATGAAAATGGAGGTAAGCGATATTCCACTTTGGATGCTTCTCCTCTTAACTGAACCACCATTGAGCTGCTCTTCATCGACTTAGTCTCTGGTTTTATGGGTTGGGATTCAGGAGTTACAAAAAGTGTAAGCTGTTTCGATTCTTCTCTGGGTTTTCTTTCATTCTCATGACTTTTCTCTGCAAAATCATGGATAATTGGAATCTCAGAATCCTGAGTGTCTTTTATTTGAGGGGTTTTGCGAGGAGAGCGTCTCTTCCCTCTCATCTGTTCCTTTTTACTTTGTTTTATAAGCCATGCAATGATCGCTTTCTTCCAACGTTGGCCCCATTCCCGATACCGATTTCTTAAAGTTTGCAAAAATTGAATATATGAAAATCCTGTTGTCAGCAAAACTCCTGCTAAAATCATGGCTAGGATAGCAATCCAAGTGCCCGTCCTACCAAACAGAAAATAAAGTAATGCGTAGGAAAAAGCACCCAGCATCCCCCCGCCAATATCTGTTGGTAATCGGGAAGATTGTTCCTCCATGATCTTCTGCCAAGTAATCGAAATAATCTCTCCTGCTACCACTTGTTCCTTCAAAAGTTCAAACATACTGATATGGTTCATTACCAAAAAGGAAATAATAATTAGCACAATGCCTGTCCAACGACGAGACCAATGATCAGGCCACTTGCGTCGAACCATGATAAATCCTGCAAGTAGCATACCGCTCAAAGGAAGAATAAAATCCCAAGTTCCAACGAGGAGTCGCGACAGATAGTTAAGGGAGCGCCCCATCGCACCCAAACGAGCCATTGCAATCAGAGCTAAACAAAAAATTGCGATTCCGTACAATTCAAACTGTAGAGCCTGCTGAATTTGTTTTTTTACCTTCTTTGGGTTCTTTTTCTTATTAGACATGAGTTGATCCCCTTTTCTATTTCACCAAGGTTTACTCCTAATTATACCATGGTAAAGGAGACCAAAATAGAAAAATATTATACAACTTATATCTTTTTTCAATTCAACCCCATTGTCTTACTAAGAAGAATGCTCAGCGGTCAAAATCGATCGCTGAGCATTATCACTTATCGCCAACTAGGAACCAGGCGAATCCGACTTCCAGGATAAAACCGGGGATTGAGATAGTCTTGAGGATTCGGGGATAACAAACGCTCTACTTGTGCCTCAGTGGAACTTAACATCCGAATCACCATTTTCACACCTTCAATCTCTACTTCTTGAACCTGTGACTCATTTTCGGAGGATTCCTCTGCGTAAACAATCTCCAGGGGCACGATGGAATAATAAATCATTGCATATGCCCTTCCTGTCCTCGAATTTGATCCAAACGTTTTAATTCACTGATTGCATCGGAAATCCCACCTACTCGATCAATCAAACCGTATTTTACCGCGTCAGGTCCAATGAGGTTAGTTCCGATATCCCGCGCCAACTCACCGGTCCGAAACATTAATTCGCGAAACTTTTCTTCAGAAATATTGGAATGACGTGCCACAAACTGGATTACACGATCTTGCATTTTTTCCATGTACTCAAAAGTTTGGGGAACCCCGATCACTAACCCAGTCATTCGAACAGGATGAATCGTCATTGTGGCCGTTTCTGCGATGAAGCTTACATTGGCAGAGACAGCAATCGGAACACCAATACTATGTCCGCCCCCCAGAACCAAAGATACGGTCGGCTTACTCATACTGGCGATCATCTCCGCAATTGCCAATCCAGCTTCTACGTCACCACCTACAGTGTTCAGAATAATAATCATCCCTTTGATCCGGGGATTTTGCTCCGCGGCTACAATCTGGGGAATTACATGTTCGTATTTGGTTGTTTTATTTTGTGAAGGAAGTACCAGATGCCCTTCCACTTGTCCAATGATGGATAAACAATAAGTATCCTGTTCTCCTGCTGGAACATTGACTTGCCCCAGTGTTTGTAACGTATCTACAACACCACTTGGTTTATCCGCCGCAGGTGCTTCACCTGTTTTCTTTTCCTCGTTCATGCTTTTCCCCCCTTCGCATGTAGTATGCTACTGGGGAGTTGTTTCCCATACCTTTTTTCTGAAAGGAGCAAAGAAAGGCATTCAGCTTGCTATTTTTTCCACCTCTTTTTCCTTGATCTCTTCGTTTAACTGCCAAAACAGAGGATGAATAAAGGCAACCCCTGTTGCGATCAAGGATATTCCTCCTGCTAGAACAAAAAGTAGAGGAATTCCCCACAACTCCGCAAAAATCCCACCAAGAAAGGCTCCTAAAGGCATCCCTGATTGAGCCAATAAAATCCGGATTGTAAATACACGGCCCCGAAGTGATTTCGGAACAAATCGCTGATACAACGTCGTATTGAGAACGCTATACAAAATCGCTGCAATTCCTGAGATAACCACCAAAATCACCGCTAACGAGAAATAACGCGTAATTCCTAACAAGGCCAGAGATAAACCCAAAACTCCACTGGCCCCAAGCATATACAGGCGCCGATTTTTCGGTTCACCAATCAAGCTCATATAAATCGAACCCACAAGCATCCCTACGGAAAAACTAGAAGTAAGAACACCAAATTGCCAAGCTTCTCCCTCCAAGATGTCCATAACATAAGGCAACATCATCGGCTGTGTGGCACCATAGCCTAGATTCCCGATCATTATCAATAGCCCAGTTCCTAACAAGATCGGTTTCACCTTATAAAAACCAAGCCCTTCTTTAAACTGAATGATCCACCTTTTTTGTTTTTCTTCTTTCCTAGGCTGCTGATCCTTTGGTAAAAACCAAAGAATCAATCCGGATCCTCCGAGCAAGGCAACCAAACAAAACAAAATCGTACCTGCACCTAACCAATGTAAGGTGAGTCCACCAGCTGCCGGACCTACTAGAGTCATCAAATTCATGGTTCCCTCTAGAAGGGCATTTCCTCGAACCAAATTATTTTTAGGCAAGATATTAGGGATATAAGCCATGCTAGAAGGGCGAAACAAGGGCTCCGCGATTCCCGCCAGTAAGGTCGCTAAGAAAAGGTGCCAAACTTGTAATTGATTTAATACAAACATTACTGCTGGTATAAGATACGCTACGGCTCGTAACCATTCTGATAAAACCATTACCAACCGGCGATCCCAACGATCTAGAAAAGGACCTGACCAAATCTGGGTGATCACCGATGCGATCATAAAGGTCATAAAAAGACTGCCCATCGCCATTTTGGAACCTGTAAGGTCATACATCAACCATGATTCAACAAATACAGCAAAGGTTCCACCCAAGCCCGATGCTGCTTGAGCGAGCCACACCAAAATAAAAGCCCGATTACGAAACAACGCTCCCATTTTATTCCCTCTTTCAATTCTTTCTGATTAACTAAGTTTGATTGCTTCGTCCCTCTCAACGATCCTCGCTTTTATCAAGGCGCAAGCAAATAAACCCTTGCTTCAAAGCATTCCTTTCCATCTGAGTTAACTTGGCGACCTTTCAGGCCCATCATAAAGTGTTATTTACCGAGTTTATCTCTACACTTCGAGGAATTTACGTATATGAAGCTCCAACTTATCAAGAGCTGAAGTTCGTAGGATATAGCGATCATTGGAACCTAAAACTGAAGTTTGCAACTGGACTAAACCCGCCGATCGCAATGCAATCAGATGATGATGGGTCGTACTTTTAGCCAAGTTTACATGGCGGACAATCTCCATAAAACTGCGGGGCCCTTCTGCTAAAAAACGCAAAATCCGTAACCGATTTTTATCTGCCAAACCACGAGTTAAACGGAGCAAGGATGGGGGAGGTTCATCCTCCGCAGTGGGTAAAGCATCACATGGATAACCGATCATGTACATCCCTTTATAGTGTGAATAAATGTTCACTGGGACACAATGATATTGAGGGATTAACACAATCCTAAATTCCCGATCAATCGGTGCAAATCGAATTCCATTGGTCGCTTGCTCAATTAATTCTTCAGGAGATTGTTCCCCAATTCGACGTCTTTTCTCCTCTCCATCGGCCTGTAGCCCTTCTAAAATCTCTGAAGGAATCGAAGTAAAATATTGATCATTCCACTCTGTTAATAAATCGATGAACTGACTTCCAATCTCCTCAAAGTTTGGAGGAAGCGACTCCCCGGGGCGGAGCCAAGGAAGAATATACTGTTTTATCTCTTTAGGCTGAATCTCATGAAGCCAGCCCAAAAACTCCGTAGCATTTCGTCCTCTTGGGCATTGCCAAACAAGCAAATCACAAAAATAAAAAACCAAGTCGCTTTTCTGTTTATGTCTCTGTTTCTTAAACTGCGCCAACTTCTTTAAAAACTCTGCGCTTAATTGCTCCCTCACCGACTTTGCCCAAGCGGTACCCAACTCAATGTACTGGACTTTATCGGCAAAGGCTCCAAAGCTATAGAGCAATTCATAGGCAGAACCATGGTCCACCTCTACAATATATCCCATTGTTCGCCTCCTATCGAACAGATTGTAGTTCGATTATAATCGAACATTTAACTGAAAGCAATTCATTCCCATAAAAAACAAAAAGCCATTAACGAACTTTTTTCGTTAATGGCTACATAACCGGAGACTATCGATTATTTATTGTCTCTTAAAGTTTTTAGTGCTCCACTCCATGCGAGTACTTGATCCAACATCGCATTCACATTCTCAACGTGAAAATCTGCCGGTTTAAAGACGGTAAAGTTTTCAAAATCAGTGAAGATGGACAATGTAGGATGAACACGAACATCTGCAATCATTAGTTCTCCCATAATTCCGCGTAAGTGTTCGGCAGCCCGAGCACCACCTGTGGAACCATAGCTTACGATACCAGCTGCTTTGTTAAACCATGGTTCACGAACCAGGTCAATCGCATTTTTTAGGGCCCCTGTAATGCTATGGTTATACTCTTGGACGATAAATACAAAACCATCCAAGCTGTCAATTTTCTCATTCCATTTAGCGATTCCTGGTTCATCGCCTGTTCCTTCCCCTAAAAAGGGCAATTTATATTCAGCAATGTCAACGATCTCATATTCAGCGTCCCCGCGCTTGTCAGCAATCTCTTTTACCCATGCTCCCACCTGTGGACTCACACGTTCTTTCCGAGTACTACCAAGGATAATTCCTATTTTCAACTTTGCTTCGCTCATTACATATCCTCCATGTTCTTAATTCTTGGATGAACAAAAACCATGATTTCGTGCAGGATCCGTATTTTAGTTGACTGTTGCCTCATGTTCTTCAGCCCATGCTTTTTGCAACACCTTCAGGAAAACATCACTTGGCTGGGCACCTGAAATCGCATATTTACGATTAATGACAAAAAACGGTACACCAGTTGCCCCAAGGCGACTCCCTTCCCGTCCTTCGGCACGCACATCTTCGATAAGTTGCGTGCTTTTTAGCATTTCCATGACTTTCTCGTAATCAAGTCCAATCTCACGACCAAGTTCGGCAAGCGTTTCTAGGTCATCGATATCTTTCGATTCGCTAAAATAGGCCTTAAACAGTCGTTCCACCGCTTCCGCTTTTTTATCATATTGCTCGGCAAACATCACCAACCGGTGAGCATTTAGTGTATTGGCCGGAATGATTTCGTCAAAGCGTAAGTTGAGCCCAACCGCTTCCGCTTGCTCGGCCAACTGTTGATTCATCGCTCGAGCCTCTTCTCGACTCATCCCCGTTTTAATCGCAACCACGTCATGAATATCATGAGCTGGATTTTTCTCACTAGGATCCAATTGGAAGCTGCGAAACTCCACGGTAACCTTTTCTTTATAGGGGAAAAGCTCCAGCCCCTTCTCAAAACGGCGCTTCCCAATATAGCAAAATGGGCATTCAAAATCCGACCAAATCTCCACAATCATTTGGTTTCTCTCCTTTGCCTTGATCAAACAACTTAGAAGACTCTTCCTTAACAGTGAGCGCCCGAAGTGAAACTCCAAGAGATTGATATAACCATGACAGTTACAACAAGGTCCAAAGAAAAAGCTCTCGCCAAAATAAGCAAGAACTAATTCTCTATCTCTAATTGACCCACCAGATCCTGTAATCGCACCTGGGAAAGTCTTTCCTCCATTGCCATCTGAGCTTCTTGCATGACCTTTCTAAGCAAACGCTCAATATTGGCGCCTACGGGACAATCGGGGTTTGGATCTTCATGAAAGCTAAATAATTCATTATCCTGCACCACTTCTACGGCGCGGTACACATCAAGAAGTGTAATATTACAAGGATCCTTACGTAAAGTTGCTCCCCCAACACCAGCCTTCACATTTACCAGCCCCGCTTTTTTTAACTGTCCGATAATACGCCTGATCACGACGGGATTCGTCTGTACACTCGCTGCCATCTGGTCTCCCGTCAATGGAGGAGATAACGCCATCATAACCAAAATATGTGTTGCGACAGAAAAACGGGAACTGATTTTTTTCATGGCTATCAACCTCTTGTTGTAACTAGTATAGTTACATCTGTTTCAGATGTCAATCATCATTTTCTTTTATTATCAGGAGTATACCATCTTCGTAACAAGGTGCCCCTTCGGAGCACCTTGTTTATCC
>CALJVA010000073.1 GCA_937975135.1 uncultured Thermoactinomycetaceae bacterium | reverse complement strand
ATTTTTCAGTAAGTTCATTGACTTTTGTTAGCTTTTTAATATATAATAAAATTGCATGACCGGACCAGCGAGTGCTGGAAAACCGGCCGTGCTTTTTTGTTTTTTAATTTGTTACAATACCTAACTCATGATACTTTGATGCTTTTTTATACAATATTGGTTCGAGCAAATCAAACAGCTCATTAATTCGATATTTTGCAACATGTTCTGTCGGTGGCTCAAATTTTTTCAGTAATGTATAAGCAATGAAATCAACTGTTTGAATAAAATAATCATCAGCGGAACTTCTGAAGAAAGGGTCAGCAATAATCCTATCGATTGTTATGTTTTTTGTAAAACTACCGTCTTCCCATTCTCCGTATTGGCTTGGTACGGGATTAAATACCCTCTTTTTTCTTGTCATTTTTTTAACAAGGTTCTCTTTTCCCTCGTCAAAAATCAAAATTCCATTTCTGTCTTTTTCTTTTAATGTTCGTTGAATTCTGTTCAACATCCTATCCACAGCCTCATCATAGTTATTTACACCTGGCTTATTTGGGATGCATATGTTTATCGAATAAACTCCAAGATCTTCTGTATATTTAGCAAATCCTACAAAAAAATTCCTTATTATTTCTACTCGATCGTTTTTATATATTATCCTTTTTTTGCTTGGTCTACCCCTACCGTTCAGAAAATCCCTGGCGTGTAATTCTTTGTATAAAGGAATATCATAATCTTTTTTTATCCACTGTCTAAATGACTTAATGATTTTAAAAACTTCATTCCATGATTCTTCTGGAACAATTAAGGCAGAAAGAGCAAAGTATCGTGTACCCTTATTTTGAGTAAAAATTGCGTCTCCAGATTCGTCCAGATAAATAATGTCCATTTGCCTCACCTGAACACTCATAGATGATTAATTCGTTTAAGTATTGCGACTTCCGCGGGCACACCACAGGATGCCGCCGCAGCGAAAATCGTTTCATGCTCATGAACGATCTCATCCGGAATCAGCAATTCAACAGCAAACTTGTTGGCCTCTTTTTCGATCTTGTCGATAGAGAAGAGCGTGTGAGCTCTCATGAATGGAGTGTTGACGTTTGGATGCAACACAACATGCCCTAACTCGTGTGCACAAACAAACCGTTGCATGGGCTCGTCCAAGTTGCTGTTGATGTGGATAAATTTGGCGCGTTTATAGGTTGAAAAAAAACCGAACGTTCCGCCCAGGTAATTGAAAAGAATGATGATGTTTTTTTGTGCCGCAATTTCAAAAGGATCGTTGGTTTTGTGTTTTTTGATCAATCTGGATACAATCCGCTTGATCAATCCTGTTCCCCTCCAGAGATGCGATGTTACCGATATCTTTAAAAGGACACGATATATGTACATCTGCAACCTTGATGAAATGGAGGGAAATTAACTCCGACTTTAGCTTTGGAAATCGGAATCTTTTTCTTGTTAAACTTCAGACATATTCCGCAAACCAACTCATCATCGGCCAGTAACACTTCATAGCGCTTATTTGGAAATCGTGCTTTTAACTCAACGATATCTTGATCTGCTTTAATTTTGAGAAATTCATATTCAACCAAATCTAAATAACAAGTTGCTTCATTTGAAAATTGGTGGCTAGTAAGCCGGTTAAACAAACTGGGGTGAGGTCTTCTTCCTAACATATCACAAAAAATGTATGTATTAATTGCTGTTTTGAGAACTTTAGAAGGTATTTCAGGAATATTGGTATCAATCAATTTTTGATAGATATAATTCTTTCGCTGTAAACCTTGTTTGAATTTTTGATCCCAATCTACGTTTATTCCTCTTTTTAGTTGCTTCATACTTTCTCTTTTACAAACCAATTTATAGGCACCATTAAGATCACGTTGTTCTATAAGCTGTAAACATTCGTCTTCAAAGTCAATGTCTTTAGTTACTGATTTTGGTTGGGATTTAATTAACTGCTTACCGGATGGTGTAGCAATATAATAAAGAGTATCATAATGGGAATTAAAATAATTTGAAAGTTGTTCTGTAGTAATATTTTCTTCTATCCTCTGTATTAGTTCTGCTTTTTTACCACTAACTTTTAAATTGTGTTTTCTTAATATGTCTTTTAATTCATTAACCTTCAATCTTTCTAACCGATCAGGAGTAGATGAAACGATTAGATACCCGTTGTTGATTAATTTAGATATTACGTATTTGAAATCTAGGTTATATTCGTATGTCCAGTAACCGGGTAATGATAATTCATGTACTTTTTTTGAATCGATGTAATCTAAGAAGGAAATTTCTACAGATGTTAATGGGGAAGAATCAGTTTCGATAATGTCTGTTTGTGGATCCCATCCAATGTATTTATTTTGGTGTTGCTCGTAATAAAAGTCTGATCGCTTTTTTGATTCTTCGTTCAACAAACGAGTTAAGTCCTCTTCATTAGCGGATTGGGTTGTATTGTCTCTTGTTGATGATAAATTTGTTTTTCTGTTAGAAAATTTATTCTTAAACCAAGACAACAGTTTCATAAAATCCCACCTTGATTATTTATCTTTCCTATACTTCTTCGGCGTAAACTTCTTCTTCGCCATCTCCTTCGCCAACCGCATGGAGTGCTCCAGCGAAAGGCGGATCAGTTCCTTTGTTTCCTCATCCAACGGTTCGCCGTAAAATGCAATTGCCTCATTAGACTCCAGATCGCTCATCATACGTTCCAAATCACGGGCGATGTCTCTTTCATCCTTTTCGGTCAAAGCATAGTAGGGTTTGTTCCTGTCTCCTGGTGGCGTCGGATCGTCGGTGCGGCCAGTGAGCCAATCTACTTGTACGTTAAATATGTCTGCAAGTTTGTTCAGGGTCGAGGTATCTGGCTCATAAATGTCCGATTCCCATTTAGAAACAGTTGTATGATCGATGCCGAGTTTTGTGGCAAGTTCTTTTTGAGTGAGTTTTATTTCATTTCTTTTTAATTTTATCCGCTGACCGAGCGTCATTTGCTCAATCCTCCAGTATGGATTGATTAATCATCAAAATTATATTACCACGAAAACACACATAAGAAATCTGAATTTGATCAAAAAGCAAAATAACTGTTGACATTTGATCATTAATCAAATATTATTAAATCAACAGACTTGATCAATCGTCAAACTAAGGTGGTGATTAAAAAACATGATTAATTACAACAGGCTAAGACAATTGAGAATTGAAAGAAAAATTTCATTGAAGGAAATGGCTGATGCTCTTGGTCTACAAACCCCCGGAGGATATTCAAGAATTGAGTCTGGGGAAAACAAATTAAACGCGGCACATCTGCCAATAATAGCGGAAAAATTCGATATGGTTTTGGATCAGTTGGTAAAAGAAATTTTTTTTGAACATCAAGTTGATGATTGCTCAAGTCACTTAAAACCCGTCGCTACTGGTGCAGAAACCGCGTGAGG
>CALJVA010000072.1 GCA_937975135.1 uncultured Thermoactinomycetaceae bacterium | reverse complement strand
CGTTCTGCCTCCAAGCGCTCAAGCTCAAGACGCTCGGCCTCTAAGCGCTCCTGTTCACGACGTTCTGCCTCCAAGCGCTCAAGCTCAAGACGCTCAGCCTCTAAGCGTTTATCCTCTGAAGGTTTCGGATCCCCTTCTAAATGCTTTTTATCAGCTAATGAATCAGCTTCTGGAATGGTACTATTAAGATCTTTTTGTCGTGAAACGGTTTTCTCACCTATAGTATTTTTCTTCTCCGCTTTTTCTACACTTTTTCCGTGGGATCGAGTACGAAAAAGTCGCCCCAATAAACCTTTAGAGTTTTTCCTTTTTTCATAGGTATCAATGGATGATAATAAGTCGTTTATAGAACGACTTTTGATACTACGCTGAAGCAGTTTTTCCATTGGTTTGGAAACAGGCAGTTCACTTAGCAACTTTGCAACTGGTTGATCGGGAATCTCTCCACTTAGTAGTATATAGAATAATGTTCCCCAGTCCAGTGTAGATTCCAATTGTGTAACTTGATTTACACCACAATAAATTACTTTCAACTCCCCTTCAGGAGTTAAACCAAAATTCTGAGGCTCATTGAGAAGGTACATGGATAGAGGTTGCTTGGCCAGCAATAACTCTAGCTGTAGAAGAGACTTTACCCATCCTACTACCCGATCTTCATCCATCGGCTCACGTACAACAATATCAAGCAAGGGACGAATTTCTACAAAAGGGCGAATAAAAACAAGTGCACGCTCCTCAGTAAATACCTGCAAATAGGGAAGGACCAGCGGATGATCCAAAGCTAAATATTGACGAATCGATCGAGGAGGCGCTTGTTTCTTTAGTGGCGCAAGTTGTAAGTAGTATCGTTGGTCATCTAAGCGGGCGATCGCTAATTCACCATCGAAAAAATCCATTGTGCTTTCAATGAGATATTGATCTTGATAGCGATCTCCTTCAATAAAAAAGCTCAATTTCTCGCCCCTCCTCTTTTTAGAAAATACTTAAGAAGTCCAAGAGTATTTTTTTGCTCTGAAAAACTTAAATCGGTAAATAAAGGCAAAACATTCTATCTTTTTATCTATAAACGATATTCGACAGGATTAGCCTAAGAATACCATGTAATTTTTTTTGATACAACCAATCAAAGAAAGTAGCTTTCTTTTGCTTATATGCAAAGTATCAAGCTTCATCCCATCCTTCATTCACATTGTTAGAACACATACATTCGATCGAAATATGAGTCTGTTGCAACCATCCAGAACAAACAGCTACAATAAAGAAAGGGCGCTTTGAAGGAGGAACAAAAAATTGCAACGAGTTCGTTCGGAAAAATTATATGAAGAAGCACTTGATGTAATTGTAGGTGGGGTAAATAGTCCTTCCCGTTCTTTTCATGCTGTAGGTGGCGGAGCACCAGTATTTATGAAAAAGGCGAAAGGCGCCTATTTTTGGGATGAAGATAATAATCGCTATATTGACTATCTAGGTGCATTTGGCCCTATCATCTTGGGGCATGCACATCCAGCAATTACAGCGGCCATTGTTCAAGCTGCTACAGACGGTACTCTTTATGGTACACCAACAGAGCGAGAAATTCGCTTTGCCCAAATGCTACGCGAAGCGATACCTTCCTGTGAACAACTTCGATTTGTCAACAGTGGTACAGAGGCTGTAATGAGTACCATTCGTTTGGCACGAGCCTATACAGGAAGAAATAAAATAATTAAATTTGCAGGATGCTATCATGGACACTCGGATCTCGTTCTGGTAGCTGCTGGATCTGGACCATCTACTTTAGGGGTACCAGATAGTGCAGGGATTCCAGAAAGTATTGCCCAAGAAGTAATCACTGTGCCTTACAATAATACAGAAGCATTGCGTGAAGCACTGGATCGTTGGGGCGATCAAGTTGCTGCAGTATTGGTGGAACCCTTAGTTGGTAATTTTGGTATAGTACCTCCAGTAGAAGGATTTCTAGAATCAATTAATCAGTATGCTCATGCCGCTGGAGCACTTGTCATATATGACGAAGTAATTACAGCCTTTCGGTTTCACTATGGAAGTATACAAACCCTTTATAATATAGAGCCGGATTTAACAGCCTTAGGGAAAATAATCGGTGGAGGATTACCTATCGGTGCTTATGGCGGCAAAAGAGAAATCATGGAAAAGATCGCTCCACTTGGGCCCACCTATCAAGCAGGAACCACTGCTGGCAATCCTTTGTCCATTGCTGCCGGTACTGCCTGCATTCAGTTGTTGAGCCAACCTGGAACCTACGAACGATTGGATCGACTGGGCCAAACCTTAACAACTGCCATCTCAGATTTGGCTGAACAATACAATATACCTGTCCAAATTAACCGCCAAGGAGGAGCCTTCGCCGTTTATTTTACTGAAGAACCGGTTGTAGATTATGAAAGTGCACAAGCTACTGATGACCGACTATTTACTCAGTTTTTTCGTACTTTGTTAGATGAAGGAGTTTATATCGCTCCTTCCAAATATGAAGCATGGTTTTTAACAACCGCCCATACAGAGGAAGATGTGTCCTTTACGATTCGTGCCGTTGAACGTGCTTTCAAAAAAATCTCTGGGAGGTGAGTGTAATCACAAAAGAGGTTAAAACATTGTATGAGCGAATTGGTGGTGCCCAGACGATTCAACGCATCGTGGAATCATTTTACCCCCGTGTACTGAAACACCCCGACCTCGCTCCTATTTTCCCTACGGATATCGAACCAGTAATGAAAAAACAGTATCAATTTCTGACCCAGTTTTGTGGAGGACCCCCGCTCTACACCTTAGAGCACGGCCATCCAAGGTTGCGTGCACGTCATTTGCCTTTTCCGATCACTCCTGCCCGGGCAGAGGCTTGGTTGGCGTGTATGGATGCAGCCCTTGATGATGCTGAAGTTCATGGGGCTGACAGAGAAGAGCTATGGAATCGTTTAGTTTTAACTGCTTATCACATGGTGAATCAACCTCCATCAGAGGAAAAATAAATTGATTCCTTTCCAAAAGAAATAATTAGCAGCCGAAGATACTCGGCTGCTAATTATTTATCCAGCGGCCCCCATTAAGTAAACCACTGTAAATATAAATACCCAAATTACATCAATAAAATGCCAATACAGGCTAGCAACATAAAATCGTGGAGCTGTCTCTTTAGTAATTCCCCTTTTTCGACTTTGGATCAGTAACCCTAAAATCCAACACAAACCAAACAGAACGTGGGCTCCATGGGTTCCAGTAAGTGTGTAAAAGGATGAAGCAAAAGCACTTTGTGTGAAACGATGCCCCAAAGAGGTGTAGTGTATAAACTCATAGATCTCCAAACCTAGGAATGACGCACCTAATAACAAGGTAATTCCAAACCATAGTTGTAAACCACGTAAATCGTTTTGGTGCATTGACACCACACCTAACACACTTGTTAAACTGCTTGTCAGCAAAATAAAGGTAGCTAATGCGATCAAAGGTAGTGAAAATAACTCCTGACCGGTTGGCCCCCCCATTGTTTGATTGCGTAATGTTAGATAGGTGCCAAATAAACAGGCAAAGAGTACCGTCTCAGCACCAATAAAGAGCCAGACTCCAAGAATTTTATTTTTTCCTTCTAATGTAGTTCGCTCTAGGTGAAGAGGTGTCTCGGTTGCAACATCTGCTGTCTGATTTCCCGTATTCATGCTTTCAATCCTTTCTCGATCTGCTTAATCTCTTCCGTTGAAATATGGTAGCCAGGATCATAATCAAAGGAACGCATATACATTCCGATAAAAAGGATAATCAACCCTAGGGCAGCCAGCTCAAACCCCCGCAGGACAAATCCATATCCGGACATAAACAATCCAATTGCCATGATGAGCGGCAAATAAGAAGAAGAGGGCATATGAATCGCCCCGAGAGGCTCTGCTGCTTTCATCTTTTTATTGCCTAGCAATTTTTCATGCAAAAAAGCTTCTCTTCCTCTTACGAGAGGTAACTGAGCAAAGTTGTAGGCAGGTGGAGGAGAGGAAACGGTCCATTCCAAAGTAAAGCCATCCCAGGGATCCCCACTAACTGACTTTCCACGAATCGTGGTAATCACAACGTTATATAGAAAAGCCACCGTTCCAACCGTCATGCCGATGACACCGATGGTACTGATGAGATTGAGATTGTTCAAGATTGGTGTAGAGTCAAAGGTGAACACCCGACGTGGCATACCATACAACCCCAAAAAGTGTTGGGGAAAGAAAGTGATGTGAAATGAGGGTACAAAGGTCCAAAAGTGCCATTTACCCAATTTCTCATCCAGCTTCTTGCCAAATATTTTCGGCCACCAGTAATAAAGTGCGGCTAAAGCAGCTAACACTGTTCCTCCCACTAGGGTATAGTGGAAATGTGCCACCAAGAAATAGGTGTCGTGGAACTGATAGTCAGCGGGGACAGTAGCCACCATTACACCGGTTACCCCCCCGATCACGAATGTCGGAATAAATCCGACTGCAAAAAGCATTGCCGTCGTAAAACGAAGCCGCCCTCCCCACATGGTAAATAGCCAATTAAATACTTTCACCCCTGTGGGAATAGCAATTAACATCGTTGCAATCGCAAATATCGTATTAGCCATACTTCCCAGCCCTACGGTAAACATATGGTGGACCCAAACCATAAAGCTTAAAAAGCCAATCACCACTGTGGCAAATACCATGGATGTATATCCAAATAACCTTTTTCTGGAAAAAGTGCTTACCACTTCTGAAATCATTCCAAAGGCAGGCAAAATCACCAAATATACTTCCGGATGGCCAAAAATCCAGAAAAGGTGTTGCCAAACCACACTATCACCGCCACCCGCAGTAGAGAAAAATTGTGCTCCAAACAAGCGATCAAACTGCAATAACAATAAATTGACCGCGAGTGGAGGAAGGGCAAAAAGAATGATCGCTGAGGTAACAAAGGTGGTCCATGTAAATAAAGGTAAACGGAGAAATGTCATTCCTGGAGCACGCATATTTACAATGGTGGTAATAAAGTTTACACCACCAAGAATCGTACCTATTCCGGCGATCTGTAACCCTAACACATAATAGTCTACACCGGGTCCCGGGCTGTACTCATTTAAGGCGAGAGGTGTATAGGAAGTCCACCCAGCATCGGGAGCCCCCCCAAATAGAAAGCTTAAATTCATTAAGATCGCCCCGGACAAAAAGAGCCAAAAACTAAGGGCGTTGGCAAAAGGAAATGCCACATCTCTAGCTCCAATTTGCAGAGGAACAATATAGTTCATCAAACCGATCAACAAAGGCATTGCTACAAAAAAAATCATCGTTGTTCCATGCATGGTAAGGAGTTGATTATATGCATCGCCAGTAATAAATTCGTTTCCAGGCCAGATCAACTGAAGCCGGATAAGAATCGACTCTACTCCACCGAGAATGAAGAAAAAACCAGAAGCAACAATATAGAGAATCCCTATTCTTTTATGGTCAACAGTAGTGATCCAACCCCAAATCCATGATTTTTGTACACGTTCTAAAAACTTTTTATTGTAACCGCCTGTAAAAATCGCTGCTAATAGCAGCACCAACGTTGTAATGATTAAAAATGTTGCCATCTGATATTCCCTCCTTCAACTGTTTAAATTGCCCAATGAAGCAATTACTTTAGATTCAACAAGTACTCACTTAAGTAAGCGATATCCTGATCACTTAAATGTTCAAAACTGGGCATTCGATTTCCAGGCTTTAATTTTTGTGGATTCTTAAGCCATCGAGCCATGTTTTCCCGATTGTTATCCAGTATTCCGGCAATCTGTGTTCGCAGCCCATAGTTGGTAAGGTCTGGTGCCGTATCCCCCTTCGTTGCAAAGCCTCCTCCTTCAAGGGCGTGACAACCTAGACAGTTTTGAGCTAGCACCTCTGCGCCCCTTTTCTCAATATCATTTTTCGCTCGGGAATCAGGGTTTTTCATCTTGGCTACCCATTTATCAAAGTCGTCTTGTTCATGGGCAATCACTTTAAAATCCATTAAGGCATGGCTAGCACCACATAGTTCGGTACACTTTCCCTTGTATGTACCCGGTTTATCAGCTTGGATCACCATTTCAGTGATCTTCCCTGGATTTGTATCCATTTTTCCTGCTAACTCAGGTACCCATAAAGCATGGATCACATCTTTCGATGTCATCTTGAGATGGACTTTTTTTCCTACCGGAATATGCATCTCTTGACCTGTGACAAAACCGTACTCAGGATATTTAAATTCCCACCAATATTGATACGCCGTAACATCTACTTCTAATGCCGTACCCTTTTCTGGCATTTTCCCTTGTGATATGGTCATTTTAACCGTAGGCACCGCAAGAATGATCAATAAGATAATTGGAATAACGGTCCAAACCACTTCCAGCCATGTACTTCCATCATTTTGTTTAGGTAATCCCTGGTCTCCGGGTCGCTCTCGGTACCGGATCACTACGTAAATAAAAATAATACTTACAACCGCTAGCACAAAAAACATAATTCCCGAACTTAGGTTAATCAGGAATAATTGTTCGCGGGCGACAGGTCCTTTTGGATCTAAAACCGATAGTTCCCCTTGATTACATCCTGTCAATAGTACAAAAAATGTGGTTAAGAACAAATAACCGAAGCTCTTTTTTTTGACCATCATGGTTATAACCTCGCCTTCAGTCTAAGCTAGTAATCATGACTCCCTTTTTGATTTGCAGGTAACGGTACATGCTCCAACCATCTCTAAAATCTCAATCGATCGCTAGCAAATGACAATCCTCTCAAAAACAATACTTTCAAATAAGGGCAACGTCTATTAAAATCGCCAATTGAATTGTTGTTAAGTAAACTAAAGAATAAGTAAACATTTGCTTGGCCCATTTCATATGCTCATCCATAAAAAGACCACGTAGAGAAAGAGCCAAGTAAACAAGCCCCCCTATAGCCGCTGAAATCATATAGATTGATCCAACTAAGCCTAGGACAGGTAAAAGAAAAGAAACGAGAACCAGGCAGAATACCCATAGAACTGTCCGCTTCACTGTAGAAATATAACCTTTTACTACAGGAAACATAGGGATTCCAGCCTTCCGATATTCTTCTACTCTACACATAGCCAAAGCATAAAAATGTGACGGCTGCCAGAAAAACAAGATTGCAAAAAGGATCCAAGCAGGAAAATTTATTGCACCTGTTACGGCTGCCCAGCCGATCATCGGCGGAATAGCTCCTGAGATACTTCCAACTGCTGTATTGAGCGGTGTTACTCGTTTGAGCCACATACTGTAAATAACGACATAAACCATCAGCCCAAGCCCAGCAAGGGTAGCGGCAAGTAGATTGCTTCCCCATGACAGAAGCATTATTCCCGCAATAGAAAGTAAAGAGCCCATCCCCAACGCAATCCGGGGATGCATTCGCCGGGAAGCAAGGGGACGATTTTTGGTTCTTGTCATTAAGGGATCAATGTCTCGGTCAATATAATTATTTAAGGTTCCCCCTCCAGCAATCACCAAAGCTGTTCCCAAAATGGTAACCACAACCTTCACAAACTCTACAGTTCCAGCTCCAGCTAACCAGATCCCTGTAAAAACAGCCATCAAATTGGAGATATTGATTCCCGGTTTTGTCACAGAGAGATAGTCTTTCCAATTCGCTCTTCGCTTTGTGGGAGCTCCTTTACCTGTGATCTGTCTTGTCGTCGATGGAACCATTCCTTCCATCAAACTACCCCCTTTCTCGATAACCCCGTCCAACCGGGAATCATGATGATTGCTCACACTTAGACTCTCCATAAGCGATATTTTTATCCAAAACAAGGCTCTTTTGGATAAAAAACTTTCCTGTGAAAGAACACTCGTGTTTACAGATATGTAAAGGTTGAAAAAACTTAGAATCTACGCCAAGCCCTTTGCTTTATAAAAAACGAAAAGGTCAGGACCACCAGGCCTGACCTTAGATGAATACTAACATCAGTTATATTTTTTTATGGTCTGGATCCAACTCCATCTCAAAATAAGGAATACTTTCTGGCGACTCTTCAGCCTCTTTTTTTCTCTCTCCTCGTACCCAACCAAAAAACGTATAGCATAAAAAGGTTCCATAAGCCACTTCTTGAATCACTTTCATGATTACGCCCCCTGTTTGCTGATCATCCAGCGGGGTGAGTGGAAGAAGGCTCGCTGGAACATCGGTATAAGGAAAAGATTCGTACATCAGCCCCCCCGCAAAGATTATTAAGGCACAAGCCGGGGTTAACAAGATACTATCAGCAAAGAGATAAGTCATCTTTTGTAAGGGACTGAGTCGATCCAACTCAGGGATCGGAGCGATAACCGGCCACCACATACAGAAGGCGGAAAGTAACAATAAAAGATGTGCTCCTATCATTAGCCATACACTAGACATGATCGTATCAAAAATAATCGGTAGATGATATAGGGAAAGAAGGAGGTTAAAAAGGGCAATTGCGATTAACGGGTGTGTAAAAAAAGTTAGGATCGGTTCTAGCATTGGGCGCCACCATAAGGGACGGATTAACCAATCCGGAAGACCCAGAAGAATAATTGGAGGCATCACCAAATAAAGTAAGGATTGTTGTAACATATGTATACTAAACAGGTAGTGATCAGCAATATAGGCAAGAGGACTTCCTAGCGCAAGAAAAAAAATGAAAAGCCCGACCAAGAAAAATATTTTCTTCCGAGGAGGTACCACCTCATGATCTAAAAATCGATGGCGCTGGGGCCCTGTAAAGATGAAATAAACACAAGCAATCATCACTGTTAGTAGAAGTATCCATGGATTCCACCAACCATATATTGTGTGATCAATATCCTTTGCTAAAATCATTGATATTCCTCCCTTCTTTCCAAGCTTGCCCTAAAATGAAAATTTTATCAAAAAAATCTCCTCCCAAATGGGAGGAGATTTTTGATCCTATTTTTTATTGTTTATAGCAAGTAAAGCATTGCAATTACCGCAAGAATTCCGGCGAAAAGACCTGTAAAGATAAAGAGAATTGGAAACCCGCTTCCTTTATCACTTAGGTGCATAAAATTGAACAGTTGCATCAGTACTTGAATCATCGCCAAGCTGAGTAGAACCGGGATTAACACTCCTACTGGCATTGCCCCAGTTCCTACAGCTATAAAAGAGATTGCGGTTAGTGTCAACATAATTGCAAAGGAGATGAGATACTTACTTGCTCCTTTGGATTTCTTCTCTGTAGAAGTAGAAGGATTTGTTTGTACTTGCGCCATTTACTTCACCCCACCATTCCCATAAGATAGACAACGGTGAAGATAAATACCCACACCACATCAATAAAGTGCCAATATAAACTTGCAACGTAAAACTTAGGTGCCGTAAAGTCGGTAAGACCTTCTTTACGGGTATTATACAACAAACCAGAGATCCAAAGGACACCAAATAGTACGTGGGCTCCGTGAGTACCAACCAAGGTATAAAAAGCTGTCCCAAAAGCACTACTTGTAAAGGTATGTCCCATATCTACATAATGGAAGAACTCGTATATTTCTAATGACAAAAAGGCTGCACCTAGAAGCACCGTCACACCAAACCACAATTGTACCCCACGGAAGTTCCCTTTACGCATCTCATGAATGCCCAACACACTGGTTAAGCTACTGACGAGGAGAATGGTGGTCATAATCGCTACCAAAGGAATCTCATATAGATCCTGTGTCGTGGGGCCACCTGCTGTCGAGTTTCGAAGTGCAAGATAGACCCCAAACATACAGGCAAACATGACCACTTCAGCCCCGAGGAAAAACCAGAGACCAAGTATCTTGTTTCTTCCTTCTAGGGTAGACGTCTCGAGATGGGCAGGCATTTCCGGCGCCACGGACAACTTTAAGTTTTTCTCAATCTCAACGCTCATGCCTTAAGCCCCCTTTTCAACGTTTTCAAGCTCTTCTTTGGGAATGTAGTAACCACGATCTTTATCAAAGGACCGCATAAACATACCAAAGAAGGCAATCGCTAATCCTAGTGCACCAAGTTCAAACCCGCGGAAAACGAAGCCAAAGCCGGACATAAAGAAACCAAGTGAAATAATCAATTGAATGTGTGATGAGGATGGCATATGAATCGGCTGTAATGGTTCAGAAGGTATCATCTCTTTCTTACCTGCCATCTTCTCAAGCCAGAAAGCATCCAACCCTCGAACAAGTGGTATCTGAGCAAAGTTATAATTTGGCGGGGGCGAAGGAATTGACCATTCCAGAGTACGGCCATCCCAAGGATCTGCCTCAGCGAGTTGACCATATCGTGTTGTGACATAAATATTGTAGAAGAATGCCAGTGAACCGATCGTCATTCCAATTACACCGATCGTACTAATAAAGTTGATCATATCCACCATTGGAGTGGATTCATAGGTAAAGACACGGCGTGGCATTCCAAACAATCCCAAGAAGTGTTGCGGGAAGAAAGTTAAATGGAAGCCGATGAAGAAAGGCCAAAAATGCCATTTACCAATTTTTTCATTAAGTTTTCTACCGAACATCTTGGGCCACCAGTAATAAATTGCGGCGAAGATACCGAATACAGTACCTCCGATCAATACATAGTGGAAGTGTGCCACTACAAAGTAAGTATCATGGAACTGATAATCTGCAGGCGCAGTTCCTAACATTACTCCAGTTACTCCACCCATCACAAAGGTTGGAATAAAGGCAACTGCCCAGATCATCGCGGTGGTGAACTTTAACCGACCACCCCACATCGTAAACAACCAGTTAAAGACCTTAATACCTGTGGGAACAGCAACCGTCATCGTTGCTACAGCAAAGATAGAGTTGGCCATCGGACCAAGCCCTACTGTAAACATATGGTGAGCCCATACCATAAAGCCTACGAAACCAATCAATACAGTCGCAAACACCATGGAAGTGTATCCGAACAGTCGCTTCTTAGAGAAGGTGCTAATTACCTCAGAAATCATACCAAAAGCAGGTAGGATTACGATGTATACTTCTGGATGACCGAAAATCCAGAAAAGGTGTTGCCAAATCACCACATCGCCACCAGCAGCAACATTAAAGAAGTTCCCACCAAAGAGACGATCGAACATCAGCAAGAAGAGTGCTACTGTAAGTGGAGGAATCGCGAAGATCAACAGTGCTGATGTAACTAATGTTGTCCATGTAAACATGGGCATTCTGAGCAATGTCATCCCTGGAGCACGCATGTTAATAATGGTTACCAGGAAGTTGACCGCTCCTGCAATTGTCCCCAATCCAGCAATTTGGAGACCAACAGTGTAGTAATCGACACCAGGTCCTTGACTGTAATCATTGAGTGAAATCGGGACATAAGAGGTCCAGCCAGAATCAGGCATTCCCCCAAACAAAATGCTGCAATGGAAGAGCAACGCCCCAGCAAAGAACAGCCAGAATCCAAGAGCATTTAAGAAGGGGAAGGCCACATCACGTGCACCAATCTGTAGAGGAACAACCACGTTCATAAACCCAATTAAAACTGGCATAGCCACTAGGAAAATCATGGTAGTACCATGCATCGTTAGTAGTTGGTTAAACGTGGCGCCTCCGATAAAATCAAAGTTTGGAAAAAGCAATTGAATCCGCATCAAGGCCGCTTCTACCCCAGCAAATATGAAGAAGAGACCTCCTGAAGCGATGTATAAAATACCGATCTTTTTATGGTCAACGGTTGTGATCCAATCCCATATCTTGGTCTTACGTGCGCGATCAAGAAAATCTGAATTATAGCCACCGGTAAAGATCAGGGCTATAAAAGCGATAAAAACCGCAACGACGAGAAACGTCGCCATTAATTCTCCCTCCTTTAAACAAAAGCCAATTAACTCCTATATACTCCTCCTGTGAGGTGGTAAAGAGAGATAATGTTTTGCTTAGATTACTTAAGATTCATAAGGTACTCCGTCAACGCATTTAACTGCTGCTCACTGAAGTGACCAAAACCAGGCATATTGACTCCAGGCTTGATCTTCTCTGGATCCTTGATCCATTTTTTCAGATTTTCTTCATTATACTCCAGAATCCCCGCAATTTCGGTTCGGGTTCCAAATGCTGTTAAATCAGGAGCCGTCGCACCACTTTCCTGTTCAAAGTCAGCTCCTGCAATGGCGTGACAAGAGAGACAGCTTTGGGCAAAAAGTTCTGCTCCTTCTTCAGCTGTTGCCGTTTTTGGCTTGGAATCTGGTTCCTTCATCTGTGCCAGCCACTTATCAAACTCTTCTTGTTCATGGGCAATTACTTTGAAATTCATAAGTGCGTGACTTTCACCACACAACTCAGCACATTTCCCACGGTAGATACCGGGTTCGCTTGCCTCAATCATCATTTCGGTAGTCTTACCAGGGTTAAGGTCTGTCTTCCCAGCCAATCGCGGCACCCAGAAGGAGTGAATCACATCTTCAGAAGTCATCGTAAGATGTACTTTTTGTCCCACAGGAATATGTAGCTCCTGTCCTGTGACAATTCCCTCTTCAGGATACTCAAAGGCCCACCAATATTGATAGGCAGTCACATTTACCTTTAGACCCTCTCCATCTTCTGGCATCTTAGCTTGTGAAAGGGTCGTAGAAACAGTAGGAATAGCAAGACATGTAAGAAGCAATACAGGAATTACTGTCCATAAAACCTCAAGCTTCACGCTTCCTTCTACTTGCTCAGGAATATGTGTATCACCGGGGCGCTCCCGATAACGGAACAGTACATAAAAGAAGATACCAAAAACAACTACCATGACAAAGAGCATGATGCCTGTACTAAGGTTAATTAGAAAAAGCAATTCCTCTGCCATCGGGCCTGCAGGATCAAGGGTAGAGTTTTCTGTCTTACCACAACCTGCAAGTAAAAGTGTCGATAGCACAAAGAGGAGCAAGAAACGAAAACCGGATCGTTTTGCTCTCATAACCCTATAAACCTCGCTTTCCATGTATCATCATACTATCGGTCCGGTCGCATTTATAAACATAGCCAACTGCATGCATGTTAAATAAATCAGTGAATAGAAAAACATCCGTCTGGACCAGACGTCGTTATCCTTCACAAAAAGACCGGATACCGCAAGAACCAAATAGATTGTACCTAAAACAATGGCCAATGTTAAGTAGATCTTACCAACTACCCCTGTTGCAAACAACAGGATAGAGACAGGAACCAATGCTATTACCCAGAGTAAAACTTGGCGCTTTGTAATCGCAAATCCGCGCACAACAGGGAGCATTGGAACTCCAGCTTTGCGGTAATCCTCTACTTTTCGCATTGCCAGTGCATAAAAGTGTGGCGGTTGCCACAAAAACATAAACAGAAACAACACCCATGCCGCTGGATCAAGCGTTCCGGTTACTGCTGTCCAACCCATCATCGGTGGGACTGCTCCGGAGATACCTCCAACTGCTGTATTTAATGGGGTCGTTCGCTTCAACCAGGCACTATAAACAAAAACATAGACAAAAAAGCCAATCATCCCTAGAAATGCAGTCAGTGGATTGACCAAAACCATTAGTAAAACCATACCTGATAAACCAAGCAGGATTCCCATCCAAAGTGCAGTCTGGGGATGAATGCGTCCTGCTGCTACAGGTCGTTCTTTGGTACGGCTCATTATCGGATCTATATCACGATCAATAAAGTTATTTAAGACTGCTCCCCCAGCAATGATTAGCCCAGTACCTAACAAGGTATAGACAACCAATAAGAGGTTAAGGGACCCTGGATCTGCCAACCAAATTCCGGCAAATGTTGCTAATAGGTTGGAGACATTAATTCCTGGCTTAGTAACTGTCACATAATCCCGCCAAGTTGCTTTCAATTCCCCTTCTACAGGGACCCTACTTGACATCGGAATCTGTTTCTGTTGTTCGATCAAAGGCCGTTCCAACGGAATGACCTCCTTTCCCTGTAGCCAAATCCGTGTGGAAAAATAAATATAACAATAACCCTCTTTATTACAATTGGTTGATAAAGGGTTATTTTCCGATAAATGACACCCATATCTAGCATTTGTCGGTACCATTTATAAGGATAGATTTAAGCGAAAATGCTTAACTCCAAACCCATTGTAGGCATACGAAAGTTTAGCGTCAAGGGATGACTCCAATATGACATCAAAGGTTCATAATATGGAAGTGCTTTTACTAAATTATGGTCAGACTAGAAATCAAGCTGTAAAGTTAGTACATGAGGAGAATGGAGTTGCAGCAACTGCCTTAACTTAACAAGCTGTTCCACTCGGCCTGTAAGGATCGCACCATAAACTTGTATAGACTGTCGGCTCAATTTTTTCTCTCTTTCCGCTAAATTTAACTCACGGCCAAGCCAGGAGGACGCTTCCTTTTCATATCTCCTTATTTCTGCTATATCCTGCTGAAATAATTGAATGCTCGCAGGCAAATTTCTTTCCGTTAATACATGTGCTTTTTCATTTTTAGGAGGACTAATTCCTAGTAAGGGATATTCGTCCATTCGATCTTCGTATACAGGCATCCATTCAACAGAGACCCCATAGGGAGAGAGCATATCCAACAAGCCTGCAGGGGATATGGGATGACGAGTTGAAACGGCGATTCGGCCCAAGGAGTGGGAAGGAGCACCCACAAGCTTCGCCCATTCATCCGTTGATCCATAAAAATCTTTTTGGGTAGCATTTGTGGGATGAACAAAAATTGAATTAAAATCCAATTCCTGTCTGATGCCTACCTTCTGCGTCCATCCTATACGCTTGTCATACCAAGTACCCACCCGGTATCCATTTCCCTTCGGTCCTAAAGGTACAATCAGTGGTACTTCAGTACTCCGCTGATATAAAGGAAACCAAAGGGTATAGTCAAACGCTTGGTCATTTTCCAGCCGAGCCCCAAACTGTGTTGTTCGCACAACACTTTCTATTAGTGCTCCTTTCTCTTTTACCTTCTTTGTATCCCAGAAAAAAAGAATCAAAGAATGAAGAATCAAACCAATCATTAACCAGAGGAATATGCGCTCCAAATAGTAGACAAACCTCATCACAGAAACATCTCCCACAAGAAGTTTCTTGTTTGTAGGTTATGTCCTTGGGAACGCAAAAAGTAGAAATTTCTCACTTCTATTCACTTGTAACATTAAGCCACTTTACTACCTCCACATAGGTCCCCTTTCCTTCTGTCGCCCGAATTGTAAAATCATCCATTAACTTCTGTACTTGTTGGAGTCCTGAACTATCAACAGAAGTAGAAGTTTGCATTTTTTTCATCACTTGTTCAAGATCTGCAATTCCTGGCCCCATATCCTTAACAATAAAGCGTAACCCCACACGCTCTTTTTCACGAAGTGATTCGATTTGCACCAATCCCCTATCAGCGTAACAAACTACATTCCGTGCGAGTTCCGAAACCGATTGTACAATTCGTGCTTGTTCCAATAAATCAAAACCAAATTGGCGAGCAACCTTGCGGATTTCGCTCCGAACCGCAACAATATCCCATTCTTGATTAATCTGGAACGTCTTTTTCACACCGTTTCCCCTCCAGTGGATTTAAGTATACCCGTCAACAAAGATGTGGCGAAATTCGTCTTTCTCAGCTATGAGAAGTAGAATGAGATAAATTTTGCACTTTATATAAACGGGCATACTTCCCTTCGCGGGCAAGTAATTCATCATGCGTCCCTGATTCTCGAATCTTGCCATCGTCAATTAAATAGATCCGGTCTGCATGAGTAATTGTTGATAGGCGATGGGCTACAATTAGTGTTGTCCGATTTTTCATCAATCGTTGCAGTGATTGCTGGATTAATTGTTCAGAGTGCAAATCAAGAGCTGAGGTTGCCTCATCCAAAATTAACACAGCGGGATCTTTTAGGAAAACACGGGCGATAGCAATCCGTTGTTTTTGACCTCCAGACAACTTCACTCCACGCTCTCCAATCTCTGTTTCATACTTTTGTGGCAGTTCCATAATAAAATCATGTGCATTGGCTGCTTTTGCAGCAGCGATCACTTCTTCCATTGTTGCATCAATACGACCCATCAAAATATTTTCTAATACTGTACCAGAAAACAAAATATTGTCCTGTAATACCATCCCAATTTGACTACGTAAACTTGCCTGCGTCCAATCCCGGACATCTCTACCATCCAACAACACCCGACCACTTGTTACATCATAAAAACGAGGAACAAGTGCTACCAAAGTAGACTTGCCTCCACCACTAGGACCAACCAATGCAACGGTCTCACCTGGAGCTACTGTCAGGTCAATTCCTTTTAATACTGGCGGGCTTTCTGGTGTATAATGGAAGTCAACTTTTTCAAACTTGATTTCGCCTCTGGCATTTTTAAGTTGATGGGCATTCGGGCGATCTGTTATATCATATTTTTCATCCAAAAATTCAAATACACGATCCATCGAAGCCAAGGATTGAGTCAGGATAGTTGATGAATTTACCAGGCGGCGAATCGGAGAATAGATCAGCCCAACATAACCATAAAAGGCTGTCATTTCACCAATTGTAAGCCTCCCCTGGATCACCTGGTACGAGGCAAAACCGATCACTAAAAGAGGGGCCAAATCTGTGATTGTATTGATTACAGCAAAAGTTTGTGCATTCCATCGAGTATGCGCTAAAGCTTTGGTTAAAAAGCGTCCGTTTCGCTGATTAAACTGTTCCTGTTCATGATGCTCCAAGTTAAATGCCCGAATCACAGATATTCCTTGGACTCGTTCATATAAATGGCCTTGCATTTCTGCCAAAGCCTGGGACCGTTCCCGAGTTAGGCGACGTAAGTGGGAATAGAAATATTTCACTGCAACCCCGTATAAAGGGAATACTGCAAGTGAAACAAGGGTCATTAGGGGATCAAGCCATAACATTACACTGACAGCAATCATGATGGTGAATAAATCCAGCCATATGTTCATAAGGCCGGTAACCACAAACTCTTTGGTTTGCTCTACATCATTAATTACCCGGGAAATTATCTGACCCACTTTTTGATTGTTATAGTAACGAAGCGATAACTTTTGAATGTGTTCAAATAGTCGATTTCGAATATCAAAAAGAACTTTACTTGCTGTCCACTGGGCAAAGTACTGTCGGTAATATTCAATTGGCATACGAAAAACAGTAAATATAAGAAAAGCTCCACCTAAAATCCACAGTAAAGACTCGATCTTCCGATCTGATGGCATTTCAGTCAACAACACGTCATCTACAACATATTTCAAAAGTAAGGGTAAAAGCAGGGGAATTCCAAATTTAAGAAATCCAATAAACATAGTAGCTAAAATTTGCTTCCAATATGGTCGAACGAAACGCAGATATCTGCGAATGCTACCCATCCAATCATCCTTTATCCAACGTAGTGACCTATCCTTTATCCAACGTAGTGACCTATTGATACATTATAACAAATATAGATTTGTAGTTTATTCACAATTCGTCCTTTCCTTTAAAAGTATTTGGATAACACTAAAAACCAAGGTAGTACGTTAAACGTCACTCCTTTTACTTAAGGTATTTAATGTACTCAAAATAAAAAACCCAAGTGGTGTAACTGTTCACCAACTTGGGTTTCTTTTCAAAGCTTCCTTCGTTTTTATTTAAACAATCGCTTCATTAATGGCGAGCCTTCTCCAAAGCTGGAAGCAACTTATCATTCAAGATTTTGATGTAAGTTCCTTTCATGCCTAGTGAACGGGATTCAACAACTCCAGCACTTTCTAGTTTGCGCAGGGCATTGACGATAACTGAACGGGTAATTCCTACACGGTCAGCAATCTTACTGGCAACTAGCAGTCCTTCACGCCCATCTAGTTCTTGAAAAATATGTTCCGCTGCTTCCAATTCACTAAAGGAAAGGGAGCTAATCGCCAGCTGCACTACTGCTCGGCTACGTGCTTCTTCTTCAATTTGTCCTGCTCGCTCCCGCAAGATTTCCATTCCAACAACAGTTGCTCCATATTCAGCGAGGATTAAATCGTCATCGACAAATTTCTCATTCATTCGAGAAAGAACCAATGTACCTAAATGATCGCCGCCACCATTGATCGGTACTAAAGTAGTATATCCTTGACGGAACATATCCTTCATTTCTGACGGATATGCTGTAAGAGGACTCTCTACACTAACATTGGGCATTGTTTTGTCTACTTCCATCAACAGTGCGGCATACTCTTTTGAAAACTGCCGCTCCTGGAGATACTTTACCATTCGTTCATTATCAATCTCATGGTCAATAGCCAATCCCAGAATTGTACCCTCTGGGCTTACAACATAAATATTGGCACCAATGACATCACACAATGCTTGGGCCACTTGATCAAAATCGACCAAATGATGGCCGATGTTTTTTTGTAGAATTCGTGAGATACGTCTCGTTTTTGTGAGCAAATCCATTGACCTTTTCCTCCTAAAAACATTTTTTACTATCTATTCGTACACTGAAAGTACGTGGCAAAATATTCTACTGCGCCCGGGCGGTCAAATCAACCCACTTATTATCAAAATGTGATAATATAAGTGAGTCAATATGCTCACCTACTATTATGCGATATATCGGAGCACAGTAAAGGTAACTTTGTGAACTCTTTTTGACTCTTTTTATTATTGGCAATCGTCACATCCTATACGGTTACAAGTGGGCAGCTAAGGACGGACGCCAGATGATGAGCTCTACCTTCCCATCAATGCTTTTCAAGGAAACCAATCCAACACTCTCATATCTACTATCCCTGCTAGCATTTCGATTTCGGTTATCCCCCATTACAAAGACAGTTCCCTTTTTTACTTTGATGGGACCAAAGTCACCATCTGCAATTTTTGTATCAACGTAAGGCTCTTCTACCACTTTTCCATCTCGGTACAGTTTACCATTTTTGATTTCAATTGTATTACCTGGAATCCCTATAACCCTTTTTACCAAATATCTGCCTTTATGACTAGGATCCTCAAAGGTAATCACATCACCTATTTTTGGAGGGGAAAAGCGAGGAGTAAATTTATTCACCAGTAGTCGATCTCCATCTTGTAATGTAGGTGCCATGGATGAACCATTCACGATGGAAAGCGCTATCCCATACTGGTTAATTCCAAGTGCAATCACTAAAGCAATCACAATGGGCTGTACCCAACGTCGGATAAATCTAAATTTCATTGGTGTAGGTACATGAGTCCCGTAAAAAGAACATGTACCTGTCACCTCCTATTCCCGTTTTCGCCACCTCCCCTTCCTATTATCCCTGCATATGGGTATAAGCCGGTACAGGTGGCTTGCTTTGTCTCATCATTTTTTTGGGTAGAAAGAAAACGATGATACCAATCGAAAACAAAGGAAGGATTAAAGGGATCCAACCTCTTACTTACCAAAGCTTCAAGTTGAGCAGTTGCCATCTCAATCTCTTTCAGGATCTCACCCGAATAGGAATATCTCTTCTTGTTTTCTATAAATTCATCGTGATCCAGCCACTTCATATTCCCTTGCATATCAACAACTAAGTCTAAGTCATAATCAATGTAAGAGAGAACTCCCCGCTCCATCTTACAGGGAGAAGCAATATTACAGTAATAGCTATAATTCATATCCTCTTTGAATAGAATAATTGTATGATACCATCTGTTTCTATGAAACTGGCAAATGGCTAACTCGGAAGTAACCCATGTCTTTCCATCTCGTTCCGTTACTTCTGTTCCATGATTGGCTAGAATTAAAGGTTCACCATCATCTAGGACTATGGATTCTTTCCAAGTGCGGTGCAATGTGCCATCATGCTTATAACTTTCAACTTTTACGATTTGCATCCCACTTAGGCAATCCAATGACATCTGCTATTTCCCCTCCTGTTCTCATTATTGCCAAAAGGGTCTCATGTTTAAACAAGAAATCACATAATTTCGGAAAAAAATCCAACTAAGTGGAAAATACCGGGTTGGCAGGCTACACATCCTTGTTCCTCTATCCGGCGATCTATAGGAAAACGGATTTCCAATTACAAATCACCATTGAACACCTTGACAAAGATCCTCTATTCCAGGATAATAGTAAAAAATTATGATACGGAAAACGCAATGACAGGAGCTAGTATAACAGTGTAACCGCCCAGAGAGTAAAGCAATATGCTGTAAGCTTTACCGGTAAGCTGTTAGAACCCACTCCTGTAAGCGGACGATGATGAATCGGTACGGATAGCTCCGTTATCGCAGTACGGCAGTTTGATGCTGCTAAAGTGGGCATTTTTATGCCAAATAAGGTGGTACCGCGGAAGAACACCCTCTTTCGTCCTTATTTTAAGGCGACAGAGGGTGTTTATTTTTATCTTGGACAGGGAGAGTGAAGAGTCATGCATAAATCACCTTCCATGGATGAAGAAAAAGAGAGCTTTTTCTTTATCGGTGCTGGTGAAATGGCTGAAGCAATCATTGCTGGAATTTTAGAAAGCGGGTATAGCCGTCCGGAGTTCATTACCGTTATTAATCGTAAACGAAAAGAGCGTTTGACTCAACTTCAGGCTCGTTATAAAGTGGGAATCTCCACTGATAATCATCAAAACATTTCTCAAGCAAACACGATTATTTTTGCGGTAAAACCATCTGATATGAGAGAAGCGCTCCAACAATGGGCCGGTTTGATTCAACCGGGACAACGAGTAATTACTGTGGCAGCTGGGATTACAACTCGCTTTGTGGAATCCTTTTTACAACCAAACACTTCAGTCATCCGGGCTATGCCTAATACATCCTCCCGGATCCTCGCCTCTGCCACCGCCTTATGTACAGGTTCCTGGGTTAAACCATCTGATTTGAAAGCTGCTGTACAGCTTTTCGAATCCATCGGTACAACAGTGATCGTTGATGAGAAGGATATGGATGCTGTAACCGGATTGTCAGGTAGTGGGCCCGCCTATATCTATTATATGATTGAAGCGATGGAACAAGCAGGAGTCTCTGCCGGACTGCCTAAAGAAACCGCACGCCGACTTACCTTACAAACATTTTTTGGAGCTGTAGAAATGCTGAAATGCACACAAAAAAAGCCTGGGGAATTGCGTCAGCAAATAATGTCCCCAGGAGGTACGACAGTGGCTGGACTCGAAAAGTTGCAAGAACTTGGTTTTGTTCAAGCTGTAAAACATGCTGTATTACGGGCGCAACAACGTTCAAAGGAGCTCCAAGGACAGTTTTCTAATCTTGAGACCCTCTCAGAAAAAAGGGTGTAATTCTGGCTTTTACTTTACTGCCCGCAAAAATCGTGATAATTACGCTAATAACCTCCTTATCTCCTCTTCGTAATTAATTTGAGTGTATTCCAATCCAAGCGCTTAATTAATGCCACAAGGAAAGACCGAGCTGCCTCCACATCCTCTTTATCCGCAATGGCAGCATGGGAGTGTATATAGCGGGCACAGATTCCAATGGCCGCTGAGGGAACTCCGGTTCCGGTCTGATGTACACTCCCTGCATCAGTTCCCCCTGGTGACACATAAATCTGATAAGGAATTCCTTCACTTTCTGCAGTATCTATCAAAAAGTCTCGCATCCCGGGCAACGTAATCATTGAACCATCCATAATGCGAATAAGAACGCCGCCCCCTAGTTCTCCAAAGCCATCTCTAACACCTGGGATATCACCAGCTGGACCTGCATCAACAGCAAAGAAGACATCAGGTCGGATCTTGTTGGCCGCAGCGGCTGCTCCTCTTAAACCCACTTCTTCTTGAACCGTAGCCCCACTGAATAAAATGTTGGGATGGGCTTCCTTGTGCAGTTCTCTTAGCAGTTCTATTGCTAGCCCACAGCCGAAGCGATTATCCCAGGCCTTGGTCATTATCCTTTTTCCCCCTGCCATCTCAATAAAGGGGCAAACAGGAACAGCTGGATCTCCAGGACGAACACCTAATGAAGCTACTTCTTCTGCGTCTTTTGCTCCAATATCGATAAACATTTCATCGAGAGAGACTAGTCGCTCCCGTGCCTTCTTGTCCAATAAATGAGGTGGAATAGAACCAATCACCCCAGGAATTCGCTGACCCGATCTGGTTACAATCTCCACTCGTTGGGCTAAAAGCACTTGATCCCACCAACCACCAAGGGGGCGAAACTTTAGAAAACCTTCTTTAGTAATTCGAGTCACCATAAATGCCACTTCATCCATATGACCAGCTACCATGACTCGAGGTCCTGTTGGTTCACCCCGTAATACACCAAATATACCACCTAAGTTATCTTCAATCTTTTCATCTGTATAGCGGGCGATATAGGATTCCATAACTTGGGATACATTTCCTTCAAAGCCTGGTGCTCCTGCTGCTTGGGTCAAATCCTCAAATAACTTCCAATCCATGTCAACACCTCAATTATCTTTTTATATAAATTTATAGTAAAACGCATTGAAGCGTACAAGCTCTCGATAAGGGAGAAGACACTTCTTAATCTAACTGGGTATCAAAGCACCCCTGCTTTCAACAAATCTAACGATAAATATATTAACAAAATGAATCAATAAGTGAAGAGGCATTTCCAATCCACACCTTTTTTAAAGGACCCATAACTGCCAAACTAGAATGATATTCCTTCCCAAAATCAAGATCTTTCATACAAAAGCGCTGAGGCAAATCCGGATCCTCCTTATATGATAAAAATTTTGGTTCTTCCCGATGGCCACTTACTTCTATATCCGTTAAAGGCAGTACAATTCCTTGACCCATTGCTTTTGTTATCGCTTCTTTTCGAGTCCAATAAGTATAAAAAGCATAGTGCCAACTCTCCGCTTTATAAAGATCTTCTCTTTCTTTCGGAGAAAGAACAGCAGGAATCATCTCCTCGATTGCTAGGTCCATCCGAATCTTTTCAATATCGATGCCTAAAGGACTTCTTCCAATAGCAATCACAATCCGTTCACCGGAATGGGAAACTGATATCTCTAGGTGATGGTAAAAAGGAGCTGTAAGATATGGTTTTCCATGCGGTTTTCCACACTGCGGACAAGTACGATCAATAGGAATTTCCTGAGGATCCATATGTAAATACTTAGATAACAAAATACGTAATAAAGCATACGAAACCAAAGCGCGATCTTGATCTTCTTGTAAACAAAAGGACTGATAACGCTCCTTTTCCAAATCGTTAATTAAGGAGAGCAAAGATGGATGAGCATCAAACCGATTGGCCCACCACACATGACACTCTCCATCATTAATCCTACTAGAATAATTCCGTTCCAAAAAGTCACCCCCAAAATAGACAAAAATACTATAATAAACCATCACATCAAGCAAGTTATGATATGATATTATTAAAATTCACGACTCCTCACAACAAAAATGGACACTATCTTTGAAATTCATTTATTTATTTTCAATGCTTTTCCTTAGATACATATTTATAATAATATAAACAAGCTTTATAAGGGGGATCCTACAAATGAGCCAGCATCACCTGCCCAATTCCTTTGATAAACTTGTCAAAAAGACAAAAAATCTAGTAAAAAGAGTAAATAACTGGGCTCGCACAACTATTAATAAACAAACGAAAAACAACAAAGCGACACCGGAAACAGGGATAAAAGATCCAAGACTTCTTGGTAAACTGAGTGGAAATAAAAAACAACTTCATCAAGCGACCCATGAACTTCTCTTTTTGATTGGCCAACTATCCAAAGAAATCGGCGCCTCCGTCCTTCCCGGTACCACCGTTCACGTTGAAGAGGTAGGAACGTTAAAAACAATTCCTTATGGTAAGAAAGGGAGTACCAATTTACTTGTATTAATGGAAAATGGAGTTCCCTACTTTTTTACTGGTCAAGCAGGTAAAAAAGTAGAAAATGCTGAAGCGGAGCAGGGGGGAAAGTTGGCAACATTATCTCACTACTTGTTACTTTCCAACCACCTACCAGAGGTACTAACTGCTTTTGAGAAACAGCAGGAAAAACAAATTAGTGAGGTAAATGAGGCACTCCTTTCGATTAAGGATGCAAATGCACGACAAAATATCGAATTATCACGAAAAAATCTCGAGCTATCTTCCAAATTCAAAGCGTTAAAAGAAGATGGAGATAAGCGTATTTTTGAATATATGGATAAAAAGGGTCAGCGCTTCACTGTAGGAATGCTGATTGAGAAAGCTCGTGTAGTAGCCCTACCTGACAATCAAAATGGAGACCAAGAACATCGAAAAATTCGTTTGTCTCTTTTTATCGATGGAACAGAAGTAACAGATGTGCTTACTGTAGATCAGTACCGTGAAAACGCCGAGGTCCAAATTAATAACATTGATTATGGCTTTGACGGCCAGGATCGAGGAGTTGATACGGCATTACTCCATACTTTATTTATTGGATTAAAAGAACTACAGGTTACTGGGGTTTATGTGAAATTATCTAACATATACTTTTCCCGGAAAGAACAATTATATCAGTTTTTTATTGATCAACATGGATTTGTTTTGGAAAATGAGCTGACACAACACAGTTGGGGTAAAGTTTATAAGCCTTTATAAACCAATCGCCTGCCATATTTTTATGGCAGGCGATCCCATGATTCTTTCATGGAAAGGACTGAATTCCCATTCTTACACTAAAAAAAGAACTCCTCCTTGGACTCTTTTTTTTCGCAGTCACGGTCCTCGGTTTTTATTTCTTGTGGTCACGTGTTTCTTCTTATGATAATGTGCCTCAACCAGATGAGAAAAGGCAGGTAGCTCTTGTACTGGGTGCAGCATTATGGAATGATCAGCCCAGTCCCGCCTTAAGAGAACGACTTAACCTAGCTTACTCTCTTTATCAATCCGGAAAAGTGGAATGGATTCTCTGTTCCGGTGGCATGGGCAGTAACAGTACCATTTCTGAAGCCGAAGGAATGCGGCATTATTTAATCGAACTTGGGGTTCCTGAGGATCGAATTCTTACGGAAAACCAATCCCATGATACCAAAACCAACCTCGCTTACTCCAAAGAACTACTTGATCAAAAAGGACTAACCGATATTTATCTAGTATCACATGACTATCATCTGTATCGTGCTCTTCGATATGCAGAACGGGAAGGACTATCCGCAGTTCCCGCTCCTGTTCACTCCCGAGTGTTGTTTATGCCCTATCATAAAATGCGCGAATCCTTTGCTTTACTTAAAACATACTTAGGTATGTGGTGAAAAAAAGCGGGACTAAGAAGTGTGAAGTAGAACGCTGTCAAGCCTCACACTTCCTTAGTCCCTCGTTTATCTCATAACCCATTTCGCTCCTGAAGAGACAGAAAGAATAATAATTTAAGTAAGATTTCACCAGCTTGTGCTTCTCTTCAGTGCAATTTCATTTGTGATGTACACTCTTACATATACATCATTAAGGTTCCTTCACTTATGTATCGGGAGACTTTTTCTATACGAATCTCCTTCCCATATATGATGCCAATGAGTTACTTTCTCCTCTCCCAACTGCCAACAGTAAAAAATCGGCTCTCCATTTAACTCCCCAGGAAAATCGATTAAACCAAGCTCAATATCCTTCAACTGAGCTCCTGTTTCTTGTATCCGATGAATGATCCCACGCTGTTGAATATTCAGGAACTCTAAGGTTGTTTCCAACTCAAAGTAAGGATCCTCGGCGACTGAAATACTTCCACTAATTGCTGCTTTCTTTTGCTGCAACTTACGATGATGTATTCGAAATTCCCGTTTTAATTGCTGAAGTTGGATGATTTCTGCACTTAGTCGCGGTAATAATTGATTTACTTCTTCCAGTGTAAACAGCTTTTTGTTAACCATAATAGATCATCCTTTCTCAGGTCTTACAAAATATCGAATGAATGTTCGGTAAAATCCGCCAATAATGTAGGAATTACATCAAAATAATTTTTCACTGTGATTTCCCGATCCTTTTTCGATACAATACTTATAAAAGCCATAACCAGACAGGAGGGATCTTGTGAACTTAGAAGCCCCAACGATAGAAAATCTAACTTATCTTATAGAATCGATTAAATCTCAGCTAAAAGTAGCCAATACCTCAATTATTGAGGTAAATGATTTTCGCCTAGAAGACTATGATGAAATCCGAGAGATCTATGAATTGATAGATAAACGAAAAGGACAATTAACCATGATGGAAATCGATGAGATATTGGCGGAAATCGGTCGGCTCCGCCAATCAAAATAACCGGGAAAACCGCCATTATCATAGGCGGTTTTTTTATGGATTCCTTACTTATCTGGAAACTGTCGAGCTAATTTTTCTGGTAGAGGGACACTTTTTCGTTCCTTTAAGTCGATGGTAACACCTGTTACACGAGCATCTGAAACAAGTTCTCCTTCCTCATTCAATATACGATGTTCCAAAACAAAACTGGACCGTCCTTTACGAATCGGTCGGGTATAAATGGTCAACTTATCCCCAAGGCGTGCCTCTTTACGATAGTTGATCTCAATATTCACAGTTACTGTTCCAATTCCCATCTCAGTAAAAGTATCAAAGGGAAGCTCAGCCTTGTTATACCAATCTTCTCTTCCCCACTCCATATACTCCAGGTATTTTGCATTATTCACATGTCCCATCACATCGATCTCTGTTGGTCGTACTTCGATCTGAATAGATGTTTCCATAGGCGGTTATTTCCTCCAAAAGTAAAAGTTCTTCTGCATGATTTCGACATAGTTCGCGTGGTTCCTTCTTTTTTCGCCATCAACAATAAAAACTAGAAAAAACCCTGATATTATCTATGTTATCGTTTCTCTTACTTTGTAAATGATTCGTTATCCTATTCCCTTCTTTTTCCTTTCCGAGGTCCGTTTCCGACAAAAAATAACCACGGTATATACCGTGGTTATGTAAAAGTTATTTTTTGTTTACCATATGAATCGCTTGTCCGAGTACTCCTTCTGCCGCTTCCATGAGAGCTTCGGGCAAAGTGGGGTGTGGATGAATCGTGAGACTGAGATCTTCTACGTTTGCTCCCATTTCAATCGCTAGTACCGCTTCCGAAATCAAGGAAGAGGCCTCAGGACCAACAATTTGTACGCCTAAAATCTGTTTACTTTCTTTGTCAGCAACCACTTGTACAAAGCCATCTGCTGCTTCCATCGAGAGTGCTCTTCCGTTCGCATGGAAGGAAAAGCGACTGGTTACAGGATCATACCCTGCTTCTTTCGCCTCTTTTTCTGTAAGTCCTGCGTATGCGATCTCCGGATCACTAAAAATAACATAGGGCATGACTTGGTAATCAACGGCACTTTTCTGTCCCGCAATCACCTCCGCAGCCACTTTTCCTTCATAACTTGCCTTATGAGCAAGCAAAGCACCGCCAGTAATATCTCCGATGGCATACACATGATCGACTGCAGTACGAAGCTGATCATCGACGGGAATAAAGCCCCGTTCATCGGGAGTGATTCCTACCTGATCCAGCCCAAGTTCATCCGTATTAGGTGTACGACCAATTGCTACCAAGACCACATCGGCAGTGAAAGTTTCCTCTTTTCCTTTTACTTCTGCTGTAACGGTAACCTCATCTCCAGTTGTTTGACCACCTTGTACCATCGCCTTGGTAACTACTTTAACACCCAGCTTCTTCAGGTTGCGGTTTACCATTCGCGTAATGGCGGGATCCACTTCGGGAAGAATGCTATCTGCACCTTCCAAAATCGTTACTTCACTACCTAGTTTCCGGTAAGCAGTACCCAACTCCAAGCCAATATAGCCACCGCCCACTACAAGTAAGTGTTTGGGTACTTCTTTCAGTTGTAACAGTTCTGTTGAGGATAAAATCCGTTTTCCATCGAAAGGAAGGGATTTTAATTCAGTGGGTCTGGAGCCTGTTGCGATAATACAGTCATTAAACTGATAGGTTTGGCTACTATTCTCTGTTGATACACGTACTGTATTGGGACCGGAAAAGTAAGCCTCTCCTGAGACAACTTCCACCTTATTTCCTTTCAGTAAGGTGCGCACTCCACCGGTCAGTTTTTTTACAACTTCGTCCTTCCAATTCATCATCTGTTCCAGATCAACAGCTACGTTCTCTACATTAATTCCAAGTTTTGATGCACTGCGAATCTGCTGAACACGGTCTGCTGCACTGATTAACGCTTTGGAAGGAATACACCCACGGTTCAGGCATACACCGCCCAGCTCCGATTTATCAACCAAAGTCACCTTTCGCCCCAGTTGGGCAGCCCGGATCGCTGCCACATATCCGCCCGGGCCACCACCTATCACCATCACATCTACTTCCGTAGCAAAATCTCCAACAACCATTTAGCTCATCTCCATCATCAAAAGGTTCGGATTCTCCAATAGCTCCTTGACTTTACTTAAGAAGCGTGCTGCTACATCACCATCGATCAGGCGGTGATCCATGCTGAGAGAGACATGCATCTGAGGCCGCACAACCACCTGTCCATCCACAACCGCTGGCCGATCTGCGATTTTACCAACCCCGAGAATTGCCACCTCAGGATAATTGATAATTGGAGTAAAGTAAGTACCACCGAAGGAACCAATATTGGTAATGGTAAAGGTGCTTCCTGTCAACTCATGGGGTTGAGCTTTCCGCTCCCGGGTACGCGTCGTTAATTCTGTTAGTTCCTCTGCTAATTGGAAAATTGATTTGCGATCAGCATTTTTTATCACAGGGACGATCAACCCGTCTTCTGTTGCAGTAGCGATCCCCATATGAACATATTTCTTAATAATGATCTCTTCTTTTTCCATGTCAATTGAAGCATTCAGTGTGGGATATTGACGCAGAGCGGCAATCACCGCCTTGATAATGAAGGGGAGATAGGTAAGCTTAATTCCTCGTTCCTCTCCTACCTTCTTACCCCAAGAACGAATCTCAATCAGCTTGGTTGCATCAACCTCTTCCATCACGGTTACATGAGGAGCTGTAAACTTGCTCTCAGCCATCCGCCGGGCAATGGTACGGCGCAATCCACGCAAAGGAATTCGCTCCTCATCTCCAGCCGCAGCCACAGGTGTTGGCTGAGCGGGCATAGAGGATGAAACCGCCGGAACTTCTTGTGGTTCTTCAGTAGTAGCAGGCACTTCTTTTTGTACGGATCCTGAAGCAAAGTTGCGAACATCCTCCGCCGTGATTCGGCCATTTGGCCCGCTTGGTGTCACTTGGGTAATGTCAATTCCCAGTTCCCGAGCCAACTTCCGTACAGAGGGCATCGCCAGCACCCTTTTCTTATTCCCCACTGTGACCGGTTTTTCCTGTGTGGCAACCGATTGAGATTGTTTCACTTCCGTTTCCGTCTTCTTTTCAGTTGAAGGTGCTGGGCTCGATGGAGCAGTTACTTCTTCTCCTTCAGGAACAAAAACAGCCATTACCGTGCCAACATCGATAACATCCCCTTCTTTTACAAGGATTTCTTTCACTGTACCCGTTACAGGACAGGGGATTTCTACAACTGCTTTATCTGTTTGCACCTCGGCAAAAACATCATCTTCCTTTACAGTATCTCCTTGTTTTACATATAGGGTCACAATCTCCCCCTCTTGGATACCTTCACCAATATCCGGCAACTTCAATTCATAAGCCATGCATGTCTACCTCCTTTCAAAACCTAGAAATCAAGCACTTGATTAATTGCTGTTTGAACACGTCCTGCAGTTGGCATCCACTCATCTTCGATCATCGGGGTAGGAAAAGGTGTGTCAAAGCCAGTTACCCGCATGACCGGTGCCTCCAAATGGAGGATGGCTTCTTCGTTAATCCGAGCAATAATTTCAGCAGCAACCCCACCGGATTCTACCGCTTCATGGACAACAACGACCCGGCCCGTCTTTTTAACGGAAGCAAAAATGGTATCCATATCCATGGGAACAATCGATCGCAAATCGATCACTTCAATGGAAACTCCCCGTTTTTCTTCTGCTTCGGCCGCTGCCTTTTCAGCTACACCAACCATGGTCCCGTAAGCAAGCAAGGTGACATCAGATCCTTCTTTTACCACGCGCGCTTTCCCAATGGGAACGGTATAAGCTCCTTCTGGCACCTCACCCTTTACCGAGCGATAGAGACGCATTGGTTCAAAATAAAGTACGGGATCTGGATCACGGATCGCCGAGATTAACAATCCCTTCGCATCATAAGGAGTGCTGGGGATAACAATTTTTAGCCCTGGTGTGTGCAAAAACAGAGCTTCAAGGCTATCAGAGTGCATCTCTGGAGCCTTCACTCCTCCTCCATAAGGAGAACGGATTACCATGGGTACATTAAATCGTCCACCTGACTTAAAGCGAAGCCGTGCGGCCTGGGAGCTAATCTGATCCATCGTAACATAAACAAAGCCTTGGAACTGAATCTCAGCGATTGGTTTAAATCCTTGAGTCGCCAACCCAATTGCAGTACCAATAATTCCCGATTCGGCTAACGGTGTATCAAAGACACGATTTTCCCCAAACTGCTGGTATAGACCTTCCGTAGCTCGGAATACACCCCCATTTACCCCTACGTCTTCTCCCATTACGATTACTGAGTCATCCCGTTCCATCTCAGTACGCATCGCATCTGTAATTGCTTGGATTAAGGTTAGATTAGCCATTATAGATTCTCCTCCTTCCAACGAACAAAAGCCTCTTTTTGTTTTCGGAGCCGCTCGGGTGTATTGGTATACACATCTTCGATAATATCTTCCACGGATCCCTTAGGCATCTGCTCTACCTTTTTCAAGGCTGCAGCCATTTCATCCAGCATTTCTTGCTTGGTTGATTCTTCCTCTTCCTCTGACCATAGATTTCTCTTCTCCAGATATTTGCGGAAGCGAATCAAAGGATCCCGCTTTGCTGCCTCTTCTTCTTCCTCTTTAGTGCGATAGCGGCTTGGATCGTCTCCGGACATAGTGTGGGGACCCAATCGGTAGGTAACAGCTTCGATCAATGTAGGCCCTTCTCCCCGCCGTGCCCGCTCAGCAGCTTCTTTGGTTGCTTGATAGACAGCAAAAATATCGTTTCCGTCAATGCGCACACCAGCAATTCCATAAGCAATTGCTTTTTGAGCAATGGTTTCGCTCCGCATCTGCTTCTTCAAAGGTACACTGATGGCATAAGCATTGTTCTGACAGAAAAAGATCGCTTGAGAATCATAAACGGAGGCAAAATTTAATGCTTCATGGAAATCACCTTGAGAGGTCGCTCCATCCCCAAATAGGGTTAAGGTGACATGGTCCTCATTACGCAACCGGAAAGCCCAGCCAGCCCCCGCACCGTGTAAGCATTGGGCGGCAATAATGATCTGAGGTGGGAACATATTAACATCTTCCGGAATTTTCCCGCCTCCGATTTGTCCTCGCGAATAAAGGAATGCTAGTTCCATCGGAAGTCCATGATAAAACATGGCTCCAAAATCTCGATAACTAGGAAACAACCAGTCACTTTTGCGAAGAGCAGCAACCGATCCAATCTGACAAGCTTCCTGGCCAGCCATTGGAGCATAAAAGCCAAGCCGTCCCTGACGATTCAAACGAATGGCACGCCCATCATAGGTGCGAATCCGTAACATCCAACGATAAAGGTCTTTTAACTCTTCATCAGAAAGATCAGGAGCTTGCTGCCCTTCGTTAATCTCTCCCTCCTCATTCAAAATGGTCCACATTTCGGTCTCTAACTTGGGTTCAATTACATAAGTCATTTACATTCACCTCACCTAATTAGATATCTGCCTAAAAGGCTAAGAAAAATCTTACAGGAATTCATTCCCTTATCATGCTCTATTTACGAGAATACATAC